>CACAAD010000007.1 GCA_902530455.1 uncultured Pelagibacteraceae bacterium | reverse complement strand
TGAAATTAATTTATCAATATTTCTTAACAAAGCACCACCACCTGTTAAAACAAGACCCATGTCTACTAAGTCTGCTGATAATTCTGGAGGAGTATTTTCTAGAGCCTCTTTTATACCTGCTAGCATTTGATTTAAAATAGGCATCAAAGCCTCGCAAGCATCTTCCTCTGTCAATGATATTTCTTTTGGAGTTCCAGATCTTATGTCTCTCCCTTTCATTAAAAAAGTGTTATTTCCTGTTGGAACTGCAGTTCCTATCTCCTTTTTTATTTTTTCAGCTGTTGAGTCACCGATTAATAAATTAAATTTCTTTCTCATATAATTTATTATTGATCCGTCCATAGCATCTCCTGCTACTCTTAGAGATTTTGAATATACAACTCCACCTAACGACATGACTGCTATTTCTGTTGTTCCGCCACCAATGTCTACTACCATTGAACCAGTAGCTTCTGATATTGGAAGTCCAGCTCCAATAGCAGCTGCTATTGGCTCCTCTATCAATTGAACTTTTCTCGCTCCTGCAGCAAGTGCAGAGTCTTGAATGGCTTTCCTTTCAACTGGGGTTGATCCAGTCGGAACACAAATTAATATTCTAGGATTAGCAAAAGCAGTTTTTTTATGTACCTTTTTAATAAAGTGTTTAATCATTTCCTCAGTGACTACGAAATCAGCAATTACTCCATCTTTAAGCGGTCTAATGGCTGCTATGTTACCCGGGGTTCTACCTAACATAGTTTTAGCTTCATCACCTACTGCTAAAACTGATTTTTTTCCCCCATCTGTTATTACTGCTACAACTGAAGGTTCGTTTAGAACTACTCCTTGACTTTTTAAAACTACTAAAGTGTTTGCTGTGCCTAGATCTATAGCCATATCTTGTGACCACATTCCAGATATTCCTGATAATGATTTAAATAGTGCCATCTTTTTCCCTTATATATTTTGAACCACTCAAGTCCATTGGTTCTGGAGCAGTTTTTTTTCTTTTTATTATTAATTTATTGAGCGCATTCAAATATGCGTCTGCCGATGCAACCAATGTATCTGTGTTAGCAGCTTGCCCGACTGTTGTTTTGCCGTTTTCCTCAATTCTTACACTAACCGTAGCCTGAGCATCGGTTCCCTCTGTTACCGCGTGAACATTATAAAGCAACAAGTTCACTTCGTGTGGGTATAATTTTTTAATACATTTAAATATCGCGTCTACAGGTCCGTCTCCAGATTCAGAGGCTTCTTTTACTTCGCCCATTACTTCAAGTTTCATTACTGCTTTTTGAGGCTCTCCTGTACCAGCAAATACTTTTAAAGATTTTAATTTAATTACATTATCTTCTTTAATTAAGCTGTCATCAACTAATGCTGCTATATCATCATCATAAACATGTTTCTTTTTATCAGCTAAAATCTTAAATTTTCCAAAAGCCACATCAATAATATCATCAGTAACATCAACATATCCCATATCTGTTAATTTATCTCTAAAAGCATGCCTGCCTGAGTGTTTTCCCATTACTAATGAAGTTTTTTTAACTCCAACGCTCTCTGGTGTCATGATTTCATAAGTGTTTCTATTTTTTAACATTCCATCTTGATGTATTCCTGACTCATGAGCAAATGCATTTTTCCCAACTACAGCTTTATTAAATTGTACTGGGAAACCAGTTGCGTTCGAAACTATTTTTGATGCTTTGCTTAAAAGTTTTGTATTGATTCCTGTCGTAAAAGGCATTAAATCATTTCTAGTTCTCATTGCCATTACAACTTCTTCTAAAGCTGCATTACCTGCTCTCTCACCAATCCCATTTATTGTACATTCAATTTGTCTAGCTCCTGCCATCACTCCTGCTAAAGAATTAGCAACTGCTAGACCTAAATCATTATGGCAATGTGTAGATAATATTGCTTTATCTATATTAGGGACTTTATTAATTAAAGTTTCAATAATTTTTTTAAATTCTGATGGAACAGAATAACCAACAGTGTCAGGAATATTTATTGTTCTAGCTCCACATTTAATGGCAAGTTCAACAGATTTACACATAAAATCAAGATCTGTTCTAGTTCCGTCCTCGCAAGACCATTCGACATCGTCAGTAAACTTACTAGCATAAGTAACACTTTCTTTGATTAACCCTAAAACCTCATCTGGAGATTTATTAAGTTTGTGCTTCATATGCAACGGACTTGTTGAAATAAAAGTATGAATTCTAAATCTTTTTGCATGTTTTAAAGAGTCCTTACAAGCATCTATATCTTTTTTTGTAGCTCTTGAAAGTCCAGCAGGAATAGATTTTTTTAAAACTTTACTTATCTCAGTAACGGCTTCAAAGTCCCCTGGAGACGCAATGGGAAAACCTGCTTCTATAACATCAATTCCAAGTTCATCGAAAGTTCGTGCTATTTGAATTTTTTCCTCTAAACTCATTGTTGCACCCGGTGACTGCTCACCATCACGCATTGTTGTATCAAAAATTATAATTCTATTTTTGTCGCTCATAAACTGAAAAGTATATTACTCGCAAAAAGAGAATATGCAAATACTTAAATTAAATTAGTATGAATTTTGGGTCAGATTGGGTTAATTTTTGTCTTTGTCGACTAATTTATTTTTTCCAATCCACGGCATCATAGCTCTAAGGTTTTTACCAACTTTTTCTATCGGATGCTCCGCTAAATCTTTTCTCATTTTGAGAAAGTTTTTTTGACCAGATTTATGTTCGTTCATCCATTGTTTTGTAAATTTACCTGATTGAATATCTTTTAAAACTTCTCTCATTTTTTCTTTAGTTTTTGAATCTACTATTCTTTTACCTGAAACATACTCTCCGTATTCAGCTGTATTAGAAATTGAGTAATTCATATTAGCTATTCCTCCTTCATAAATTAAGTCTACGATTAGTTTTACTTCATGAAGCGTCTCAAAGTATGCCATCTCAGGTGGGTATCCAGCTTCTGTTAAAGTTTCAAATCCATTTTTAATTAACTCAACTAATCCTCCACACAAAACAGTTTGCTCACCAAATAAATCTGTTTCGCACTCATCTTTAAAAGTTGTTTCTATTATTCCCGCTTTGCCGCCTCCGACTGCAGAAGCATAGGATAAAGCTAAGTCTTTTGCTTTTCCTGAGCTATCTTTGTGTACAGCCATTAGACAAGGCACTCCTCCACCCTTTTGATATTCACTTCTTACTGTATGACCAGGTCCTTTAGGCGCGACCATAAAAACATCTAAGTCTTTTCTTGCTTTGATTAAATCAAAATGAATATTCAAACCATGAGCAAATGCTAAACTTGTTCCTTCCCTCATCCTTTGTTCAATATGATTTTTATAAATCTCTGACTGTAATTCATCAGGAGTTAGCATCATGACAACATCAGCCCAAGCTGCAGCATCAGAAAGGGACATTACTTTTAAACCTGCACTCTCAGCTTTCTTTATACTTGAGGACCCTTCTCTTAAAGCTACAACAACTTCTTTTACACCGCTATCCTTTAAGTTAAGCGCGTGCGCATGGCCTTGACTGCCGTAACCAAAAATTGCAACTTTTTTATTTTTTATTAAATCTTTATTCGTATCTCTATCGTAATAAGTTTTCATATCTTGTCCTTTTAACTAAAAATTTGAGCACCTTTGGTCATTGCAACTGCACCAGTTCTAGAAGTGCTTATAAGACCGTATCTTTTTAAATCAAGTGCTAATTTATCAATATCCGCTCTAAGAGCTGTTACTTGTATAACAAAAGATTTTTTTGACTTATCTAAAACAACAGGATTAAAATTTTTACAAATCTTTTTTATTTTCTCTTGTTTTTTAGAATTTGCAAGCATTTTAAAAAGTGCCAATTCTCTAAATAAAATATCTTTATCTGTACGTTTGAAATCAGCCACTTTATGAACTGGAACTAGCTTCTTTAGTTGAAGATTTATTTGTTCAATTACTTGGGGAGTCCCCTCTGTCACAATAGTAATTCTTGATATGTGTTTCTTTTTGTCTACTTCAGCCACAGCTAAAGACTCAATGTTATACCCTCGGCCAGAAAATAAACCTGCTATTCTGGCTAAAACACCTGCCTCATTATCTACCCAAATGACAATAATGTGACGCTCTATTTTTCCAATTTTACCAGGTACGCTATACGCTGATTTTGATTTTGCCATTAAACTAAAATCTTTCCTTCTTCAGAAATTTCTTCCTCTTCTTCAGGTCCTAAAATCATCTGATTATGAGGTTTGCCTGAAGGTATCATTGGAAAACAATTTTCGGCTTTATCAACTAAACAATCGAAAATTACAGGTCTATCGATGTTAACCATTTCTTTAATTTTCTCATCAAGTTCATCGGGAGTTTTTGCTCTTATACCAACGCATCCATATGATTCAGCAAGTTTTACAAAGTCAGGTAATGCAGCGGTATAACTTTCAGAATAATTTTTTTCATGTAACAACTCTTGCCATTGTCTAACCATACCCATGTATTCATTGTTTAAAATGAAAATTTTAATTGGCAAATTATATTGCACTGCTGTAGACATCTCTTGCATCGTCATTAAAACTGAAGCTTCTCCAGCTATATCTACTACTAATTTGCCAGGATTGGCTATTTGAACACCGATTGCGGCTGGTAAACCATACCCCATAGTACCTAATCCTCCAGAGGTCATCCATCTGTTAGGCTTATTGAACTTGTAATGTTGTGCGGCCCACATCTGATGTTGGCCAACTTCAGTTGTCACAAATGTGTCTTTGTCTTTCGTTAACTCATATAGTCTTTGAACTGCATGTTGAGGTTTGATTATTTTGTTACTATTAATAAAGTTAAGAGACTTTTTTTCTCTCCACTTTTCAATAGTGCTCCACCATTTTGATGTTTTCTGTTTGTTAGAGCTTAAAAAATTTTTATTTTTTTCTTTAAATCTCTTTATTAAAGATTTTAAGAATTTTGAAACATCGCTTACTATTGCTAAATCAACTTTTATATTTTTGCCAATAGAGGATGGATCAATATCAACATGTATTTTTTTTGATCCAGGGGAAAACTCATCAACTTTTCCGGTTATTCTGTCATCAAATCTTGCACCAATGTTAATCATTAAATCACAATCGTGCATTGCGTTATTAGCTTCAAATGTTCCGTGCATACCTAACATTCCTAAAAATTGCGGGTCGTCTCCAGGGTAAGCACCTAATCCTTGCAATGTTGAAGTGATTGGGAATCCAGTTAAAGAAACTAACTCTCTCAGGTATTCGCTGGCTTGAGGCCCAGAATTAATTACTCCTCCTCCAGTGTAAAAAATTGGTTTCGAAGATTTTTTTAGTAAATCAATAAATTTATCTAATTCTTTATTTGAAGTTTTATGTGTAGCTCTGCCATTTAGTTTTTTCTTAAGAGTGCTTTTAGAAAAGCTATATTTCCCTTTTTTAAATTGAATGTCTTTTGGAATATCAACCAATACGGGACCAGGTCTTCCTGTTGTGGCTACTTCAAAAGCTAAATGTAAAACTCTTGCAAGATCATTTACATCTTTAACCAACCAATTATGTTTTGTGCAGGGTCGAGTGATGCCGGTCGTGTCACATTCTTGAAAAGCATCGGTGCCAATTAAATGTGTTGGTACTTGACCAGAGATACAAACTAAAGGGACTGAGTCCATATAAGCATCTGTTAAAGCTGTAACAGCATTAGTTGCGCCAGGACCAGAGGTAACTAACAAGATGCCAGGTTTACCACTTGACCTAGCGTAGCCTTCAGCAGCATGTCCTGCACCTTGTTCATGTCTCGCTAAAATATGTTTAATTGATTTGTGATTTTTCAGTTCATCATAAATTGGAAGAACAGCCCCGCCAGGATAACCAAAAATATAATCAACTTTTTGATCCTCTAAGGCTTTAAAAACAATTTCTGCACCAGTAAATAATTTAGGCATTTATACAATCTACCGGAGAATCTCTTTTGGTCAAGTTTTAGCTAACAAGATTTAAAATTTTTTTTAAAAGAATAGAAGAATTACTTGAATATATCATGTGCCAATCACTCATATGAGCTCTAGACCAAGTTTTTTGTCTTTTAGCATATTGTCTAGTTTTAATGTTCATTAATTCTATGAGATTTTTTTGATCTAAATCTCCACTCAAAAACCTTTGAATTTCTTGGACTCCAATTATCTTATTGGATGATAATGTTTTTTTTAGCCTTTTTTTTTTAAACTTTATGACTTCATTAATACACTTTTTTTCAATCATAGATTTAGTCCTCAACTCAATATTTTTTAGTAGTTGGTTTTTTGGTGTATTAATAAAAAATTTATTAAATACATAATTTTTAAATAACGGTTTTGTTTTTTTTGCCCACTGGTAAATTGATTTTTTTGTAAATTTTTTAACCTCATATGCTCTAAGTGTTCTTTGAGTGTCAGATGGGGAAATTTTTTTTTTTGAAATAGGGTCTAGTTTAATTAATTTCTTATAAAATTCTTTCTGACCTAATTTTTTATGAAGATTTCTTATGCTATTTCTATCAGAAAATTTAATGTTTGGTATTTTACTTATACCATCAGTTATTGCCTTAAAATATAGACCAGTTCCCCCTACTAATATTGGAACTTTATCTTTTTTGACTATTTTATTGATTTTATCTGCAGCAAGTTTAAGCCATTTTCCTGTAGAAAAAACAGATCCAGAAGATTGAAATCCATATAAATGATGTTTTGCTAATCTTAATTCATTTTTACTTGGTCTAGACGATAAAATTTGAAAATCTTTGTATACTTGCATGCTATCCGCATTAATTATTTCCCCATCAATTTTTTTTGCTAAATGAATTGCTAATTTTGTTTTACCTGATGCAGTTGGACCGGCTAACAAAATGATTTTTCTTTTCAAAACTATTTGAGTTTTACACCAAGGTATCTACGTTGATTATTATTATTAATAATTGTTAGATATAAAGGTTGTCCTTTATCTTTAACTTTTTTTATTAAATTATCTAAATTATCAATTTTTTGAATTTTTTTCTTCTGTATTTCAATTATCACATCATTTATATTTAATAAACCTGCTACAGGACTTCTCTTTGATATCTCTACAATGACTGCTCCCTTTAAACTTTTATCTAAGTTTCTTAATTTAATATCATCTGAATTTAAATCTCTTACAGTTATTTTTAATGTGTCTACGTCTAATTCTTTTGTTTTTTTGGGTAACTCAGCTTTCTTTTCTTTAAACTCACTCGAAGACTCAAGTCTACCTAGAGTAAGTCTTTTATCGATCATCTTTTTATTTCTCCAAATTTTAAGCGTAACACTTTTTCCAACATCAGTACTTGCAACTACCTTAGGAAGTTTTCTCATTGTATCAATTTTTTTTCCATCAAACTCAAGAATGATATCTCCAGCTTTTATACCAGCTTTGTCTGCGGGACTTTTTTCTCCAACACTTGCAACTAATGCTCCAGATGGTTTTTTTAAATTTTCCACTTCTGCTATTTCTTTGGTAACTTCTTGAATTCTAACTCCAAGCCAACCTCTTCTTGTTTCACCATATTTTATTAATTGATCAATAATGTTTGAGGCAGCATTTGCTGGAATTGCAAAACCAATTCCAATTGATCCAGCTTGACCAGGAGCAATTATAGCCGTGTTTATTCCAATTACTTCACCCTTTAAATTAAAAAGAGGACCGCCAGAGTTGCCCTGATTTATAGATGCATCAGTTTGAATAAAATCATCGTAACGTGTTAAATTAATATCTCTATTTCTTGCTGAAATAATTCCTGAAGTTACAGTGCCACCTAATCCAAAAGGATTTCCAATTGCCACAACCCAGTCTCCAACTCTTGCTTTATCCGAGTCACCAAACTCCACAACTTTAAAATCATTTTTGCTATCTTTAATTTTTAAAACTGCAACATCTGCGTAAGGATCTGAGCCTAAAACTTCTGCTTTATATTCCTTATCACCAATTCTTACGATTATATCCTCGGCATTAGCGATAACGTGATTATTTGTTACTACAACGCCTTCTTTTTTTATTATAAAACCAGATCCCAAAGATGAGGCTTTTCGCTCAGTTGGTCTTTGGAATTCTTTAAACATATCTTCAAAGGGCGATCCCGGAGGAAATTGGAAAGGAAATTGATTATTATTTGTTGTACGAATAGTTTGAGTAGTTGAAATGTTAACGACTGATGGCATGAGTTTTTCAGCTAAATCAGCAAAAGAGTCGGGTCTGGTATTAGCATTTATATTGCTAGAATAAGATGTAATTAAAAAAACTATTATTAATTTTTTAAGTATTTTCATTTAGCTTCTCATATACCAAATTATAACAAATCCTATAAATAAGAAAAAAATTCCAGAATATCTTAACTTATTTTCGGGCATAGTTTCTATTAGCTTTAACATATTTTTTATTCTTGACGGAAACATGGCAAGTAAAAGTCCCTCTATGAAAAAAAGTAATCCTATAGCCGTTATAAGATCACTCATATTTTAAATTAGTTTTTTTTAACTAGACCTGATTTTCCAAAAAATTTAAAGAAATCACTGTCTGGTGAAAGTATTAAAGATGTGTCTCCGCCTATGAGTGATTTCTCATAAGATTGCATTGCTCTGTAAAAGCTGAAAAATTGTGGATCTTGCCCAAAAGCATCAGCAAATATTTTATTTCTTTGGCCGTCGCCTTCACCTTTCATAATTTCAGATTTTTTCTTAGCGTTTGCTAGAATTACTGTAACCTCTTTGTCTGCGGTAGACTTAATTCGTGTTGCTATCTCTGCACCTTGGGCCCTAAATTCTTTTGCTTCTCTTTGTCGTTCAGTTTGCATACGTGCATAAATCGCTTCACTGTTTGCTTGTGGTAAGTCTGCTCTTTTAATTCGAACATCAACAATCTCTATTCCAAAGTTTTGCGCTTCAGTGTTTACATCATTTTGGATTATTGACATTTGTTTTGCTCTATCTTTTGATAACAGAGTGGCAAGTTCTTGTTTACCTAGAACTCCTCTTATTCTTGAATTGATAATTGTTGCAAGTCTTTGTCTTGCAACCCTTTCATTTCCTACTGATATATAAAATTTTAACGGATCAACTATTTTAAATCTAGCGATAGCATCTACAATCAACCTTTTTTGGTCTGCTGCAATTACCTCTTCTGGAGGATTGTCTAAGTTTAATACTCTTTTGTCCAAATACGCAACGTTTTGAATAAAGGGCAATTTAAAATTTAAACCTGATTTATTTACAATTTTTTTAGGATCACCAAACTGTAATACTATAGCTTGGTTGATTTCTTGAACAATAAAAATTGATTGAAAAGCAGTTATGCCTAAAACAACAATTATTGGAATAAAAAATTTAGATAATTTCATTAACTACCACTCTTCTTTTTGATTTCTGGTAAAGGTAAATAAGGTACTACTCCTGAACCTGATTCTTTATCAATTATGACTTTATCTATGTCTGCTAAAACTTTTTCCATTGTCTCAAGAAACATCCTTTCTTGAGTAACTTGTTTAGCATTTTTGTATTCTCCGTAAATTGCTAAAAATCTTGAAGCTTCACCTTCAGCTGTAGCAACAACTTCTTTTTTATAGGCTTCAGCTTCTTGTAAGATTTTTTCTGCATCACCTCGAGCTCTCGGAATAACATCATTAGCATAGGCCTCTGCTTCGTTCTTAGATCTTTCTTTATCAGCTCTTGCCGCTTGAACATCTCTAAATGCATCTATCACCTGACTTGGTGGGTCTGCTTTTTGAGTTTGAACTTGAGTAATTTGAATACCAGAGCCATACTCGTCTAAAATATCTTGAGTAATTTCTGCAACTTCAATTTCAATATTTGATCTTCCTTCAGTTAATATTGATTGAATTTCACTCTTAGCAATAACTTCTCTCATAGCTGTTTCTGAAGTCGCTTTAACAGTTTCAACTGGACTTTGAATATTAAATAAAAATTTTCCAGCATCTTTAATTACCCAAAATACCGAGTAATTAATATCTACAATATTTTCATCCCCTGTTAACATTAAACTTTCCTCTGGAACTTCACCAACTCCTGATGATCTTCCACTATCACTAGCTCCTCTAAAACCAACATCTATTCTATTAACTTTTGTTACTTTTGGTTTTAGAACTCTTTCTATTGGAAATGGAAAGTGGTAATTTAATCCTGGTTGAGTTGTATTAACGTATTTTCCAAATCTTAATACAACGCCTTGCTCATCTGGAAGAACTCTATACAAACCACTTAAAACCCAGATGACTAATAAAATTAATAATCCTAAAATTATAGGTTTACTTCCACCAGATTTTCCACCTGGCATGAATCTATTTATTTTGTTTTGAATATTTCTTATAAGCTCGTCAATATTTGGAGGTTCTCTTCTTGATCCCGAACCGTTCCCGCTCCCACCTGTGGAACCCGATGATCCCCATGGTGATTGACTCTTAAATATACTTCCTATTAAACTCATGACACTTTATATAGTGACTTTTATTGTAAAAACAAGTTAACTAATAGCGATATTATGACCGAAATATTAATATATTATGAGTAAAAAACCACCTCCTAAGCAATTTGTTAAAACTCCAATCAATGGAACAAAATACACATTGTTAATTTCAAGCGCAAAAGGTGGGGTTGGTAAATCCACAGTTGCAGTCAACTTGGCTTTTGCTTTACAAAAATTAGGATTTAAAATTGGCATTCTCGACGCTGACGTTTACGGACCTTCTTTGCCAAAATTAATTAATTTTAATGAAAAGCCAAAAACTGAAGATGGTAATAAAATTATTCCAATTGAAAAATACAATGCTCAATGTATGTCAATGGGTTTTTTAGTTGACGAACAAACACCAATGATATGGCGAGGACCAATGGTGATCAGTGCTATAAAAACAATGACACAAAAAGTGTTATGGAAAGACAGAGATGTTATCATCATAGATATGCCGCCAGGCACGGGTGATACTCAGTTAACATTTGCTCAAGAAGTGAAAGTTGATGGTGCTATAATTGTCTCTACTCCACAAGATTTAGCCCTTCTTGACGTAAAAAGAGGGATACAAATGTTTGAAAAGACTGGCGTTAAAATTTTAGGCTTAATAGATAATATGAGTTTTTTTAAGGGAGATGATGGAAAAGAATATAAAATATTTGGGGAAGGTGGAGTAGTGAAAACAGCAAAAGAATTTAATAAAGAATTTTTAGGTCATCTTCCATTAAATCAAGATTTGAGAAATTCAGCTGATATTGGAGATCCTCTTACTCATTCTCATCCTGATCATGAAGTTTCAAAAATATTTAAGAATATTGCTGAAAAAATTAAACAAGCTTTTCTTTAAATTCAAATGAACTCATTAACTCATTCCACTCTCTCTTAGACAGACCTGAGTCTTCATAAGAAACTTTTTTTCCTTTTGCCATTTGTTGAATTATTTTTTTACCTTTAGCAGAGACATGTACCGCTCCAACTCTATAATCTAAGAAAGCTGAATGAGTTATTGGAACCCATTTTTTTACAGTGTCTAACATAGTTTCTGCATAAACTCTAATTTCATACTGAGCATGACTATCAGCCCTAAGAAATAAAAAGTTTAACAAATTTAATAAATCTGTTTTCCAATACCATTGAGTATATGAATTTAAAGTTAAGTTCATTCTTGCAAGTTCTCTTGCCAAACCTGCTTTGCCCTCATTAATTGTAGTTCCATCAAATCTTTCGTTAAGCATTTTTTCATAATTGTCGTAAGTTCTTGTCGCATCATCTTTTAAAATTTTTAACACTTCATCTGCTTGCTCACCCGTAATTAAGTCTCCTCTACCTTGTCTATTTGAAATAGATTGGGCTGATAATTGTTCTTTAGAAGGAATATAAAATTCTTTATCTAAAATAGAATATCTTGCTGAATACTCATTTACGTTAGCAGTTCTGTGTCGTATCCATTGTCTCGCAATAAAGATTGGAAGTTTAACATGATATTTTATTTCACACATTTCGAATGGAGTTGAATGCCAATGTCTCATTAAATATTTTATTAAACCTTCATCAGTTGAAACTTTTTTAGTTCCTTTGCCATATGAAACTCTAGCTGATTGCACTATTGATGTATCATCACCCATATAATCAATCACTCTTATAAAGCCATGGTCTAAAACAGGTAATGCCTCATAAAGTATTTTTTCTAATTCCGGTGAAGTAACTCTTTTCGTCTGATTTTTTTGAGACTGTTGATCAGCTATTTCTTGCTTTTGTTCATTCGTTAGTTTCATTTTGAATAAAGTTATTGAATCTCTAAAAAAGAGTTTTATATTATAAATGTTGGTTTTCCAACTATGACGATAAACGAATCTCGTAATAAACATTGCGGACGTGGGGGCAGTACCCACCACCTCCACCATTTACAACTTGAGGGGGTGAATTAGGCTCGACGGGTGTCTAAAAGTTTTTCTTTCGTTCGAGATAGTTCCGACGTAACGGGCTAATTATAAATGCAAATAATAAATTTGCACTTGCTGCTTAATTAACTTGTTAATTAAGTGAACGGGGTTTGGGGCACCTGGCAACAGAACGCCCCTGCGTATTGGCGCTAACACTTATTAATTCACAACTTTTTTTATTTTGGGCACACATAGGGCACAGTGAAAAAGTTTATTTTTTGTTTTTAATCTTAAAACCCTGAGACTCTAATACTTTAATCAAATTTTTTAGCATCTCATCTCTAGATGTATTTTGATCACCTATTTTTTTAAAAAAAACTGGTTTTAAACCTCTGTCTTGTTTTGGTTTAAAATAGTCTTTTATTGATTGTATTTTTAGTTTCATTTTCTCCTTTAGCGTTTGTTTAAAGTCCAAGCAAGTAGAGTTAGTTCTAAATCAGGACTAAAAAATTATAACATAATTAAATTAATTATTCGACACAAAACATTCAAAATCAAAGCTTTGATATATAGATTCTTTTGGATTGCCTGGAAGAATGCCTGACGAGTGTGCTTTTCCAGTTTTAAAATTTAAAAAAACTAACGTAGAATTATCGCCAATTGTGCTAACAAAGGTAGCAGACTCTTTATTCAAATTAATAACTTTTAAATTTTCAAAAACATTATATTTTGCTTTTGTATTAAAATTATATGAGGTCAAATGTTTTATCGTTTGCCTTAGATGATTTATCTCATAAACTATTTGGAAATCTTTGGTTGATGATTTTAAACAAGTATAATTGAAAGTTTTTGCAAGAATTGTAGTGTTCCAGAATAAACCCAGAACCACGATCGCTAAAAGTTTTTTCATTTAAACTCATCCTCATCTAATAGAAAATCTAAATTCTCAGCTTTTTCAGACTTCTCTTTTTCAGTTTTTTGAGCAATCTTAGGTTTTTCTATTGTATGAGTTCTTTTAACTAAGATAACAAAACTCAAATAAATAATAATAGCTAATAAAATAAGTCCGTTCTTTAACAAAAATGATGTACCTAAAAAATATTCTTGTGAATTAACAGATTGAGATATTTCGATAAAGGCAAGATATTCACCGTGAACATAGATTATCAAAAAAATTATTAAAGTTAGTATTAATAGACCGTGAATTTTAGGTTTTATCCAAAGCCAAAGTTTGCCAATCAAAAACTGTTTTGTTAAAAATTTTGCTATTGAACTTAACATTAAAAAATATTTAGACCTAACATTGCCAGAAGAACCCCTACAGATTTGTTTCTATAGCCTTTTCGTACTTCTTTTTCTTCCTCATTAACTAATTTTCTCAATTCTTCTTTTGAAAAGTCTGAAACCTGTTTTTGATTATAAGCTAATTTTTGTTCTAAATTTTTTATAGCCTTTTTTCTAATATTCTTTTTTAACTTAACAATAAGTTCTTCTTTTTTTTGATTAAATTTATCAATCATAATCACAATATATCCGGACTCATTGGCGGGCACAATACGGACTCACCCAGCAAAGAAATAGCCGTTTTTTATGATCCAGAATTGTTGTATAACGTTAATAGGTTCACGGCACCTGGCAACAGAACGCCCCTTTTGATATACTGATTAGATGAGAAAATTTTTATCATTTTTAATAGTTTTTATATTTTTTGCTACTAGTGCAAATGCAATTTGTATTTTAGGTAATTGCGAGGCCAAAAAAAAATGTAGAAATTATGCAAAAAGTATCGATGGGGACTCATTTCAAAAAGGCGATGCTTATGATTATTGTATGGAAAGAGAGTATAATATAAAAAATTATGGGCGACCTTTAGACGATTTTATAAAACAAAATCAATAAAGGCACCTGGCAACAGAACGCCCCTTCCAATCTTTTAAAATATTAGGAATTATAATTAAAAAATTCAGAATTATAAATTTTTGCCGCCCTGTAGCCGCCCTAAAGAAAAATTTTTCATTTTATTTCGTATAAATATGAATCAATTATTGAACCATTCTCTAAAAATACTCTTGAGATAACTCTTTTATAGTTAATACCCTCGAATTCATCAATTTTTTTAATATAATTTTCTAGATCTTTTGACTGAAAAATCATGCCATAAATTTTTAATCCTTTTGGATCAAGCTTAAGACCTGGATATCCATAATTTGGGCCTGAGCTTATGTTATAAAGCTTCCCGTTCACATATCCTTTTTTCCATTTCCCTTTAATTTTTCCTAAAATACTTTGGTGCTGTTTCCCTTTTTGAAGAGTTCCGTAGACAAATAAATTTTCGATATTTTTCATTTAAAAATTCTTAAAATTTTTATAAATTAATCCGTAAATTAAAATATTAATAACTATCAGCGATATACCAAGATATATTTGAATTTCATTAGTTAAGCCCTCAGGATAAATTATTGGAATCAGATAGTTGTTAATAAAATTATTAGAATAGGTTGTTAACTCTCCTTTATACAAAAACCAATTTTCTAGATAAGTTAATGGGCAAACAGAATTATTTAGCTCTATATAAATTCCCCATAATACGGCTGGGAGGTGAATATAGATGATTTTTGAAAAAATAAAAAAAAGCAATCCACCAAAAATAACAAATAAAATAAAAATTAAATGTATAATTAAAGTAAGATTTGCAAATAATTCGTACATTCAATATATTAACTGATATTTAAGGCACCTGGCAACAGAACGCCCCTTTTATTTTCCTTTCAATGCCCATTTATACAAAAGTAAAAATCCAACTAAGACCATTGGTAATAAAAACATCCAAGATAAAACTGCTAACCATTCGCCTCCTCTAATTCTAGAACCAAACGGTTCTGCAGAAAATAAATAGATTAGGTAAAGAAAGTCATACAATAACCAACTAACTAAATAAACTCGAACATATTTATTTGTAAGATCGATTTTTTTCTTAATTTTAACAACATATTTAGAAATTAAGGAATTAGAAAATTTTTCCGATGCAAATGAGTGATAACCAAAAATTCCAAAGGCGAGAATTATCCAAACTCCAAGTCTTGCAATGAAACCATAGTTAAATCTTACTCTAAAGATTTCTTCAAGAATAATGAAAAAACCACTATAGATAAAAAAACCTACTAAGATAAAAATAACGAAACCAATTAATCCATAAGCAAATTTTTTCATTTTTCTATAATATCAAATTTACAACGAAGTATAAGACCAAAAAAAACCAACTAAAAAGAAAATAAGTCACTCTGACAACGAAGTTTTACACGAAGTTTACACGAAGTTTATAGTGAATAATTTTTAGTAATTATCAAATAATTTTTTTTGATTACTTTCTAAGTTTCTTAATCTTTTTTCAGACATTTTTACATACTCCTTGCTAATATCTATACCAATGAATTTCCTGTTTAAAACTTTTGCCATTCTACAAGTCGTTCCACTTCCACACATTGGGTCTAAAACAACATCTCCTTTTTTGGTCCACGAAAGAATATGATCCTCTGCCAACTTACATGGAAATGGAGCAGAATGATTTTTTGCCTCTTGATCCTCTTTCTTTTTTCCAACAACATACTGCCAAATGTTACCTTTAATTTTTTTGTTTTTCACTGGATTTGCAAACTTAGTTCTTTTTTGATCATTTTTAGAATAGTTTTTGTAAGTTGTAGATCCTAATTTTAAACCTGCATGTAAACTATCAACCATAATCGGATTATGAGTTTTTACAGTCCCTTTGCTGAATACAAACATGTACTCAAATTCATTGGAATATCTTTTCCTGTAAATTTGAGGTATCGGATTTTGTTTTTTAAAAATCATTGTATCATGAAGGTTAAATCCTATTTTTTGAAAGAAAAGTGCTTGTTTGAAACTGGTTCCAGTTTCTGATCCATTAATTGTTGCATCACCAACAACCCAAACAACAATCCCTCCAGGTGATATGACCTTAAATAACAATTCAGCAATTTTTTCAAATTCAAATTTATAACCTTTATACGATCTTAAATTATCATATGGAGGAGATGTAATTACTAGATCAATGCTATTTTCAGATATTTTTTTTAAAATTTCTACACAATCTCCATGTAAAATTTTATTCAAGAATTTGTTGTTTTTCATTCGATTCTAAATTTATTTATTCTATCAACTGTTAATTTATTATGTTTGATAATTTTTACATTATTAAAGAGTTTGTCTGAAATTTCTGACCCAGTATCTGTTATTTCCTCAATTAACTTATCAATATGTTTATATTTATTGAATAAAGATGCAATTTCACTTTTAGCGTTATTAATATTCTTTTCTAGAAATTTTATTTTATATTTTACATTTTCTTGATTTATCAAATTTGCTAATTTATCAAATTCCTTAAATTCCTTAATTTTATTCTTAAATAGATTTTTGATGATTTGATCCCAGTATTTCTTTCTGTCATTTGACTTGCCTGCAAATAACTTTGGATAATCATTTATTAAATCTATTAAATTTTTAGACTTATAATTTGAGATTAAAAAAAACGAAATATGTTCATAAAACAATAGGAGTACTTTTTTATCAGGATTTGAAACATATTGATAAACATCACTACCTCTCTTCCAATCATGCAGCGATGGAAATGTAATTAGTCCTCCTATTCCTTGTTTGCCATATTTGCCCAACCACTTTTCATAGTCTGCAAGTTTTATTGTGTCTTTTACGTTTGGCGATTTTTGACTTCTTCCCAACCTAAAACTTTTTGCATCACAAACTATAGTATTTTTTTTGTCAGAAATAGTTATATCCTCATAACTTGACTTCTGTGTCGGCAATTTTGAATTATTGAATCCAATTAATTTCGCCCAATTATAAATAAGAGTCTCGGTAAGTTTTGTGTGCAAAGTCTCCTCGCTTGAATCATGTTCATAACTATCCGGAATATATCCACTATGAAGAATTAAAAAGGCAAGTTCTTCTTTGGAAAATTTAATTAATTTTAATAAATATCGATCAGTAATTGTATTTGTGTTTCTATTTTTTTCGTATTCTTTAAAATTATTTAATAAAAAATCTTCAACAAAATCATAACTTTTAAATCTTAACTCTTTTTTTAAAAATTTATCACCAAAATATTTTTTTAATAAATTTATATCCACAAAACATAATAAATTTTATAATAAAGTATGTCCATTATATATGTTTTTAATTTTTACAATTGGGACTACTTGCTGGCTCATATATGGAGTAATAATTTCATCAGTTCCAATTATATTGGCGAATGCAATAACTCTAGTTTTAAATTTTTTTATTTTAGTGTATAAAATCAAATATAAATAAAAAAAGAAATGGAAATTATTTTTATAATTGTTGGATTATTTCTAGTCTATTATCTTTTTAGACCTACTTCCAAAGAAGAGTTAAAAAGATTTAAGGATAATGACAACTGGTCAAACATGGGTTTTTAAAAAATATATTTATCCCCCAAATAAAGTAATAATCCCAAAGCTATACCGGTAATAGCCCAGAATAATTTATCTTTCATTTATCAGTTTTTCTAAATTTGGTTTGAAGTAGTTGGGTCCTTTCATTACTTTGCCGAACTCATTGTAAATAGGTTTGCCGTCCTCCCCAAGTTTGCTCATATTAGAATTTTGAACTTCTTCAAAACATATGTCTAAATTAATTCCAAAGGCATGGCCTGCGCCATAAGTTACATAAAGTATGTCAGTTAAAGCATCTGCCACTTCTTTTATATTTTTGTCTTTTAAAGCAACTTTAAGCTCCTCTAGTTCTTCAGCGATTAAATCGTATCTGAGCTTAACTATTTTTTCTTCAGGAAATTTAGCTTTATTTTTGACTTCTTGTCCAAATGTTTTCATAAATTTTCCCACTTTTTCAAAATTGCTCATATTTCCGCCTTTATATTTTTTTAAATAAAATATAAATATAATATATCAAAGAATCATAAATGAAGTATAGAAACGAATTTGATAGTATAGGCAAAATTAAGGTACCTGGTGATAAGTATTGGGGTGCATCAACAGAGAGATCAAATAAATACTTCAACATTGGTGATTTTTTAGTTAGACCAATAGTTATTCAGTCAATTGCAGTTATCAAAAAAGCTGCCGCTATCGTCAATAAAAATAATGGTGACTTAGATGCTAAAATTTCAAAATACATAGTTAAAGCGTCAGAGGAAGTTATAAGAGGAAAACTAGATGACCATTTTCCACTGAAAGTTTGGCAAACAGGATCGGGCACTCAAACAAATATGAATGTAAATGAGGTTATTTCTAATAGAGCTATAGAAATGCTTGGAGGAAAACTTGGATCAAAAAAACCTATACACCCTAATGACCACGTCAATAAATCACAATCAACCAAT
Organism: uncultured Pelagibacteraceae bacterium; assembly: GCA_902530455.1. Lineage (GTDB taxonomy): Bacteria > Pseudomonadota > Alphaproteobacteria > Pelagibacterales > Pelagibacteraceae > Pelagilacustribacter. The sequence continues at coordinate 6,715 of CACAAD010000007.1, read as the reverse complement.
GATGTTTTTCCCTCTGCTATGCATATTTCGATAGCAATGAAAACGAAGCAAAAACTTTTACCGTCATTAAAGATCTTAGAAAGAGAGCTTTATAAAAAAGTAAAAGAATTTAACAAAATTGTCAAAGTTGGAAGAACACATTTACAAGATGCAACACCAATTACTTTAGGGCAAGAATTTTCAGGATATCACGCACAACTTAAGGAATGCATAAATAGGATTGAAGACGCTTTAAAAGAAATTTATTATCTTGCTCAAGGCGGTACCGCAGTTGGAACTGGTTTAAACACAAAAAAAAATTTTGATGTAAAAATAATTAAAGAAATTTCAAAAATAACAAAATTACCTTTCAAACCAGCTAGAAATAAATTTGCTGCTCTTGCAGCACATGATGCAATTGTAAATTTTTCTGGCACTATGAATACTACGGCAGTTTGTTTAATGAAGATTGCTAATGATATTCGTTTTCTTGGTTCTGGACCACGTGCAGGATATGGAGAGTTAATATTACCATCTAATGAACCTGGTTCTTCAATAATGCCTGGAAAGGTGAACCCAACACAGTCTGAAGCAGTTACTATGGTTTGTGTAAAAGTTATTGGTAATCACAATGGAATAACTATGGCGGGCTCTCATGGTCATTTTGAATTAAATGTTTTTAAACCTTTAATTATACACAATATTCTTCAGTCTATTGAGATAATGGCGGACTCATCTAAAACGTTTGCACTTTATTGTATAAAGGGAATTAAAGCAGATAAAAAAAGAATCAAAAATTTACTGGATAATTCCTTAATGATTGTTACAGCACTAACTCCTAAAATGGGTTATGACAATGCTGCTAAAATTGCTAAAGCAGCATATAAAAATGGTACTACTTTAAAAGAAGAAGTTTTAAAAACTAATCTTATTTCAGAAAAAGAGTATTATAAGATTATGGATCCAATTAAAATGACTAAGCCTAAATAAGTTCTATTACACCTTTAAGAAGGGTATTAAATATCATCTTTTTTATTATACTAGGTAGTGTATAAAAGTTAAATAGAAGTCATGTCATCTGAAAATAAATTATTAGATAACTTAAATAGCGTACAAAAAAAAGCTGTATTAGATACTGAGGGACCAAACTTAATTGTCGCTGGCGCTGGCTCTGGAAAAACAAGAGTGCTTACTACCAAACTAGCTTACATAATAAGTGAAAAAAGAGCATGGCCTAATCAAATCTTATGCGTGACTTTTACAAATAAAGCGGCAAAAGAAATGCAGAATAGAGTTCTAGGATTTATAAAAGGCAAAAACAGCGCTGTGCCTTGGCTTGGCACATTTCACTCGATTAGTGTGAAATTTTTAAGAAGGCACGCAGATGCTATTGGTTTTAAAAGTAATTTCACAATTCTAGATTCAGATGATCAAAAAAAATTGATAAAAAAAATATGTGAAGCTGAAAACATAGATGCAAAAAAAATATCACCTCAATTTATTATTTCTTTTATTGATAATTGGAAAAATAAGGGATTAACACACAAAAATGTAAAGATTAATAAAAACAATACATTAGAGTCACAAATTTTAAAAGTTTATTCAATTTATCAGCAGAAAACACAAGATTTAAATGCAATGGATTTTGGTGATTTAATTTTATTTACAGTCAAACTATTAGAAAATAATAATGATATTGCTGAAATATATAGAAATAATTTTAAGTATATTTTAGTTGACGAATATCAAGACACCAACTTTATTCAAAACAAATGGTTGAATTTATTAGTTAACTCTAAACAAAACATATGTTGTGTTGGGGACGATGATCAGTCGATTTATAGTTGGCGGGGAGCCGAAATTAAAAACTTTTTAACTTTTGACAAAATTTATCCGAATTGTAAAGTTTATAAATTAGAACAAAATTATCGATCTACTAAAAATATTTTAGAGACAGCATCCAGTTTAATTTCAAACAATAACAGTAGAGTAGGAAAAAAGCTTTGGTCTTCAGGTAATGATGGTGATCTTGTTAAATTAAACTGTTATAGTAGTGGAAAAGATGAAGCTACAGGAGTAAGTGATATTATTGAAAGTAAAATTAAAAAAAAATATTCATTAAATAATGTAAGCATACTTGTAAGAGCTATTTACCAAACCAGAGAATTTGAAGAAAGATTTCTGAAAATTGGTTTAGGCTATAGAGTTTTAGGCGGTATAAGATTTTATGAAAGGACCGAAGTAAAGGATGCAATAAGCTATTTAAGAATTGTTAATCAAAAATTTGATGATTTGGCAATGGAAAGAGTAATTGGAGCACCTAAAAAAGGTATCGGTGATGCTACTCTAAAAAAAATATACGAATACGGATCTAAAGAAAAATTATGTCTAGAAGACGCTATAATAAATTTAATCAAATTAGATCAATTCAAACCAAAAATAAAAAAAACATTTTCTCTTTTGATTAGGATGATAGAGAAATGGAGAAACGATACAAAAAAAATCAAACATTATGATTTGTTAAAATTAATTTTAGATGAGTCGGGTTACTCATCTACATTAAAAAATAAAAAAGATTTAGAGAATGAAAATAGACTCGAAAACTTAAAAGAACTTTTAAGGGCGATGCAAGATTATGAAAATTTACAGGATTTTTTAGAACACGTATCCTTAGCTACTTCAGCTGATCAAGAATGGGAAGGAGAAAAAGTAAATTTAATGACAATGCATGCAGCTAAAGGTTTAGAGTTTGATGTTGTTTTTTTACCTGGCTGGGAAGAAGGTTTATTTCCTCATCAAAAATCTTTACAAGAAAAAGGTGATTTTGCTTTAGAAGAGGAGAGAAGATTGGCCTATGTAGGAATCACAAGGGCAAAAAAAGAGGCTTTTTTATCTTTTGCAATGAGAAGGGCTTATCAAGGAGATTGGATGGACGCTGTTCCCTCGAGGTTTGTAAATGAATTGCCAGAAAATAATATAGAAAAAAATGAAATAGTTGAAAAAGAAAATGATTATGATTTTGATTTTAATCAAGATAATTCAATAGAATTAGGAGATGAATATAGAAGTCCTGGATGGGATAGGCTTAAAAAGAAATTAATAAAATGGAAAAAATAAAAAAACTTAAAAATAAAATTAAAGAATTTAACTTAGATGGATATTTAATTCCAAAAAATGATCAATATTTTAATGAATACGTGCCACTTTATCAAGATGACTTACAATATATTACTAATTTTTCAGGATCATATGGGTTGGCGTTAATTCTAAAAAAAAGAAACTTTTTATTTGTTGATGGAAGGTACACAATACAAGCAAACATTGAAAGTGGAAGATATTTTAAAGTTTTACCACATCCTCTTTTACTTAAGAAAAATAGTTTGAATCTTAAAAATATGCGGATCGGATTCGATCCAAAACTTTTTAATGAAAATTTTATCAAAAAGTTTTCAAACAAACTTGGTATAGAATGTATTGCTATAAATAATAACTTAGTAAAGCTCATTAAAAAAAAGAAAAATTCTTTTAAAAAGAAAAAAAATTTTTATGTTTTAGATGATACAGTAACTGGTAAAAGTTGGTTTAACAAAGTTAAAAATTTAAAAAAATATTTTATTAAAAATAAAATAGATATTATGCTATTAACATCGTCTGAAAATATTGCTTGGTTATTAAATATAAGAGGTCACGACTCAGATTATTCACCCCTTCCTAATTGTTTTCTTGTTATTGATAAAAAAATGAGAATTTTTTTATTCTGTGATTTAGATAAAGTTGACTCACAATTCGAAAAAAAACATAGTTTCATTCATTTATTAAAAATTACCGAATTAGCAAATTTTTTACAAAGAATTAAAAATCAAAATTTTTTAATAGATAATTTAACCTGTTCAATTTTTTATAAGAATATGATTGAAAAATATAACAATATTTCGCAGAAAATAGATCCTATTTATTTTTTAAAATCACAAAAAAATAAAATTGAGCTTAAAAACACGAAAAAGATACATGAATATGATGGAGCAGCTTTGACAAAATTTCTTTTCTGGGTAAAAAATAATTATAAAAAAAGAAAAATTACTGAATTAACTGCCCAAGAAAAACTTTTAAAATTTAGAAAAAAATTTAAAAAATTTAAATATCCAAGTTTTCCTACTATATCTAGCACTGGTCCAAATGGAGCTATAGTACATTATAATGTTTCCAAAAAAACTAACAGAGTGCTCAAAAGAGGAAATATTTACTTAGTGGACTCTGGAGGGCAATACCATTATGGCACAACAGATGTCACAAGGACTATTTCTTTGGATAACAAAAGTAAAAAAATAAAAGAGATTTTTACTAGGGTTTTACAAGGCCATCTTAATTTATCGAATTTTATAATAAAAAAAAATACCTCTGGATCGATATTAGATCGAGTTGCTAGAAAAAATCTAAAATCAATGAAATTAGATTATGCGCACGGTACAGGTCATGGCGTTGGTTATTTTTTAAATGTTCATGAGGGGCCACAATCAATTTCTAGATTAAATAAAGTAAAACTTAAACCAGGTATGATACTTTCAAATGAGCCTGGATATTATAAAAAAGGAAAATTTGGAATACGTATTGAAAATTTAATTTTTATTAAAAAAACTAAAAGAGGTATGGAATTTGATAATCTAACTTATGCTCCAATTGATAAAAGTCTTATTGATAAAAAATTGCTAAATAAAAAAGAAATATTATGGCTTAATAGTTACCATAAAAAAGTTTATCAGACTCTCAAAAGATATATGGACAAAAAGGAATTAAATTTTCTAAAAAAATCTTGTTCAAATATTTAAAAATTTATACCATTCGTTTTCAGTATAAATTTTTATTTTCAGTTCTTTCGCCTTTTCAATTTTGTTTTTTGTAGGCTTAGAGTTTCCTACCACTAAAATATTTAACTTCTTAGAAACAGATCCCAAAACTTTTCCGCCTAAATTTTCTGTTAAAGTTTTAGCCTCAGATCTACTAATTTTTTCAAACCCCCCGGTAAACATCACATTCGTGTTACTAAGTTTTCCTTTAATATTTATTTCCTTAAAATCTTGAATATTTAATTTTGTTATTAACTTTTGAATAATTTCGACATTTTTATTTATATTAAAAAAATTTTTGATGGAAAAAATTTGAGTTTCACCTATACCATCTAAATCATTTAAATTTTTAAGTATTTCATCTCTATTAGTTTTTCTTAAAATTTTTGAAAATTGATCTATAGATTTAAAAAAACTTGCTAAGATTTTTGCATTTTCTTGTCCTATATGTCTTATACCTATTGAATATATAAATCGATTTAAAGAAATATTTTTTGCTTGGTCTATAGCTAATTTTAGATTTTTTACTGATAAATCTCCCCATCCCTCTAGTCTTTTTATTTTATCAAAGTCAAGTTCAAAAATATCTGATGGAATTTTTATAAAATTTAATTTCCAAAATAAATCGATTACTTTTTTTCCTAAGCCATCAATATTGAAAGCATCTTTAGAAACAATGTGTTTTAATTTTTCTTTTGCAATAAAAGAACAATCATATCCTTTGGTGCATCTCCTTACAGCGTCTTCTTTTTTAGTAGATAAATTAAATTCTTTTTGAATTTTGCTTCCACACAAACATTGATTCGGAAAAATAAATTTTTTTGAACTTTTTTTTCGTTTATCAAAATTAACTGAAACTACCTGTGGAATTACATCTCCAGCTCTCTGTAATATTATGGTGTCTCCCACTCTTACATCTTTTCTATTGATTTCATCCTCATTGTGTAAAGTTGCATTGGATACAACAACTCCGCCCACAGTTACTGGTTCTATTTTAGCCACCGGTGTAATAGCGCCTGTCCTACCAACTTGAATCGCTATATCTTTAATTACAGATGTAGCTTTTTCGGATGAAAATTTATACGCTGTTGCCCACCTAGGTGAATTAGAGGTATTACCTAATCTCTTTTGTAAGTTTAAGTCATTAATTTTAAAAACTATTCCATCAATGTCATAATCAAGTGAAGATCTTAATGACTCAATATTTTTATGATGTTTTTCAATTTCATCAATTCCGTTTACTAAAATATTATAAGGATTAACGTTAAACCCCCATTTTTTTAATTTTGAGATGAACGCAGATTGTGTTTTGTAAATCATAGGATTTATTATCCCAAATCCATAAGCAAAAAATTTTAAAGGTATTTTTTTTGTTTCTTTAGGATCTTTTTGTCTTAAAGAACCTCCAGCGGCATTTCTTGGGTTAGCAAAATTTTTTTTTAACTTTTTAAAATCTTTTTTTCCTAAATACACTTCACCTCTTATCTCCAGCAATTTAGGAAGATCAATATCGTTTATTTTTCTTGGTATTTGACTAATTGTTTTAAGATTTTCTAATATATCTTCTCCTATAATACCATCACCCCTAGAAAGTCCTTTAATTAAAACTCCGTCTTCATAAGTCAGGGAAGCAGATATTCCATCTATTTTAAGTTCCGAGGAAAAATCAAAGTTTTTATTTTTAATATTAAGATAATTTGAAATTTTACTTATAAAATCCTCCATGCCATCAGCATTAAAAGTATTGGATAATGAAAGCATTGGTTTTGAATGTTTAATCTTTTTAAACTTCTTTTTTACTGGCGCGCCTATTTGATCTTGGATAGATTCTTTTGCTTTTAAATATGGAAATTCTCTCTCTAATTTAATTAACGCATTTTTTATTTGGTCAT
>CACAAD010000006.1 GCA_902530455.1 uncultured Pelagibacteraceae bacterium | reverse complement strand
AAATATAGGCTTTTCATAAAATAATCTCCAAAATGCTTTTTTTTCTAATTCTTGCATTCTTGAAACTTGCTCGAAATAATCTAGAGTTTCTAATTTATATCTAAGTATATTTCTTAAATTATTAAAATATCTTCCTAAGTTTTCTTCTTTTATCACTTTACGCTATATCTTTTTTAATTTTTGTTATATTTTGTTTTTTTAAATCTTTAATACCTTTTCTTGCTTCTTTTGCAGTCACTTCTCCTTTCAAAAATCTTGGAATTTCAATATCATCTTCTGTAGCTTTATTTAATTTTTTACCAGCTAATGCTTTCTCATAGATGACCCTCATTTCCTTAATCATCGCATCAACTTCATTAATATAATCAAGTTTTTCTTTTGAAATATCTTTTTCAGCTCTTATAGAGTCGATTAAATGCTCTGCCATTGGGATAGTTGTAAAGTTCTTTTCTTCTAATTTTAAAACTCGTTCGGCGGTATCTATATGAATTCTATTATAAACCTCTCTTGGTAAGGCCTGAGGCTCATTTTGATATATCAGTCTCTCACCAAAATACTTGAATCTACTATCTTTTAATTTTAAAACCTGTTCATAGCGTTTATCCCAATCTAACGTATGATATTTTTTTATAATTTCATTATCAAGACTATCTTTGTCTAAGAAGCCACCACTATAAAGTTGATTATGAGGATCTGCAGCTGTTTCCTTATCTTCTTTGCTGTGTTTAAGTTTCTCTTCATGAATTTCTAAGATTGCTTGTTTGCATCGTTCTGCAAAATCAGGATTATTTTTTAAAATATTTGCTCTTTCTTTAAGTTTTTCAGGACCAATTGTTTTAAAAGGGTCATGGTTAAGTGAGTAACTAATATTTAATATTACTGGATTTTTTAGCGGTATATTTCTTAAAAATTTACCTGGTTTTTTCATTCTTTCTTTTAGAAGAGTAAAATCTAATGACATCAAATCTTTTGGGTCATTTTCTAAGCAAAAAACAACAGGCCAACCAGCAAATAATGGGTGATCAAAAAAATAAGTACAAGCGAAAGGTCTACTCTTTCCAAAATAATATAAAACTGTTGTAAATAGCAGATTGTTTAAAATTACATCCCTAGCTTTTTGCTTCGATGTCGTAAGTAAAGATGAGTCAAAAATTGGTTTAGCCGTTTCTTTTACTTTTTTCATAATTTTAGCACTGATCTCTACATCTTGGGTAGCGGTGTGAAATTTAGTTTTATCAGTCTCTGGAAAGTTTTTCATGCCCAGATCTTCAAGTTTAAAAACAGGGTTGTTAGAAGTTGTATAGGAAGTTTTTAAAGATTTTGGATAAAAAAGTTTTGCTGCTCTAGCGAAGGGTAAAAAGTCACCTGGTTCGTTTCCGTTAGTTTTTAAAATATAAATAGGTAAAAGGGATCTATAGTTTTCTTTTTCACATAATGGATAGTCGTACCCATGCCCATTCCATGTTTGCCAAACACAAGGAGACCATTGATTAATTTTTTTATGCATTTCTAGCATCAGCTGCAAATGGCTCATATTAGAGTTTTTGAGTTTTTTTAATCCTTTATTGACCCATAAACTATAAGGATCTGGAATATAACCTGGAACATTTCTACAGAATAATTCAAAACGATCTAATTCTTGAAACTGATCGTTATAAAGAATTCCTGAAACGGAAATTATTTTTCCTGTAGATGTTGAACTTGATTGAGCTTCAAAATCTATAACTGCTATATTAGGCATTATTTATTTTCCTTTTTTTTTAAACTTTCGATCACCTTAATATCTTTTTCTTCGCTATCATCTACACTAACTTCAATAGGAATTTGTTTTTTTGGAGAAAGGCCTAATTTGTTCATTCTACTTATTCTGCTAAGAAAACTTCTATTGCCGCCATCTTTTATTTTTCCCATAACATCAGCGACTTTATCTGATGTGTCAGCAATAGCTACTTGAGCTTTTTTAGCAGTTCCATAAATGTCTACTGCTTGATCGCTTACAAGATTAGCAAGTTTAATAATGTCAGCTATGTTCTTACTTTGTTTATCTGCCTTCCAAGAGTACTCTGCAGTTTTAAGTAGGTAATAAAGTATGCTTGGGCATGCCAATGTTACTTTATTTTTCATTGCATAATCAAATAAAGCCGCTCCTCCTTTTCTGGGAAGTGATGTAATTGCTGTTTCATTGGGGCAGAACATAATTACTGTATCGATTGTATTTAGTCCTTTTATGCCTTGATAATTTTTTTGAGTTAAAGTATCTATGTGTTTTTTTAAAGAAATTTTGTGTCTATCAAATGCCTCTTTTTTTGAATTTTCATCTTCTGCCGTAATATATTCTTCCCAAGCTTTCAATGAAACTTTTGAGTCTACAATTGCATGTCGCCCATCTGGAAAATTTATGATTATATCGGGAATTTTTCTACCATCTTCATCGGTGTGGGACTCTCTTACATCATACTCTTCGCCTTCAGTGAATCCTAAATTCTCCTTAAGAATATGCTCTAAAACTAATTCTCCCCAAGTTCCTTGTTTCTGTGAACCTCCTGAAATCAGAGTATTTTTAATATTATCAGCTGCTTTTATAACGTCAGCTATTCCTGTTCTACTATCCTCAATAATTTTTTTAATTGATCCTCTTTCTTCTGAATTTTCCTTTTGGTAATCTTTAATAGTTTGTTCTAAGTTTTTAACGGTATTGGCTAGATCTACTTCATCTATTGATTTTTCATTTTTCATCAAAGATATTTTAAGGACCCAGCCAATAAATATACCAACTGCTAAACCAATTAAAATTTCAAGACTGAATAGGTTTATCATCATTTTGTTTTATTTTTTCTTGATAAGCGTTTGCTACAGACTCTACTGTTTTACTGATGGATAATTTTGTACCAGGAAGTAAAGCTTTTGATAAAAACTGTAATACGCCATAAGTTTCGTGTGAGAGGGAAACATTTCTATATTTTGTTTTATCTGTCATGTTTCCTCCTAATGAAGTTTACGGTTTATCTCTTTATTATTAAAAAGCTCAGGATAGTGCTCATTGTAAAACTTCACGTAGTTTTCAGTGACCTCTGAACTGGTACCTTCATCATTTATCTTAAATTCAGCGTAAGGAATGGTATGTATCGCTCTTTGCTTTGCAAAATATAAAATATTATACCACATTTCGCTGTTATTTAATTTACAACCATCCGCAAATTCGGCCAATTTCTTAAAAGCCTCTCTTACATGATCGTTTAACCTATCGATCTCAACTTGTTTAGCATCGACGGGATTGTCATTGCCAATAACTTTAAGATCTTTCTTTAAAGGCACAATATTATTGCTTTTTTTGCCTTTGTTTTTTCTTGTCTTTTTATAGTCAGACATAACTAACCTTTCTGTTATGACCGCATAATGTGATGTGAGGAAAACTTTTTCAACAAAACCACAATCTAATACAATTAATATGCGTTCGTTAATAAATTCATTATATTTGTTCTCATTTTTAAAGTCAAGATAAATTTTTTGAAAATAAAGTTAACAACAACTTTAATTTATTTCTCAAGCAAAATCCTATAAAATTTTAATAAGGGTAGCTTAATCGCTACTCCTACAAAAGTTAAATGTTGTCTAAATTCTTTTTTAGATTTTTAATAACTTTTCCAGCGTTGGAACCTGCTGTATAACATTAACATATATCAATATAGGATTAATGATGAAAAATAGACATTTAGGCATTCTTTTAGTTCTTGCAGGTGTGATTACAATATTTGTGAAACACGAATCAGCTTGGATAATATCAGCCATTTTAATTGGCGGAGGAACTGGTATATTTTTTTGGAAGGATAAAGTTGAAAGTGAAGAAGATAAATAAATTTTTTTTTATTAATGGAATAATTGGTTCTTTGATTTTCTATTATTTTGTAAGAAAAATTCAAACTTATTATGAGGTTGATATAAGTATTGATGGTTATGGTTTAGCTGGGGCTGTCTGGTATGGTATTGGTTTAGGATTTATTTTCGGTGTAAAATTTATTAGAATACAAGAGATAATCAATTATTTCAGAAGGTAGAAAAGCGTTATATGAGTAAAATATTTGTTGTTTATGGGCATCACAATGTAGATAAAAGTTTCAATCAAGAAATTCGAGACGCTTTTTGTTCTGAAGCTAAGAAACTTGGTCACGAGATTGATCTTATAAATTTGCATGCAGAAAAACCAATACCTTTTTATGATGGGTCTAAGCCCAGTGAGCAAATTTTAGATTATAGGAAAAGATTAGAGCAAAGTGATGTGCTCTTTATGATTTCTCCTTGTTATAATTTAAGAGCGACAGCGATATTAGAAAACTGGATTGATCTTGTGCTTGCTCCTAAGTGGTTCTTTTCCTTCAAAAGATTAGTGGGGAACTGGGGATATCCTGTTGCAGGTGCTATGAAAAATAAGAGAGCAATTATGAGTATGAGTTATGGCGGGAATTGGTTTAGTATTCAAACTTGGTTCCAAAATATTCCTTTTAGAAGAATTAAAGCTGGCGTTTTAAAACTTGGAGGTATGAAAACAAGCTATATAAGATTTTATGAAGTTTTGCCTGGAATGTCGCAGGAAAAATTTGAAAAGCATATGAACAGGGTAAGAAATTTGGTAAGAAAATTATGAATTTTATTTTCAATACAAAAAGTATATAAGTCAATTATGGAAAATTTAAAAAATTGGATGGTAGAAACAGCAAACATAATGTTTGATGATAGTAAGAATGATTTAAGATCACTTCCAAAAACTGTCAGGCTTCAAATTTTAATAGTATTATCTTTTGTTTGGTCAACTGTTTTTAGTTTATATGTATTTAGTTTAACAAGTTTTATTTGGGGGTGGGCCAGGCGTTGTACTTGCACACATAGGTTTAATAATTGCAGTTTATATTACTTTTAAATTTTTCCATAAAGCAAATGTCGAAAAAAAAAGTGTTTTTGAAACAGGAAACTATAATCCTGCAAAAATATTTGTAGCATTTTTTATAATATTTTTTATTTTTATATTTACAAAAGGCGTTGAAGTTTTAACAACATCTAATTCATATTCGATTAAATATGATGGACCAAGAAAAAGTACGATAGAACGTATTAAAGAATTTGTAAAATAGATTTCCAATGTGTGGAAGATTTGCACAAACCAGTATAATAAAAGCAACATCGAATATAGTCAAAACTGTAATCGGAAAAGTAGACAGCATTGATAATTTTAATATAAGTCCAGGACAAGATGCTGCTGTTATAAAAAAATACAGTAATGGACGTGCTTTAGAGCTTGGTCATTGGAGTATTTTTCCAAGCTGGGCAAAAGACAAAGAAGGGTTTAGACCTTTACATAACACTAGATTAGAAAGTTTAGGTAAACCCTATTTTAAAAAGTTAATTTCAACAAACAGATTATTAGTACCTTGTAGCTATTTTTATGAGTGGTCAAAAACTGAGGAAAATAAAAAAGTTCCTTATTGTTTTAAACTAAAAGATGATAATGATTTAATGTATTTTGCTGGAGTGTTTGAAAATAATCAGTTTAGTATAATTACGAGAGAGGCTGATGGTGAAAATTCTAAAATTCACCATCGTCAACCATTGATAATTAATAAATCAAAGATTAATGATTATTTAAATCTTAAAAATAATGCCCAAGAGATTTTACAATCTATTAAGCCGCCAGATCTTAACTTTTATCAAATTGGGCTTGAAATTAATAATCCAAAAAATAATTTTAAAGAACTAATTAACCCATTGCCAAATTGATATAATGTGGTTTACAATTTTACATGTCAAAAATAGAATTTAAACCAACAGAAAATAAAGTAGGATGTTTTATCTACACTGATTTAAAAGAAGTAAAAAAGGGCCAAATAGTTGAAATAAAAAAATTGCTCGATAATTATGGAGTGCTATTTTTTAAAAATCAAGGCTTGACTCCAGAGCAATATATAAATTTTTCATCAAATTTCGGAATTCCAGCAAAATACCCTATGCTCAAACCTCACAAAAATTTCAAAGATATATATGTTATTGAAAGAAAAAAAACTGATACTGGAAAAAGTTTTGGTGAAGGTCCTCACACAGATTCTTCATATTTGGAAAACCCTCCAAGGTTTACTTTTTTACAAGCGATTGATGTGCCTGAAGAAGGTAAAGGAAATACTTTGTTTTATAATCAATTTCTTGCATATGAGGCGTTACCAGAAGATATAAAACAAAAAATTGAAAATTTAAAAGGTGTTTTTTCCTCTCAGGGAAAAATAGCTCAAACGCGGAAATTAAGAATGGCAGATCATGGGACTAGCGGAGCAAAAGAGATTAGGTCTGAACATAACTTAGTTCAATTAATTAATGGTAGAAAAACTATTTATTGTTCTCCAGGTCATGTTGTTGGAATAGTAAATTTGAGATCTGAGCAAGAAAAATTAATAAATTTTTTATCCTCTCACCAAATAAAAGAAAAATTTACTTATAGTTTTAGTTGGAAAAAGGGTGATATTGCACTTTGGTCAAATCGCTCTATGCTTCATGCGGCAACAGCTTTTAACGGTGACAGGAAAATGTTTAGGATTACAATTCAGTAATTAGTCTTTCAATATTGTAAGGTGACCCATTTTTCTTCCTTCTCTAGTTTCTTTTTTTAAATAGTCGTGAAAAAATTCGTTTTTTTTAAAAGTTTTTTTTTTATAATCTTTAATTTCAAAACCCAAAATATTGTACATTTCTGCATTAGAGATTTTTTCAATTGGCTTTGACTTAAGACTACAAACAGCTCTTACATGATTTTCAAACTGAGAGATGTTAAAAGCTTCAATGGTAAGATGACCTGAGTTGTGGAAACGAGGAGCAAGTTCATTTACTAAAAGTTCGTCTTTTTTAGTAATAAAGTACTCAATAGTTAATATTCCAACATATGAAAAGTTTTCTGCGATTTTCTTTGCATTGTTGATAGCATTTTTAAATGTTTTATCACTTATATCGGCAGGAATTTTTGATTTATATAAAATTTGATTTTGATGGACATTTTCTATTGGCTCATAATTTGTCATTGTCCCGTCTGCATACCTAGCAATAACAACTGAAATTTCTTTTTTTAAATCTACTTTTTTTTCAAGAATATAGTCTTTAGTAAAACACCAATCTTGTTTAACGTCATCTAAGGAGTTTAAAACAAACTGACCTTTTCCATCATAGCCTAAAGTATTAGATTTAAGTATTCCGGGTAAAAGGTGTTGATTTTTCTTTATATCTTCAGCTGATTTAATGAACGCCCAGTCTGTTGTATTAATTCCTAACTCATTAACAAAAGTCTTCTCAAGTTTTCTATTTTGAGCAATTTTATTTATTTTAGGAGAAGGTAATACTTTTTTCTCTTTCTGAATGAAATTTAAAAATTCTACTGGTATGTTTTCAAACTCATAAGTTACTACGTCAACTTTGCTGATAAACTCTTTCACTTTTGCATTATCATCGTACTTACTGCAAATAAATTGATCACAGAAATGTTGTGCTGGTCCATCTTTATCGTCTGAGAGTACAACTGTTGTTACTTTTAATTTTTTTGCTGCAGAGCACAAAAGTGAGCCTAATTGACCCCCACCAATCACTCCTAAACAAATAGATTTAGACATTTACCTTGGTCTTTTTTTTACCGATTTAGTTTGTTTTGCTCTGTAATTTTCAAGTTTAATTCTCACTTTTTTATCTTGCAGAGCAATAATTGAAATTGCTAAAAGCCCGGCATTGAGAGCTCCATTTATAGCAGTTGTGGCAACGGGAATCCCGTTTGGCATTTCTGCCACTGAAAACAAAGCTGAAATTCCATCTGTTTTTTTGTCTTTTATTGGAACACCTATTACCGGAATTTTAGTTAAAGACGCACACATTCCTGCTAGATGGGCAGCTCGTCCTGCCCCAGCGCAAATTACAGAGTAATTCCTATGGGCATTTTTTGCAAATTTAAAAAGTCTTTCAGGCGTTCTATGAGCGCTCACTATCAAAACATCATTTTTAATTTTAAATTTATTTAAAATTTGTTCACATTTTTTCATAATTGGATAGTCATTTCTACTGCCCATTATTATAGCTACTTTATTTGGAGAATTTGCTTTCACAAAACATTCTTAACAATTTTTAAAAAAAATACAATAGAGCATTTTAAAAATTAAATTAAGGAAAAGAGCTGATCTGGTAACTTTGTTATTTTGCCATTTGAAGAAACAACAGCTAGTTCTATAGTAGAAGTAAAAATTAGTTTATTTGCTTTTTCTATATTTTGTTCAAGAACTAGTCTAACTGGGCTTTTTTCTGTGATTTTTGAAATAACAATTAAATCATCTTCAAATTTAGCTGGCGCTATATATTTTGATGAAAGTGACTTTACCACAAAAATTACATCAAATTTATCCTTCATCTCAAGATGTTTGAGTTTTAATTTTTCATAAATAAGTTCTGTTCTAGCTCTCTCAGTAAATTTAAAATAATTAGCATAAAATACTACTCCTGCGGCGTCTGTGTCTTCGTAATATATTCTTACTTTATATTTATGATCCATCAGATGAATATATGTTCTTATTTGTACAACTGCAACTTGCTTGAATTTCTTTCTTATTTTGAACAATTTTATGACAACCAATCTACTAAATTTGTATTTAAATAAATAATTATGAAAATATTATCAATCGCAGCTTTACTGCTTATGTTGACAAACTGTGCCGGCGGTAATGTAGCAAAAATTAAGTTAGGCAAAAAGTGTACTGTTGCTGACTCAAAGCAGATACAGGAGTCCTCATTTATCTGGTTCGTTTCGAAAGAGGCGCTTAATGACTTTGATAAAAGGATTAATAAAAAACATTGTTTAGATAGTTAATTTATTTAGAAAAAAACAAAAATGTGCTAATAAGGGATAATGGCATTATCCCTTATTTTAGCTTGTTTATTAATTTTCATAATATTAATGATAACTCCGTTGATTGTAAGCAAGAAAGAGGAAGAAAGTTCCAAAAGTATTAATGAATGGGAAAAGATTAAACAATATGGAAAGAAAATTAATGAAAAAACGAAAAAAAATAAAAATAAATGAAAATATATTTAATCTATCTTTTAATATTGAATATATTGTTTATAAATAATGTAATGGCAGAAAAACCATATCATCACCTATCAGATGGCTCTTTTAGAAATCCAGAGGGATCACCAAAAAGAAACCCTAATATTAAATGGTCTTATAAAATTTTTAATGAGGAGAGGAAAAAAATTAAAATCAATTTTCCAAAAGATCACGTTGTTCCAAGAAGCAAGGTTATTGAAGATTTAAAAGAAAATATAAATAATGATTATATTGCATGGATTGGACACGCTACATTTTTAATAAAACTAGGAAATACCACAATAATCACAGATCCACTATTCTCAAAAAATACGGGACCATTAATTTTTGGACCAAAAAGATACGTTGATCCAGCTATAAATTTAAAAGATGTTCCTAAAACAGATGTCTTTCTACTTACGCATAATCATTATGATCATCTTGATGTAAATGCAGTTAGAAATTTTCCACATAAAGATGCTAAAGTAATAACTCCTTTGAAATTATCAAAATATTTTAACCGTTACAAAGATGTTAAAGAATTAGACTGGTATGAAAAAGTTGAAATTAATGATGAATTACAAATTACCTTATTACCTGCTGTGCATTGGTCAAAAAGAAGTTTGTTTGACACAAATAAAACTTTATGGGGAAATTACTTAATTGAATACAAAGATAAAAAAATTTTGTTTGCATGTGATACAGGTGTAGGAAATATTTATAAAGACCTGGGAAACAAGTATGGTCCAATTGATATTACTTTTATTAATATTGGTGCATATAATTTTTTCCCAATAATGCCGAAAAAAGATAAATCCGTTTATCATACGAATCCGGAAGAAGCTTTGAGCTTAGCAAGGGATCTGAAAAGTAAAAAAGTTATAGGCATGCATTGGGGTACAGTTATTCTCTCATTAGAGCCAATTATGGAGCCTCCTGAAAGATTTAGAAAAAATGCCAAAAAATTTGGTTTTGAAAAAGAAGATGCAATTGTTTTCAAAATTGGTCAAGTGACAAAGCTATCCGAAATTTTGAATTAATTTAATTTTTTTTTATATTCTCTATCAATCATTGAGGTAAGAGAGTCAACTAAAGCATCCGAAAACTTAAAAATTTCATTTGGTTTATATTCATTTGACTGGTTATTACCTGGATTAGTTTTATCCTCAACAATAATATTAGAAGTTGGATCATTATCCTTTAGATATACTAACATGATCCAATTTTCATCCAACTCTTCATCTAATTTGATAAATATTTCAGAGGTTTCATATCGTCTATCAATTACTCTAAGCAAAGACATTTTTTTTGGTAACCATCTTCTATTAAGTTGAAAAATGCAAGAGGCCATACTTCTATAAAAACTTTCTAAATTATTTTCTATTTTTTCTCTAGCAATATTAAATTGTCTTTCTTTTTCTAAAAGATCTGCTCTAGTATCATAATCTGAAACCTCAATACCTAATTGTTCTATTCTCTCTCTAATTTTTTGATCTCTTATGGCTTGATATTTTAATTTAATTTTTTCAATTCTATCTTGAACTTCTTCATAATTTTCTCTTTCTTGATTTAAAACAAACTTTTCTAATGTTTTAATTTCTGCAGCTTCTCTTTTTCTAAATTGTTCAATTTTCTTCTCCAATTTAATCTTTTCATAAAATAACCTTTGTTTTTCAGCTTGTTCTTTTCTTACCTGGGCTTGCTCTTCTCTTATAAATCTTTTTAATTCAATTTTTCTCTCTTTAACTAGTTTTATTTCCTTTTTTATTTCATTTTGTTTCGCTTTTAATTCTTCTTGTTTTATCATTTTGTCTCTTCTGATAATGTCATCTTTTTCTTTTTTCATTTTCTTAAGTTGTTCTTGTCTTTTTCTATCTCGTTCTTCCTCAATAACTTGTTTAAAAGAGCTAATTTTATCAGATATATTTTGAAAAAAACTTTGAAGTGCTTTATCTAAATTAAAATTAATTTTAAAGTTAAAATTAAGTTTATCAGTAAATCTAATAATTTTTCTTAAAGTTTCTTTTGAGGAATTTTTTCTTTTTTTTGGTTTTACTTTTCTTTTTTTAGCTAAAAATTTAAATTTTTTTTTAAAAGAACGTTTTTTTGTTTTTTTTACTCGTTTTTTAGATTTGGGTCTTCTTTTAATTCTGCTTTTGTTTTTTAGTTTTTTTTTTGCGCGTAACTTTTTTCTAACTTTTTTTTTCTTTTTTTTCATACCTGATAATAATTAAATATCAGTTTTTATGAATATATATAGTCTCTTGTAGGTCGGGCTGTATTAAAGTTCTTCACAATTTGTAATTGAAATACCGCTAAGTCTCTATATCTAAAAGCTGCAGCACAACTTGCTAGATAAAAGGACCACATTTTTACAAATTTTTCATCAAACATATCTTTAACCAAATGCTTTTTTGCCATAAATCTATTTAACCAGCTTAAAAGTGTTTTATCATAATGACGAATAAGAGTTTCAGTATCAGCAACTATTAAGTCTGTTTTTTCTATAGGTTTAACTATCTGACTCAATGAGGGGCAAATTCCCCCTGGAAAAATATATTTGTTAATAAATTTGTTTGGCGGAGAGGGTTTGTCAACAACTCCAATAGTATGTAATAAAAACATCCCATCGTTTTTAAGTAGTTTGCTTATTGATTTAAAAAATACATTATAAAATTTTTTTCCTACATGCTCAAACATTCCAACGGAGTAAATCCTATCGTATTCTCCTTTAACCTCTCTATAGTCAGCTAATTCAAATGAAACTTGATTATCTAGATTTAATTCTTTAGCTTTTTTTTTACAGTAATTAATTTGATTTTTGCTTAGGGATATTCCTTTAACCTCACATCCTTTTTGTCTAGCAATTTCAAAAGCCATTCCTCCCCAACCGCAACCTACCTCTAGAATCGTTTGGCCACTTTTAATATTTAACTTTTTGATAATATGATCAATTTTGTTTTGTTGTGCTTCTTCCAAATTTTTTGTATTTTCTTTCCAATAAGCACACGAATACTGTCTATGCTTTGTATCTAGAAAAATATCGTATAATTTTTCTCCTTTATCACCGCCTATATCATAATGGTGTTCAACATTTTTTCTTGCTTTACCTGGTAAATTAAAATTTGAGACAAATCTTACTGCTTGATAAATTTTTTTTGATAAATAACTAGCCGTAGTAATTTCTTCTCGACCAAGATTTTCTACTAGGGACATTAAAAATTCTTCTAAGCTTCCGTTTTGAATTAAAATTTCATTTCTCATATATGCCTCCGGAAACTCTAACTCGGGGTCTAGAATCAATTTCCATTTTAAATTATCTTTTAATAATTTTAAAGTTATAGGACTATCTTTTCGAGGACTCCCGCAAATATATTTTTGACCAGTTGAATCTTCTAAAATAATTCCATTCTTTTTATAAATTCTACTTAATACTTTTGCTAAAATCATCTTTATGCCGCGATATTTTTTTTAAAACTAAACTTTAATGTTTCAAGTTTTTTTAATAATTCTTTACTTTCTTTAGAATTTAATAAAATTAAAGGGGGTAATAAATTTTTAAATTTTAAATTTTGGTTGGACATATAGCTGTGTAAGCCCGAAATTAAATTATAATTATCAAAAACTTGTCTTACCATAATTAATTTTTCATTATTAATTTGAGGCTTGTTGTTTTCATAGTTATCGAAAACTTCCCTTGCTAACTTGTGTGTAACATTAGTGATAGCAGAAATACATCCAGAACAGCCAATTTGCAAACCTTTGAGTAACTTTGACTCATCTCCTGGAAAAATTAAAAAATCCTTTATCTTAAGACTTTCGTACAAGTTATAAGTAGAGTCCTTGCAGCCAATAATATTTTTAGGAAATGCCTCTACTAATTTTTTAACAAAGTTTACCTCAAATTTAAAACCGCTTAATTTTTCAAAATTATATAGAATAATTTTTACCTTGGGAGTTTCTTTGATTATTTTGGAATAAAATTCAAAAACTCCAGCTTCAGTATTGCCCTTATAGTAAGCTGGAGGCATTATAAGAAAATTATGAAAATCATATTCTATTGAATACTTAATAAACTCAATAGTTTCTTTTAATGAGTTGCAACCATTACCTAAATGAAAATTTTTTTTAAATTTGCTTGTTGAAAGTTTTGATACTAGTTCTTTTTTTTCAGCCATTGAAATTAATTGACTTTGTCCAGTAGAGCCAAAAAAGAAAACGCCATGCAATCCTTTTTTTATTATGTTTTCAGCATGAGTTATCGTTTCATCGATATCTAATGAACCATTTTCATCCAAAACACTTAGAGTTGCTGCATAAACACCTTTTTTGATCATAATCTTACCTAAATTTTTATGTCTAGGTTATAATAATATATTTCAAAATGAAAGTTCTTGTTGTACAGCAAAGATATGGAATAGGGGATATGCTTATATTTTTACCTTATCTAAAGGCTTTATCAGAAAAAAATAATGTAAAAATTTCTTTACTGGCAAAAAAAACATCAAGATCATCTGAATTATTTAAATCAGAGAATTTCTTGGATGAGATTATAGATTTAGATTCTACTAGTGATGGAATTTCAGGTTTTTTCAATTTATCAAAAGAAATTAAAAAAAGAAAATTTGATAAGATATATATTTTTAATGGATCTTTAAGATATAAGCTCATAGCTATATTTGCTGGTATAAAAAATATATATCAATACCCACTTTTTACCTCTAAAGATGTTATATTTCAAACAGCAAAAGTTTTTACAGAACCACTGGTTGGTAAAATTCTATCTACAGAACCTAATCTGTTATTAAAAGAAGAAGACGTTAAAGGTGCAAAAAATTCTTATAGAATAAATGAAAAAATTATAAATATTGTTTTAGGTGTTTCTGCTTCTGGGCCAACAAAAAGATGGGATATTGCAAATTATATAAAATTAGCAACTCAATTAAGCCAGTATAAAGAATGTAAGTTTTTTATTGCGGTTGGAAAAGATGATTTAGAAATAATAGATAAAATAAAAAAATCAAATATTAATATCATTTGTATGACTATGGAAAAATTATCAATTTCAAATATTCTCAATATAATTAAAAATTGTAATCTATATATCGGTAATGATACTGGGTTCATGCACATGAGTGCTGCGCTTGGAATAAAGTCAATTGGAATTTTTACAGACTCACCGGCTTATTCATATAGTGGTTACACCAAAAATATAATTCCAATTGTCCCTAGAGGAGAAACAATTGAAAGTACAACTCACGACACTTTAGGTAAAAATAGGATTTCTTTAGAGGACGTATTAGAAGCTGCAAAAAAAGTTTTAAATTAACTAAAGTCAGTTTTTATAATTTTTTCTTTTGCTTCGTTTACTAACTGACTGAGTCGCTCTGAATTCACATCGCGGTTCATATCTGGATGTATTTTTTTTTGTAATTTCGCTGCAGTTTTTAAAACATCTTCCTTTGAACATCCCTTTTTTAAACCTAAAATTTTATAACTTTCCTCAGTTGATATACTTGTGGTAGCTTGCGAACCTTTATTACCGAATCTACCTGAGCTTCTTAAAACTTGTATAAGCCTCCATAATTGAAATAATTGTAATGCTGTAAAACCTTTTATTTTCAATCCGCTTAAGAGAATTAATAAAAATGGTAGTGAAAATATATATTTACCGCCTATTGCTAAAATTGCCGCCAAAAATATAGCTATAACTATAGCTAATCTTTTCAAGAATTGGGCAATTTTTTTTGTACTAGTTTTGGCAAACCAATTTAAAAATAAATAAACAATGACAAATATGATAATTCCAATTAAAAACCAATTCATATAATTCTTTTAAAATGAGTATACCAGAATTAAAAAAAATAAAGAGCGAGAAAAAGTATCACAATACTACTTTAAAGGATGATTATTCTTGGGTGGATCAGCCTGATATTTTGGATGTTTTAAAAAATCCAAACAAGCTACATCCTGAAGTTAAAAAGTATATTGAAGAAAATAACTTATTAACTGAAAAGTATTTTGATGATGTTAAAGATCTGCAAAAAAAACTTTTTAATGAAATTAAATCAAAAATTAAACTTGATGACACATCTTTAAAATTCAAAGATAAAAAATACTTTTATTGGAGTAAAACCGAAACCAAAGGGAATTATGGTAAGCGATTAAGACAATTAATCGATAAATCTAAACCAGAAGAAATTTATTTTGATGGAGACTTAGAAAAGAAAAAATCTGGATCTGAATATTTTGGCCTAGGCAGTGTCAGCGTTTCCCATAATGATGACTATATGGCATATTCTCTAGATTTAAAAGGGTCTGAGTATTACACTATTTATTTAAGAGATTTAACAAATAATAAAAATTTATCCGATCAAATTGAAAATACTAGCGGAAGTATTACTTGGTCATTAGATAGTAAAAGTTTTTTTTATTCCAAACTAGATAAATTTCATAGACCAAGAAAAATTTATAAACATTTTTTAGGTAAACCTATTCAAAATGATGAGCTCATTTTTGAAGAAAAAGATGAGACATTTACATGTAGTATCGGTTTAACATCAGATGAAAAGTATTTCATAATTTCCACCTCAGATCATATTACTACTGAGGAACATTTCTTTGAATCAATTAGTGAAGAAATTAAACCAAGACTATTTAAAAAAAGAAAAAAAGACATACGTTATTCTTTGGACTCCTGGAAAGAGTATTTCTATGTTCACACCAATGAAAATGCGAGAGACTACAAAATTTTAAGGTGTAAAAAAGATAATATTGAAAATTTGGAGGAATTTGTTCCGCCAAAAAAAGAGACGGTTATTGGTGGTTTAGATTTTTTAGATGATTATATAATTAGAGCTGAAAAATCTGATGCTATTCCAAAGTTATATGTAAGAAATATTAATACAAACGAGGAAGAAGAAATAAAAATTTCTAGCGAGCCTATTGGAGTTCCTGGAGCTAGTTTAATGCAAAAGGATACTAATACCTCTAAAATAAGAATTAGTTGGGAGAGCATGGCGACACCGGGTAAAATATTTGAATATGATATTAAAACTAAAGAAAAAAAATTAGTTAAGGAAGTTGAAATCCCATCTGGACATAATCCAAGTAAATATGTTGTTGAAAGAATAAAAGCTAAATCTCATGATGGACGTATGATACCTATTAGTTTAGTTAGACTTAAAAGTTCAAAACAAGACGGAATGTCAAAAATATTATTATATGCTTACGGAGCTTATAAGCATAGTGTATCTCCATCATTTAGTGCTTCAAGATTTTGCTTAGTTGATAGAGGTATTACATTCGCAATCGCACATATAAGAGGTGGGGGAGATTTAGGAGACAATTGGCACTCAGAAGGGAAAAAGAAACTTAAGAAAAATACCTTTCACGATTATATCGCATGTGCAAATCATTTGATTGAGCAAAAATATACACATAAAGGCGGATTATGTTTTTACGGAGGTAGTGCTGGAGGACTTACAGGAGGAAGTGTAGCAAATATGGCTCCTGAACTATTTTTTGCAATGTTATTGCTAGTACCTTTTGTAGATACAATGACAACGATGTTAAATGAAAAACTTCCACTCACACCAGCTGAGTGGGAGCTTTGGGGAAATCCAATTAAGAGTAAAGAGTACTTCGATTACATACTATCTTATTCTCCTTATAACAATTTAAGTAAAAAAAAATACCCTCCAATGTTAATCACGTCTTCAATATTTGATAACAGAGTTTTATATTCCGAGCCCGTAAAATATATCGCTAAGTTAAGAGATGTTAAAGAAGATGACAATGAACAATTATTAAAATGTAAAATGGAAGCAGCCGGTCACGGCGGAATGAGTGGTAGAGATAATGCTATTAAAGAACTTGCTGAAGAATATAGTTTTATTTTAAAGAATGCTAAAGTTTAAATACCATCTTGAAAATTTAAAAAAAGATACCATATAAATCTTGTTGATTGCCGAAAGGGATCAATATTAACCTTGCTAACAAAGGAGGAAATATGACAAGTAAGGATCTATCAATCTTTAATTCACTAAGACCTTTTAGCATTGGATTCGATGATATGTTTGATCAGTTCGAGTCCATGTTAGGAAATGGCAGTTTTGCTGTACAAGGCAAATACCCGCCATATAACATCCGAAAAGCAGGCAAAGATAAATATGCTATTGAAGTAGCAGTTGCTGGCTTTAACAAAAACGATGTTGAAGTAGAATATGAAGATAATCTTTTAACTATAAAAACTAAACAAGTTAAAAGCACTGAGAAAAAAGATGGTGAAAAGATAATTCATAGAGGTATCTCTCAAAGATCTTTTGCCAGATCATTTACAATTGCAGATGATGTAAAAGTAGGTGGCGCTGAGTTAAAAGACGGACTTTTAACAATTTCTTGTGAAAAAATTGTACCAGAAGCAAAGAAAAAAAGACTTATTGAGATTAAATAAGTTTGCCTTACTTGCGGAGCAATCTCCGCAAGTGAACTTTTAATTATGGGGATAACAGAAAAATTTAATTGGTTTTGTAAAACTACTTGGTCCAAAAGTGCTTATAATACTTTATGGTGCCTCATTGTATGTTCTATAGGCGACTTTGGAACTATTTATTATTTTCAGATAACCCCTCACTCTTTATCAGTATTTTTAGTAATGTTAATTGCTATAATTAATGGAATAATAACTTCTATCATTCTTGAGACTATAATTTTATTCAGACAAAAATTTAAATTAATAGAGGCGTTTAAAATCGCTTGTGGGATGTCATTAATTAGTATGATTTCTATGGAAGTGGCAATGAACTTGACAGACTATTTAATTATAGGTTCAGCAAAATTAGTATGGTGGGTCGTACCTATAATGTTGTTAGTTGGATTTTTAACACCTTGGCCTTATAATTATTGGAGACTTAAAAAATTTAATATGGCTTGTCACTAAAAACAGTTTTTACTTGTAAAACCTACTACCTTGTTTGCTGAATTAATTTCAAAAATTCTTTCACATTTTATCTTTAACTTTTCTTTTGTATAAACATAAAACCTATTTCTTGAATTATTTTTAAAATCAATCTTATCTGGTTTACCAAATTCTATCTTTAATGCCTCTTCAGACTTATTTAACCACTTGCTTAATTGCTTTTCTTCTTCTGAAACTTTTTCATCAATTTTGTTAGAAACAGTTTGGCACGAAGCTAAACTTAAGAATAAAAAAATTAAAATAAAAACAATTTTCATTTTCAACCAAGTGTAGAATATACACCAATTTTATAAACAGAAATATTTATCACAGGTTGTAATTTTATATTAGAAGCAGTTTTTTCAAAGATTTATCTAAAGAATCATTGTAAGCAGAATTATTAGGAGGTTTTATGCTTGAAAAATATTTTGAATATAAAAAACACAAAACAAATTTTAGAACTGAAGTAATAGCTGGCGTAACTACGTTTTTAACAATGGCTTATATAATGTTCTTAAATCCTTTTATTTTATCTGGAGAGTTTGCAGGACCGGAAAAAGGATTTTTTGATTTTGGTGCTGTCTTTACTGCAACAATAATAGCTACTGCCATAGCTTGTTTCATAATGGCTTTTTACGGAAAAACTTGGCCAATAGGTTTAGCTCCAGGGATGGGAATAAACGCATTTGTTGCTTTTGGAGTTGTAGCTGGAATGGGTTACACTCCTCAGGAAGCTTTGGGTGCAGTATTAGTTGCTGGAGTATTATTCTTAATAATTTCTTTAACTCCAATAAGAGCTTGGTTAATCAATTCTATCCCAAAAAGTTTGAAGTTAGGAATTGGGGCAGGAATAGGTGGATTTCTTGCAATTATTGGACTAGAAATTATGGGTGTAGTAGGAGATCACCCGGTTACCTTGGTAACTTTAGGAGATATAAAAAATCCGTTGGTTCTACTTGGATGTTTAGCATTTGTTTCAATGGTAGTGATGGAAAAAATGAAAATACGTGGAAACATTATAATTGGAATACTAGTTTTCAGTATTATAGCTTGGGTAACTGGTCTTGCTAAATTTAATGGAGTAGTTAGCACTCCACCACCAATGACTTACCTTTTTGCATTTGACTTAGGTGCTGCTTTTACAGCAGGTATGTCAACAATAATATTTACTTTATTATTTATTGATTTTTTTGATACTGCTGGAACCTTAACTTCTGTTGCAAACGTTGCTGGTAAAGTTGGCAAAGACGGAAAAGTGCAAGATATAAATAAAGCCATGCTTTCTGACAGCGTTGGCACAGTTGCAGGAGCGTTTATGGGTACAACTACTGTCACAAGTTATGTGGAGTCAGGTGCTGGTGTAAAAGCTGGTGGAAGGACAGGAATGACCTCACTTGTTATAGGTGTGTTATTCTTAGCATGTTTGTTCTTCTCTCCTCTAGCCACTTCTTTACCTAAAGAGATAGATGGTGCCGCGTTGTTATACGTTGCAGTCTTATTTGTAAGAAATTTAACAGATATAGAGTGGAATGATATTGCAGAGTCAGCGCCTGCAGTTGTGGCTTTTATTGCTATGCCTTTGACTTATTCTATAAGTCACGGAATCGCTTTAAGCTTTATTGCATATGCATTAATTAAAATTTTTACAGGGAAATTTAATACTACTTCTCCGGCTATTTGGTTGATAGCTGTGCTAAGTGTTGCAAGTTTTGCTGTTGCTTAAATTATTAAAGGGCTGGGAAACCGGCCCTTTTA
This sequence comes from uncultured Pelagibacteraceae bacterium, assembly GCA_902530455.1. Taxonomy (GTDB): domain Bacteria; phylum Pseudomonadota; class Alphaproteobacteria; order Pelagibacterales; family Pelagibacteraceae; genus Pelagilacustribacter. The sequence goes on along the minus strand of CACAAD010000006.1, from coordinate 9,238 downwards.
CTTTTGACTTTTCTTTAAATCTTCGATTCTTATTTCTTCGTATTTTTCAAATGGCTGTACTATCCAAGGATTGTCTTTAAGTTTTTGTGCACAAAAATCTGGATCAAAAGTTGAGTCTGCTTTTTTCCAAAGTACTGCAGTTTTAATTGATTTAATTTTTCCTTTTAATGGAGGATACTTTTTTAACCAATCAATGCTTTTATTTAGTGTAACCCCAGTGTCTGATAAATCATCACAAAGTAAAATGTTGCCACTCATATCTTGAACCGTAGAACTTAGCTCCCTAGAAAAAATTAATTCTCCTTGTTGATCTTCAATATTCTCTCCTGAGTATGACTCTACAGCTAAATATGCACATTTTAGTTTAAAAACTCTACTTAGAACATCAATTATTGGTGCTCCACCTCTCATTATTCCTATTAATAAATTGGGTTTAAAACCGCTATCATGAATCTGTATTGCAAGATTCTCTACTATTTGATTATATTCTTTCCAATCTATGATTAATTTCTTAGCCATAAAAAAAATTAATTTATTTTAAAGGAGTTGTAAATGAAAGGTTATGTAGTTTGTGTTTATAAAAGTATTAGTAATGAAGAAAAGCTGAAAGAATATGCTGTTAAAGCTAAAGCAGCAGTTGAAAAATATAAAGGTAAGTTTTTAATAAGAGGGGGGAAGTCCATTAATAATGAAGGTGAAAAATCGCCTAGGACAGTTGTAATTGAATTTCCATCCTATATTGAAGCAAATTTTTTTTACAATTCAAAAGAATATCAAGAAGCTCACTCAATTTTAAAAGGCTATGCCATTAGGCAACACCAAACGGTGGAGGGTGCCTAATACTGTATTGGTTCATCGTCTATTGATCTCCAAAGGTACCAGGTAGCAACGGAACAATAAGGACTGAATTTTTTGTAAAGTTTTTTTAAAAAAATTTTTGGTGGAAAATATTTTTTTTTATAATTATTCGATATTGCCCTAAGCAATCCTATGTCTTGCAGAGGCCAAATATTTGATCTATTAAATGTAAATAATAATATCATTTCTGCTGACCACCTACCTATTTGTCTTAATCTAGATAAATACTCTATGGCCTCCTCATCATTCATGTTTTTGATCAACTCTGGATTAAATTCTTTGCTTAAAGTTTTTTTTGCCAGTTCTTTAATTCCTTTAGCTTTTTGCCTGCTCAAACCACAACTTTTGAGACTTGACGTTGATAACTTATTCACAATTTTAGGGTTTATCTTTCCATAACATTTTTTTTTGAATTTTAAGAATACAGAATTAGCTGCTGCAACGCTTATTTGTTGACCAATTATACTTTTACATAATGAAAAAAATACGTCATTTCTTGTTATCAATGATCCATCTTTGTAATTTAAAATTAGTCTTGCCATTACTCTATCTTTTTTAGAAAGTATTTTTTTGGCTTTAGCCCAATACCTAGGTGGTTTGTTCATGGTCTTGGATTAATAATTTGTTTTTTTAGTTTGTTTTCTCTCATGAAAATTATAAGAGAGCTAGTTATGACTAGTAATGCACCGAAAAGTGTTAATAATTTTGGTATTTCACTCCAAATTAAGAAGCCGAATACAATTGCAAAAACTAAACTTAGATATTTTATTGGAGTTACTAATGATGCTTCTGCTAATCTGTAGCTTTGAGTAAGTAATAAGTTTGCAACACTTCCACACAAGCCCATTATAATAAATATTCCTAAATCTATTCCGTTTGGTAAAACCCAATCTCCTTTAAAGATAGTCGCTATACCTAATAATGAGCAAAGTAATGTAAAGTAAAATGCAATTCTATAATTTGGTTCAGTTTTAGATAAGGATCTTACACTTATAGCAACGCAAGCAAAAAAAATACAAAATATTATCGGTGTGATGTAGTAAAAATTTAAATCTATAAAAGCTGGCTGTACTATCAATAACATCCCAATAAAGCCCAAAAATACTGCGGACCACCTTTTAATTCCAACTTTCTCGGATAAAAAGAAAATTGATGCAACTGTAACAAATATTGGCCCTCCAAATGTAAGGGACACTACATCAGCTAAAGGTAATTCTCTTAAACCAATAAATAATGCAATAATTGCTGCTGCACCAGTAAAAGCACGAAATGCATGAAGACCTGGTCTTGAAGTTTTATAAAAACTTAATAATTTTTTTCTTGGAATTATAAAAAAAATAGGAATAAAGCCTATAAAAAATCTTAAGAAAAGAACTTGCCCCACTGGGTAATAATCTAGCCACTTAACGCATATATCCATAATGGAAAAGCATATTACGCTGGCCATCATGTACAATACGCCTATTTGATTTTTAGTAAGCAATTTATTATCCTCAATACTTCATAACATAAAAAATTACTTATGCAAAAATGTTACTTAGCAATGGGATGTTTCTGGAAACCTGAAGAGCAATTTAAAACTCAAAAAGGCATAATAGATACCGAGGTAGGATATGCTGGAGGGTATAAATCGAAAGTTACATATGAAGAAGTTTGCCAAGGTAACACTGGTCACGCAGAAATTGTAAAGCTTTCGTTTGACGAAAACATTATTTCTTATGAAAAAATTTTAGAGCTATTTTTTAAATTTCATGATCCAACCCAAAAAGACATGCAATTTCCAGATGTTGGAACTCAATATAGAAGTGAAATATTTTACGAAAATGAGCAACAAAAAGTGGTAGCAGAAAAAGTTAAAGAAAAATTTAATAAAACATTTAATAATAAAATCGAAACAAATATTTCTCCATTAAAAAACTATTGTAAAGCAGAGGAATATCATCAAAAATATATTGAAAAAACCCGAAGATGAGTCCTTTAAAATCTACCAAATGGCTTGAGGAAAATATTAGTAAAGTAAAAATTTTAGATGCTACGTGGCATATGCCTAATTCAAATCGAGATGCATTTAAAGAGTATGAACAAAATCACATTAAAAGTTCAATTTTTTTTGATTTGGATAAAAATTCAAATCAAAATATTTCCTTGCCCCACATGTTACCAGATTCTCAAAATTGGGAGAAAGTAGTTTCTAGATTGGGCATTAAAAATGATGACCATATTATAATCTACGATAACTCTGAAGTACTAAGTGCGAGTAGATGTTGGTTTACATTTTTATATTTTGGGCATGATATAAATTTGGTCTCAGTCTTAGATGGTGGATTAAAAAAATGGAAATTAGAAAATAGACCGTTATCAAATGAAACGGTCAGTTTAATAGAAACTAAATATAAAGCTAAAGAAAAAAACGATTTAGTAATAAATTTTAATCAAGTCGAAGAGAATATTAAAGAAAAAAAGTTTTGTTTAGTTGATGCTAGAGGAGAAAATAGATTTAAAGGATTGGTAGATGAGCCAAGAAAAAATTTGAAAAAAGGAAATGTAAAAGGATCAAAAAACCTGCCATTCTCAAAAATGATAAATTCTGAAAACAATACCTTTAAGAAAAAAGAAGAATTAGAGAAAATATTCATAAACCACGGCATAAATCCAAACGAAAAATTAGCTTTTAGCTGCGGAAGTGGTATAACGGCCTGTGTCTTAGGTCTGGCAAGCACTGTTATTAATAACAAATTACCAGTTATATATGATGGTTCCTGGGCAGAGTATGGGCTCAAATAAAAATGAAAACATCAATTAAAATAAAAACTTTTATTATTATATTTATCATTGCTATTGCTGTTGTAATAACTGCAAGACATTTTATAGGATTACACTTTAAAAAAAAATTTAGTGTAAGACCAGCACCAGGTGTAATAGTCAAAGAAGTTGAGAAATCACAATTTTATAAAAGTATTGAAACCTTTGGTACTGCAATAGCTCAAAATTCCAAAACTTACAGAATAAAAAAAGATAATGTTGTAGGAAATTTAAGAATAGAAAATAGATTTGTAAAAAAAGGGGAAATCATAGCTGCTTTAAAAGATAGTAATAATATTATTGCAGATTTTGCTGGTAAACTTGGTAAAAGGGAAATAGCGCAGGGTGTTCTAGGATCAGATAGTTTAATTATTACTCTTGATGATTTAAAAAAAATCGTAATAGATATTAAAATTCCTGAAAGTTATGTAGGAATTTTAAAACCTGGCCTAAAAGCAGAGATATCCAGCTCAGCCTTTTCCGGAAAAAAATTTAAGGGGATAGTGTCCTCTATTAGTTCAAGAATTGATCCTTCGACAAGATCAATTTTAGCCAGAATTTCCGTAAATAACAATAATTTTGAAATAATTCCTGGGCAGTTGATGACAGTAAAAATAATTTATAATGAAATTAATCAAATAGGGGTTCCAGAAAGTGCAGTGACAATTCAGGGAAACACCTCTTTTGTCTATATTGTAAAAAATAATACTGCTGAAAAAAGAGATATTAAAATTGGAAATAGAAATTTTGGAAAAGTCTCTGTTCTTTCAGGAATAAAAGAGGGTGACCTGGTGATTTCTGAAGGAGTTTCTAAAGTGCGAAATAAAACAAAAGTAAAAATTATTAATACTAAACAATAAAATGTTTTTGACCGATTTATCGATAAAAAGACCTGTTGTTGCATCTGTGATGAGCATGGTTTTGGTTATCTTTGGTCTTTTTACTTTTAATGAAATACCAACAGATGAGTTGCCAGATGTTCAGCCTCCTGTTGTTACTATTCAGACAGAATATAAAGGTGCATCTGCAGAAATTATTGATACCCAGATAACTCAAAGAATAGAAGATTTTGTCGGAGGAACGCCTGGATTAGAAACTATAGACTCTTTTAGTGAAGATGAGAGCTCTAGAATTACTCTTACATTTGAAAACAATCTAGATATAGACGATGTAGCCAACGATGTCAGAAGTTCAGTTGCAAGAGTATTAGATAATCTTCCTGATGGTGCTGAACAACCCGAAATTTTTAAACAAAGTGCTGGAATGAGAACAACAATGTGGTTGACTTTTAATTCTGATACTATGACAGATTTAGAATTAACTGATTATGCTGATCGATACTTAACTGATTTATTTTCAACTGTGGAGGGGGTCGGTAGAGTTCGTTTAGGAGGAGAGAGAGAACTTTCCTTAAGAGTGTGGTTGGATCCGATAGCACTTGCAGCTAGAGATTTGACAACACAAGAGGTTGAGTCGGTTTTAAGAAAAGAAAATGTTGAGTTTCCTGCAGGAAGAATTGAGTCTAAAGATGTTGATTTAACTATCAAATTAGATAAGGCCTATAAAAATTTAGAAAGTTATAAAAAACTACCTCTTAAAAGAGCAAGGGATGGATCAATTATCACACTTTCAGACGTAGCTAGAGTTGAACTTGGAGCAGAATCAACCAGAACATTATTTAAAGGAAACGGTAAACAAGTTGTTGGTATTGGTATTTATCAACAGTCAGACGCCAATACTATTAAGGTTGCAAATGGGATTAAAAATAAAATTAAAGAAATTAAACCGGGATTACCTCCTGGAACGTCTTTAGAAGTTTCTTTCGACAGAAGTAATTACATAAAGGCTGCGATAAAGGAAGTTTATAAAACTTTATTTATTGCTTTGATATTGGTAACAATTATCATTTATTTATTCCTAGGTAATATCAGAGCATTAATAGTTCCTCTAATTGCTTTACCGGTTTCTTTAATTTCTACTTTTTTATCTATTTATTTTTTTGATTTTTCAATAAATCTATTTACCTTAATGGCATTAGTCTTAGCGATAGGGATCGTTGTTGACGACGCTATAGTAATGCTTGAAAATATTGTAAGAAGAATTGAGTTAGGAGATACGCCACTTGTTGCAGCATATAAAGGGGCGAAGCAAGTCTCTTTTGCAATTATTGCCACTACGGTTGTATTAGTTGCAGTATTTATCCCGCTTATTTTTATTAAAGGCATTACTGGTGTATTATTTACCCAAACCGCAATCACTTTAGCTTCAGCTGTAGTTATATCAAGCTTCGTAGCACTTTCTTTAAGTCCAATGATAGGTAGTAAAGTTCTTAAGAAAAACATGAATAAATCAAAAATTGTAACAAAATTTGAAAAATTTTTAAAAAATATTACATTAGTTTACAAGCAATCGCTTATTAGCTGGGTAAGAAAAAGAAAAATTATAATTTCTTTTTTAGCAATAGTATTATCTCTAACAATTTTTTTATTTAATTATGCGCCAAAAGAACTAATTGCACCTGAAGACAGAGGTGCATTTTTCGTAATAGTGAAGGCCCCTCAAGGTTCAGGGTTTAATTTTACAAAATCTAAAGCAGAAGAAATTGAAAATCTTTTATTGCCTAATGTTGGTAAAGGAGAATATAGGAAATTAATATTGCGAGTACCAGGATTCGGAAAGTCAGCAAAACAAGTAAACAGTGGTTTTATAATAGTACTTTTGGAACCATGGGCTAAAAGAGATCGTCATGGAGTTAAAATAATGAGAGAGTCTTTTGGAAAAATTTCTAAAGTACCAGGTGTGCTTGCTTTTCCAATAATGCCTCAAGGTATTAGAACGGGTGGTGTAGAAAGTCCTGTTCAATTTGTAATCTTAGGTAATACATATGACCAATTAATAGAATGGAAAAATGTTATTAAAAAAGAATCTAGAAAGAATCCGGGACTTACATCAATACAAGATGATTTCGATTTAAATAAACCACAACTTAATGTTCAAATAGATCAAAAAAAAGCTGCAGATTTAGGTGTTTCTACAGAGGATATAGGGAGAACAATTGAAACTATTTTTGGCTCTAAAAGAGTTACAAATTTTACTAAAGATGGAAAAGAATACTCTATTATTCTTCAGGGCGATATTAAAGATAGACAAGAGCCGGATAGCATTAGTAAAGTTTTTGTTAGATCCAATAATAACGGAAAACTTGTGTCAGTCTCTAATTTAATTAAGTATGATGAAGAAGGTCAGTCCCCTTTCTTAGCAAGATATAACAGACAAAAAGCAGTAACAATTTCAGCGAGATTGGTTGGTGACTACTCTTTAGATGAGGCCTTGAATTTTTTGGTCAAAGTTGTGGAAGAAAATACCCCTGAGGCAAAAATTGCATACAAAGGAGAAAGTGAAGAATATAAAAAAACTAACACAGAATTATATATCATATTTATATTGGCTTTGGTCACAGCATATTTAGCGATGAGTGCTCAATTCGAAAGCTGGAAACATCCTTTAACTATAATGTTAACAGTTCCATTGGCAATACTTGGAGGTCTACTAGGAATATTGGTTGTTGGCTCCTCTTTAAATATTTATAGTCAAATTGCTTTAATAATATTAATTGGCTTGTCAGCAAAAAATGGAATCTTAATTGTAGAATTTGCAAATCATCTGAGAAAAGAGGGAAAAAATATCGAGACATCAATAATAGAGGCTGCATCAATTAGATTCAGACCTATTTTAATGACAAGTCTTTCAACTATTATTGGAGTACTTCCTCTTATACTTGGCTCTGGGCCAGGAGCAGCAAGTAGACTGACTGTTGGAATAACTATATTCGGTGGAATGCTTTTTTCAACTTTTTTTACTCTATATGTAATTCCAACAATTTACTCTATTATTGGAAAGAACACTCAAAGAATTGACGCTGTTGAAATTGAATTAAATAAGCAACTTAAAAAATAATATACTTATTTTTGTCCAAGTTTTTTTTACAAATAGTTAATTGTTTTCTATATTTTGAGGCAAGATCTTTAACTGATTTAGCATAAATGATAGCTTTTTTATCTTTTGAATAATTTTTGTAATCACCCCAACCCTTGTAATATGCTAAGTATTGCTTGTAAGCATCTTTTTTTGAAATTCTTAGAATTTTGTTAGTTTTATTAATGTACCAACCAATAAAATCAACTGAGTCTTTAAATCTTGCTCTTGTCGCTAAAGGATTATTGGTTTCTTTTTTATATTGTTCCCAAGTTCCTTTTACAGCTTGAGAATATCCAAATGAAGAAGAAGGTCTTTTGAAAGGAATAACCTTAAAAAGTTTTTTTCGAGGTGGTTTTGCTAACCAATTAAAATCACTTTCCTTTTTTATAAAAGCTAATTGTAAATGTATTGGCGCACCCCATTTTTCATAAGAAGCCTTAGCATGTTTGTACCAAAGATATCTTTCTTCAAAAATCGCGCAACTATTCTGAGTGTTTTTTGGAATTGAAGAACATGCTGATAAAATAAAAAAAAGAAATATTAATAAATTTTTCCTATTATGAATCACTAATTAATTTATACTAAATATTAATTAAGCTTTCTCCATTTTTCTGGTCTTAAGAATTTTCCTTGCCACAATCCTAGCTTATTTTCTCTAGCAAAATCTTCATCGGATACATATTCTTTTGAATATCGTCTATAAGCCACTGCATAACCATTTCTTACCATCCATCGATTTAAATTAATTTTATCTTTAAAACACTTAGCTAAATATCTTTTATACCTATCTTTGATAGATAGAATACATTTAATCTTTGATCTATCAATTTTTACTTCAAGATTTTCTTTTGAAACTTCTCCACAATTATAATTCTTATAAAAAGTAAATCCAATAATTGCGGAAATTTTAAGTCTCTCTTTTTTGCATTGTTGTCTCGTTTCTGGAGCATCTATTCCTTCAAGCCTAATTTTGTATTCATTAATATGAAGAGTATCGCCATCAACTATTCTTGGAGTTCCAATAATTTCTTGAGCTAAAATATTAGAAGTAAATATGAAAAATAAAATTACTATTCGCATATTTTAATTTTTTAGTTTTTTGACAATATTACATAAAAAAAAGGCAAATATAACTCCTGAACTGTTAGCTAACAAATCATTAAACTCAAAAGCCCTATTAGGAATTATTAAGTGTAACAATTCTGACAATATTGAAACATAAAATAAAAATGAGTAACTATAAATTATTTTTTTTTTTTTAGAGTAGATAACAAAACTTAGAATGCCCAAATAAAAAAAGAATATCAGATGATTAATTGAAGTACCGATAGGATTATGTATTAGATCAGGTTGTTTTCCAAGATCACCGTATAGAAAAAAACCAATTAAACTACCTGGAAATAAGTATAAAATTAATAAAGCTATTAGAGATAAATAGTATGTATATTTAATTACTTCAAATATTATATTTTTCATTTTGATATTATTATAGTACAAAATAATTGAATTAACTATTATGAGTAAATTAATCCTTACAAGACATGGTCAAAGTGTATGGAATGCAGAAAATAGATTTACAGGATGGGTGGATGTTGATTTA
>CACAAD010000005.1 GCA_902530455.1 uncultured Pelagibacteraceae bacterium | reverse complement strand
AAACTAATTAAACTAACAAGGGCAAGTGGCGGAATTGGTATACGCGCTAGTCTTAGGAACTAGTGCCGCAAGGCTTAAGAGTTCGAGTCTCTTCTTGCCCACCAATATTTATGAAAGTACAAGTACAGTCAAAAAAAGGTTTAAAAACTACTTTATCAATTATTGTAGGTAAAGACGAAATAAAAAAAAAGTTGGATAATAGATTGTTAGAATTACAAGATCAGGTAGATCTTAAAGGGTTTCGTAAAGGCAAAGTTCCTCCATCAGTAATTAAAAATCAATTTGGAAAAGCTATATACGGTGAAGTAATTGATAAAGTTTTAAAAGAAAGTACAACGAAAGCTATTCAAGATAAAAAATTAAAAGTAGCTGGACAACCTAAAATTGACCTTAAAACTTTTGGTGAAGGAAAAGATTTGAATTTTGAATTACAACTAGATTTATTGCCAGAGATAAAACTTCAAAACATTAAAAATTATAAAGCTTCTGATTATTCAGTTAAAGTCGGCAAAGACGTTTTAGATGAAAGATTAGAAAACTTATCTAAAGAATACAAAACATTTGAAGATAAAAAAGGTGATGCCAAGTCTGAGATGGGTGATCAAGTTATCTTCAATTACCAAGCAACTGTTGACGACAAAGAATTTGAAGGCAGTAAAGGAAAAGATGTTGCAATCGAACTTGGTAAAGATTTATTCTTACAAGGATTTGATAAACAATTGATAGGTGTGAAAAAAAATGAGAAGAAAAAAGTTATTTCTACTTTACCTCAAAATCATCCAAAAAAAGAACTTGCTAATAAAAAAGCAATTTTTGAATGTGAAATTTTAAATGTTAAAAGTCTAAAAAAAAATAAACTTGATGATGATTTTGCTAAAAAATTAGGAGCTAAAGATTTGGCAGATCTGAGTGAAAAAATAAGAAACCAAATCTCTGAACAATATAATATAGCATTAAATTCAATTACAAAAAAAGAAATACTAGATCAATTAGAAAAAAATCATAATGTTGATGTGCCACAAAATTTAATTGATAACGAACTCAAATCAATTCCAAACAACCCTAATTCAAATAAAGATGAAAATAGCGCTCAATCTGCAAAAAAAAGAATTAAGTTAGGTTTAATTTTGAATGAGTATGGTGAAACCAACAAGATAAGAGTTACTGAAGATGAGATAAAAACTGAAATTCAAAAACAAGTAAAAAGTATGCCTGGTCAAGAAAAATTCGTTTTTGAGTATTATCAAAAAAATCCCTCAGCAACCCAACGTTTACAAAGCTCAATTTATGAAGAAAAAATTATCAAATTTTTTAAATCAAAAATTAATTTAGTAAAAAAAGAATTAACGATAAAAGAAGCAGAAAAATTGATAAGAGGCTTTAATGAAAATAATAAAGTAAAAGCAACTCCTGAAGTTAAAAAGAAAGAGTCTAAACCGCCTAAATCAAAAAAAATTAGCAAAAAGTAACCAATAGTTGTATAAGACAAAGTTATGAGTCGAGATTTTGAAGAAAAAATGAACAATTTAATCCCAATGGTTGTTGAACAATCGAGTAAGGGAGAAAGGGCCTATGACATATACTCTCGTCTTTTAAAAGAGAGAATTGTTTTTCTTGTTGGACCTGTTAATGATAATGTTGCTTCATTAGTAACGGCACAATTATTATTTTTAGAGTCTGAAAACCCAAATAAAGAAATAAGTTTTTACATTAATAGCCCAGGAGGACTTGTTACCTCTGGCTTAGGAATTTATGACACCATGCAATATATTAATTCTCCAGTTTCAACTCTATGCATAGGCCAAGCATCATCTATGGGATCTTTTTTATTATCAGCAGGTGAAAAAGGCAAAAGGTATTCATTACCGAATTCTAGAATTATGGTCCACCAACCTTCAGCGGGATTTCAAGGTCAAGCTACAGATATACAAATTCACGCTAAAGAAATACAGTCCTTAAAGACTAGACTTAATACGATCTACTCAAAGCACACAGGAAAGTCAGTTGAAGAAATTTCCAAAGCTTTAGAGAGAGATAATTTTATGACTCCAGATGAGGCAAAAAAATTTGGATTAATTGACTCTGTTGTGGAAAAAAGAAAATAACACACAATATCTAGCTTTAATTTCAACTTGGACTTGATAAGACTTTATTTCAACTTTATTATCATTTAATTGATTCGTTATGAGTGAAAAAAATAATAAAAACATACTGTACTGTTCTTTTTGCGGCAAAAGCCAACACGAAGTAAGAAAACTCATCGCTGGTCCGACAGTCTTTATTTGCGATGAGTGTGTTGAGCTATGTATGGATATCATAAAAGAAGAAAATAAAAGTTCACTTATTAAACATCAGGATGGAGTACCAACCCCAAAAGAAATTTGCAACGTGCTTGATGATTATGTAATTGGTCAAAAGAAAGCTAAAGAGGTATTATCGGTAGCTGTGCACAACCATTACAAAAGACTTAATCACGAGGTTAAAACAAATAAAGACGTAGAGCTTTCAAAATCAAATATTTTATTAGTTGGTCCAACTGGTTGCGGAAAAACTTTATTAGCTCAAACTTTAGCAAAAATACTAGATGTGCCTTTTACAATGGCCGATGCTACAACTTTGACGGAGGCAGGATATGTGGGTGAAGATGTAGAAAATATTATTTTAAAACTTTTACAAGCAGCAGATTATAATGTTGAAAAAGCTCAAAGAGGTATAGTTTATATTGACGAGGTAGATAAGATTAGCAGGAAGTCTGAAAACCCTTCTATAACAAGAGATGTTTCTGGAGAAGGTGTCCAACAAGCTTTGCTTAAAATAATGGAAGGCACTATTGCAAGTGTACCTCCTCAAGGTGGAAGAAAACATCCGCAACAAGAATTTTTACAAGTTGACACGACTAACATATTATTTATTTGTGGTGGAGCTTTTGCTGGTTTAGATAAAATCATTGACAGCAGAGGAAAAGGAAGTTCGATAGGATTCGGCGCTAAGGTAAAAAGTTATAAAGAATTACCACTTTCCGAATTAATGAAATCCCTTGAACCAGAAGATCTGATAAAATATGGATTAATACCAGAGTTCATTGGTAGAATGCCAATAATTGCAACTCTTGATGAATTAAACGAGGCATCTTTAATTAAAATACTTAAAGAACCTAAGAATTCACTAATAAAACAATATAAAAGATTATTTGAGTTTGAAAATGTAGAACTTGAATTTCAAGAGGAAGCAGTGCTTGAAATTGCCAAAAAAGCTATTAAAAAGAAAACTGGCGCAAGAGGGCTAAGATCTATATTGGAAAATATTCTCTTAAAAACTATGTTTGAATTACCAGATAAAGAAGATGTTCTAAAAGTAACAATCGATAAGTCTTCTGCGAAAGGAGACAGTGACCCGATTATCACTTATGGTAAAAAACAATCAACATCAGTAGCTTAAGCTAATTTGCTCCTTGAAATATAGATAAAAATTATCATATAAAGGTGTATGGATGTTACATATACAAAACCTCTATTACCACTTAGAGATATAGTTATTTTCCCTTCAATAGTTGTACCGTTGTTCGTGGGACGTGAAAAATCTATTAAAGCTTTACAAGAGGCTATGAAAACTGACAAATCTGTAATTCTTGTTGCTCAGAAAAATTCAGAAACAGACGACCCATCGGACAAAGATCTATTTTCTTTTGGATGTCTAAGCAAAGTTCTCCAACTTCTAAAGCTGCCAGATGGTACTGTTAAAGTTTTGGTAGAAGGTCAAAAAAGAGTAAAAATAATAAATATTAAAAACGATACGAGTTTTTTAAAATGTGATGTCGAAATCGCAGATGACATTAATACTTCAAAAGATTTAGATGTTTATGCTCAAGGCCTAGTAAAAAGATTTGAAAAATTAATTGTGTTAAACAAAAAAGATTTTAACGAAAATCTTAACGTTATTAAAAACTCTAAAGATGCAAAAATAATTGCTGATAATATTGCAGCTAATTTGAATATTAAAATATTTCAAAAACAAGAAATTCTTGAAACAAGAGATTTAAGAAAAAGGCTGGAAAAAATTTATGAGATAGTAAATAAAGAGACTAGTGTTATATCGGTTGAAAAAAAAATCCGTGGAAGAGTAAAAAATCAAATGGAGAAAACTCAAAGAGAGTATTATTTGAACGAGCAATTAAAAGCCATTCAAAAGGAATTAGGTGAAATCGATGAAGGCAAAGATGAAATAGCTAACATTTCAAAAGCTATAACAAAAGCCAAAATGCCAAAAATCGCTCAAGACAAATGTTTTTCAGAGTTAAAAAAACTTAAATCTATGAGCCCAATGTCCGCTGAGGCTACAGTGGTTAGAAATTATTTAGATTGGATGACAGAACTTCCATGGTCTGAAAAAACAAAAATAAATACAGATTTAACTTCTGCCCAAAAGATACTTGATGAGGATCATTATGGTCTAGAAAAAGTAAAAGAGAGAATTATCGAATTTTTAGCTGTACAAAAAAGAATTCAAAAAATGAAAGGACCGATCCTTTGTTTAGTTGGCCCCCCTGGAGTAGGCAAAACTTCTTTAGGAAAATCTATTGCAAAGGCAACTAACAGAAAGTTTATTAGAATTTCGTTAGGCGGCATAAGAGATGAAGCTGAAATTAGAGGTCATAGACGAACCTATATTGGTTCTTTACCTGGAAAAATAATTCAGATGATGAAAAAAGCTGGAACTAGAAATCCATTATTTTTGTTAGATGAAATCGATAAAGTCGGAAATGATTATAGAGGGGATCCTTCATCAGCGCTCTTGGAAGCCTTAGATCCTGAACAAAACAAAGAATTTAACGATCATTATTTAGAAGTGGATTACGATTTATCAGATGTGATGTTTGTAACAACTGCTAATACACTAAACATCTTACCACCCCTATTGGACAGAATGGAAGTTATTAGAATATCTGGATACACAGAAGATGAAAAAGTAAACATTTCGCAAAAATATTTGATACCTAAACAAAGTAAAAATAATGGTCTTAAAAAAGAGGAGTGGAAATTAAGTGAAGAAGTAAATAGAAAAATAATAAGAAATTACACAAGAGAGTCTGGAGTAAGAAATTTAGAAAGAGAAATAGCTAAAATTGCAAGAAAATTAGTAAAGAAAATAGATGCGAAAGAAAAAGTTAATACATCATTAAATGAAAAAGAATTAAGTAATTTCTTAGGAGTTCAAAAATTTAAATATGGAGAAATTGAAGAAGAGAATAGAGTCGGTGTTGTAACTGGATTAGCTTGGACTGAGGTTGGAGGTGAAATTTTAAAAATTGAGTCAGCAGTTATGCCGGGCAAAGGAAAAATGCAAATTACTGGTAAACTAGGAGAAGTAATGCAAGAATCCGTAAAAGCTGCAAAATCATATATTAGATCTAAAAGTCTAGAATTTGGGATAATTCCCCCGATTTTTGATAAAAAGGATTTTCATATACACGTTCCTGAGGGAGCAACTCCAAAAGACGGACCTTCCGCTGGAATAGCAATGGTTACGTCTATTATATCAGCTATTACTGAAATACCAGTAGATAAAAAAGTTGCAATGACAGGTGAAGTGACCTTAAGAGGTTTGGTGTTGCCAATTGGTGGTTTAAAAGAAAAGCTTTTAGCGGCTCATAGAGCGGGAATTAAAAAAGTTTTGATACCAATAGAAAATAAAAAAGATTTAGCCGAAGTGCCGGAGTCCATTAAAAAAAATATGGAAATTATAGCTGTAAAAAATGTTGATGAGGTTTTAAAAATCGCTCTAACTAAAAGCCTTAAAAGAGTAGAATGGGTAGAAGTAGAACAATTACCAAAAAACAAAACTAAAGAAGAGTCAAAAGCACCTATTAATTAAGCATTTATATCAAGCTTATTGTTTCTAAATAATATTTGGAGTAGATTCAGTTTTCATGGGAAAGAAAATTATTATTACTGGTGGCTTAGGATATATAGGTACAGAGCTATGCAAAATTTACTCAGGTTACAGTTGGAATGATGAAATAACAGTCATCGATAATAGATTTATCTCTGAAAGAGTTAATCAATTAAGAAATTGGAATATAAACTTTGTTCAAGGCGATATTCTTGATAAGGATCTTATTAATTATTATTGTCAAAATGCAGATATTGTCCACCATTTAGCAGGAATCACAAAAGTTCCTAGAGTAAAAAGTGAGAGTAATGATTTTGAAGATAAAGAAATAAGACAAATAGCAGAGCAAGGAACACAAAATATTTTAGATGCTATATCCGACAAATGTAAAATAATTTTGCCATCAACTCACGTAGTCTTTGAGGGGATTAATGAAATTAAAAAAGATATTTTAGAAGATGATGTTACCTCTCCAATATTATCTTATGCTAAATCAAAAGATTATAATGAAAAGCAATTAAAAAAATCAGGTAAGAACTTTGTTATATTGAGACTTGGTTCAGTGTATGGCTATTCCTCTGATACAATGAGAATCGATATTATGCCAAATTTGTTTTCAAAAATTACTTCCCAAAATGGGGTTCTAAAACTTTTTTCAGGAGGGAAACAAATTAAGAGTCTAGTACCTTTAATTGATGTGGCAAGATGTTTTAAATTTGTTGAGGAAAGAAAAGATATTAACAAGGAACTTTTTAATCTCACAAAAGACACAGTTACAGTCAAAGAAGTTGCTGAAATTTGTAAAAAATACAATCCAAAAGTTGTTTTGAGAGAGACCAATGACGAAATACCTAATTTAGGTTTTTCTTTGTCTAATAAGAAGATAAAAAAAAAGGGATTTAAATTTTTATACAATCTGGATGAAAGTATAAAAGAGATGATTTTAAAATGGTCAAACCTTAACTTGATTAAAGATTTAGAATATGTACAAAAAGGTCAAAATGAATTTGTAGATAAAAGAGGTAAAATTAGCAATCATGAACTTAGCGAGCCAATAAATTTAATAGGTTTAATAAACTCTAAAAAAGGAACCATAAGAGCTAATCACTATCATCCACAACAAGAGCAAAAATGTTTATTTACCAAAGGGCAAATTATTGAAGTTTTTCAGGATATAATTAATCCAAGCTCTCCTAAAGTTACGCAAGTAGTAAATGAAGGAGAGTTATCTATTATTAAACCAAATGTTGCTCATACGATGGTATTTACAAAAGACACGACTTTTCTAAATTTAGTAAGAGGGGAAAGAGAGCATGATAATTACGGAATAACTCATACTATAAAACATATTTTTGTTGATGAAGATGAAAAAAACTTACTAATAAAATATTACAAATTTGAATGCAGATCATGCGGAAATAAAAATTTAAAAAGAGTAGTTTCTCTAGGCTATCAACCATTAGCAAATAATCTAATTAAAAATAAAAATGATAAGACCGAGCTTTACCCTTTAGAAATGAATTATTGCGAAAAATGTCATAACTGCCAGTTATCAGTTGCTGTAGATCCAAAAAAAATGTTCTCAAATTATTTGTATACATCATCTACATCAAAAGTTTTTAGAGATCATTTTGTCAAAGCTGCTAAAAAATATATAAAAGATTTCAAATTAAAACCAAAAAAATCTTATATAATTGATATTGGAAGTAATGACGGGGTAGCGCTTAAACCTTTTAAAGATTTCAATTTTAAAAATATATTGGGTGTCGAACCTGCGAAAAATTTAGCCAAGAGTGCAAATAAAAATAAAATTAAAACTTTTAATGGTTTTTTAAACAAAAAAAACTTAAAAAAAATAAAAAAAAGGGCTAATTTAATACTAGCTTCAAATGTGTTTGCACACTCAGATAATCTTCAAGAAATGGCAGAGTGCATGTTTAAATTATTGGATAAAAAAGGGACAATAGTTATTGAGGTTCAATATCTGCTTAATACCTTAAAAGATCTTACATTTGATAATATATATCATGAACATTATAATTACTGGTCCTTAACATCTTTGAATAATTTTTTTAATAGATTAAACGGAAAAATATACCGATCTGAAAAAATTGATACGCACGGTGGTTCTATAAGAATATACGTTACTAAAGATAAAAACAAAAAAATCGAAAATAATGTAACCAAATTAATCGCAGAGGAAAATAAATTTGGAATAAAAAAGTTTGAAACCTATAAAAAATTTGGAGAAAAAGTTTACAAAATTAGAGAAAATATTCTTAAAAATTTTAATAAACTTAAAAAAAATCACAAAAAAATAATAGGATACGGCGCTCCCGCTAAAGCCACAACCGCATTAAATTTTTATGGCATTTCAGATCAAATTGATTTTATAGTTGAGGATAATTTTCTAAAACATGATAAATTCATTCCAGGAGTAAAAATACCTATTAAAAGCAAAGAAAATGTTAAAAACAATAATAATACAATGGTTGTTCTAGCATGGAATTTTTTCAAAGATATTAAAAAGAACAATTCGAATTTGTCAAAAAATTTTATTAATATTAAAGAGTTAGAAAATTAATATATATTCAAAGCATCTTTAAAAAGAATCACAAAATAATTTAAATTTTCAAATAAATATTCTATATAGATCTCTGTAAAGGGAAGGTTTATTATAATTATTTCTTTAGTAAGATTTAAAACTCCTATAGTTGAAAAAATTACAAACAAAAATATAAATAAAAAACTATAAAAGCCAAAATAGGATTGGGATACTTTTTTATTTGATTTATCTTTTAATGTATTCTCATAATTTTTATCAATACTAATACCATGTTTTTTTTCCAGATACTCTTTTGAATAAATAGAAGGTCCAGATCTTTTTTTGACCATTTTCTTTTTCTTTATTGGTGTGCTAAAAATTTTTTCTTTTTGTATTTTAGGTGGAACTTTTGCAGGTTTTTCTATTACCTCTTTTTTAGCTAAAAAATTTATTGGTTCTTTAGTCACCTTTTTTGTAATTGGAAATTGTGTCCATTTATTTCCACAATAGCTACACTGAACTAATCGACCAGCAGCTGGTATAGCGTTATCTGGAACAACAAATTTTTTACCACATTGGCAATTAAGAATCATAATATTAATAATATAGTTTATTTGTAGCTCTATAAATACATTTTTACTTTAAGGGAATTATATTGTATATGTCGAACAAATTTCTGGGTGGTTAGCTCAGTTGGTAGAGCATCTCGTTTACACCGAGAGGGTCATAGGTTCGAGTCCTTTACCACCCACCATTGGGGGTGTAGCTCAGTTTGGTTAGAGCGCCTGCCTGTCACGCAGGAGGCCGCGGGTTCGAGTCCCGTCACTCCCGCCATAATTATTTAACAGTTATTAAGAATTAATTTATAAAAGGTTTCTGAAATTATTTTTTTTTGATAACAACTTTTTAAAATATTTTCTAGAGGTTTAGCTTCACCATGCAAAGGTTTCAGAACATAAATAATTTTAATATTATTTTTTCTTATTTTTTTCAGCACGAATTCTTTCCAATATTTAAAATATACATTTTCTTCTGTTGGATATCCGTGAAAATCATACCAAAACCTCGTGGGTGAAAAATCATATTGTTTTAAAAAAACTGAAATAAATTGATAATCAGTAACGATTATTTTTTCGCTTTTATCCTCATTTAGAACTTTTAAAGCCAACTTTATATTAGAAGCTTCTTTAGACGGTTCATTCGGATAAAACATTGTTATCCATTTAATCTTTGATAATTTTGGATGTATTTCTTTACCATCAATTGCATTTTCAAGATTAACATCCCGCAAATCCATAAATGTCCGATTTTTAACATAATAAGAATAATAGTAAAAAGTGGAGCATAGCGTTAAAGCAATTAAGAAATTACCAACTACCTTATCTTTTTTTAAATACTTTTTTGAATATATATGAGAAAGGCCGCAAAAAATTGGTATTAGACAGTAAATGAATATTGCATTAATCGTCATCAATTGATGCATTATAGTTAATAGACAAAAAATAATTACACTAATAATAATTAAGTAATCTGAAAACTTCTCTCTCTTTTTTTCAAATGAAAATTTAATGAATAAATAAATTAAAACTAATATAGATAAGTATTGTAATTTATATCGCCATATAATTCTTTTGAATTCAAATGGAAATAACCATTCTAATCTACTACCACCTAGTGACATTGGATACGAAAAATATTGAATTAGAAAATCATTCAAATTTATATCCCCTAAAAAAAGCACAGCAAAAAATAAAATTAAGGTTGTTACTCCTCCACTCAAAGCAAATAAAAAATTTGATAAATTTTTAGATTTTATGAAAAATATTATTGATAAAATTGTTATTAAAAAAATAACATGGATGGTCGGCGCTTGTTTAGACAAAAATGAAAACCCGAGTAAAATTGGAATTAAAAACCAATAAAGATTATTTTTTTTATAAATTGCTAAAATAAAAGAATACAATGCTAATATACAAAATATTAAAGTATGATGATCACTAAAAGGTGTTCCTGCAGAAGGATAAGTTAAAATTGCAACACAAATAGAATAAAAAAAACTTAAACTGTTATTTAGATTAAATGCTTTTAATAAAAAATAAGTAAAAACTGTGATGATGCAATTAAAAACGGATGCGTGAAAAACATATGAAAACCATGAGACACCAAATAATTTAAAAAAAACTGCTTGAATTAAATCTATAAAAGGTTCTTTAATTGTCCAATAGTCCTTGAACGGGTAATATCCGTTCATTAAGTCGAATCCAGAGTTAAAAATTAAGAAACTGTCTATAGGTAAAATTCCTATATACCCATAATATTGATTAAAGCTTATTGAGAAAATGATTAAAAAAACAATAAGTGAAATTGATAACAAATTTTTATTTTTTATTTTCATTTATTTTTTTTAAAACTATAGTTCTATTGAGAGCAAATACATTTGGCAAAAAAAAGATTAAAATTTTATCAACAACATTAAGCATTCTTAAAAAAAAATTATTTAGTTTTACATGAAAAAAACTTGAATTTACTCCTCCTGAGTTTAAAAAAATGAAAAATTCTGATAATTTATTCTCTACGATTTTGTATTGAGGAAAATGTTTGCAAAACTTTTTGTCATTTTTAAATAATAGTTGAGCTACTGCTGTATTTGAGATCCAAGGACTTTTAGGATTGAAAATGCTTTTACGATTGAACACTTTTGATTTTAAAGACCAGCTTTCATCATCTAGCACAATTTGAATAAATTTTAAAAAAAAAGAAGTTTCAGGCTCATTTATTAATATAAATCCATTTTTTTTCAAATAATTTGACATTTTTTCTAATGTTAAAGTTGGATTTGCGCAATGGTGAAGTGAGTGATTTATAATAAATACATCTACTTTTTTTAAATATTTTTTTCCAAGATTTATTTTTAACATATCTACTTTTTTATCTATCCATGGATATTTGATAATATCAGTTAAAATAATTTTTTTATTATCTATTATTTTTTTGATACATCCATTTCCAGATCCAAGTTCGATTATAACTTTTTTCCTATTAATGTATTTTTTCATCCATGAAAATCTTTTATTCAATAAATAGATTAAATTTTTGTTGCCGCTAGACATGATTCTCTCTCTATTGTAGAAATTATCTGGAGCCTTTATTTTTTTTGCTTTATATTCTTTTAAAAAAAACATTCCTATTTTTAATTTAGAAATTGACTAAGAAAAACTCAAATTTCTTGCACATATACTTAGCCTTAATATGTGATTTGAGAATCATTATCAACTAATTGCTACATAACTGTCCTAGACACACTAAAGGATATAATATAAATCCTATTAACATTAATATAAAAATCCTCAAGCTATGTGTATTGAGGTAGATATTGATTAAAATGATTTATAATTTTTTAACAGACTATTTATCAATAATAATATTTTTAATAATAGCTATGCTAATAAGCATAGGCTTTATATTGATAAATTTTTTATCATCCCCCTCAAATCCCGATCCTGAAAAACTTTCAGCTTATGAATGTGGATTTGATGCATTTGACGACTCTAGAATGGAGTTTGATGTTCGATTTTATCTTGTAGCAATTCTTTTTATCATTTTTGATTTAGAAATAGCTTTCTTATTTCCTTGGGCAATCACACTTGGAAAAATTGGAGTTTTTGGATTTTGGTCAATGATGATCTTTTTAGCAGTTTTGACTATTGGCTTTATCTATGAATGGAAAAAAGGAGCATTGGAGTGGGAATGAGAATATTAGACTCAGATGAAAGATTAAAAAAAGTCCCTGATGAATTTAAGGAAATAGCAAAAGATTTTGCAGAGAAGGGCTTTATAACTACTTCAACAAATAATTTAATTAATTGGGCTAGGACAGGTTCTTTGCATTGGATGACGTTCGGTCTTGCTTGTTGTGCTGTTGAAATGATGCATACCTCGATGCCAAGATATGATTTAGAAAGATTTGGTGCTGCTCCAAGAGCTTCACCAAGGCAATCAGATGTAATGATAGTCGCTGGAACACTAACTAACAAGATGGCTCCAGCCTTAAGAAAAGTTTACGATCAGATGCCAGAACCAAGATATGTAATATCAATGGGTAGTTGCGCTAATGGTGGAGGATATTATCATTATTCATATTCTGTTGTCAGAGGCTGTGATAAAATTGTACCAGTTGATATTTATGTTCCAGGGTGCCCACCATCTGCTGAAGCTCTGTTGTATGGAATTCTACAACTTCAAAAAAAAATTAGAAGAGAAGGTGATATTACAAGGTGAAAATGATTAAAGAAAAACTGGACAAAGTAGAAAAACTGGTCAATTCAGAGCTCTCAAGTAAAATATCTGGTTCTGAAATAGTTTTTGAGGAGTTATTATTTAAAACCTCAACAAATGAAATAATAGATGTTATTAAATTTCTAAAACTTGATGAAAGGTTAAAATTTAAACAATTGATTGATATAGCAGCAATTGATTACCCTAATGAAGAAAAAAGATTTGAATTAGTTTACTTATTGCTTTCAATAGAGAATAATCTTAGAGCTAAGATATCTATTAGATTAGAAACAAATGAAAAAACACAGTCTATCGTAAAGATATTTCCTTCGGCCAACTGGATGGAGAGGGAAATTTTTGATATGTATGGTATTAAATTTATCAATCATCCTGACCTAAGAAGAATTCTTACCGATTACAATTTTAAAGGACACCCTTTGAGAAAAGATTTCCCGCTCACAGGATTTAATGAGGTGAGATACAGTGAAAAAGAAAAAAAGGTAATATACGAACCAGTTAAATTGGAACAAAATTACAGAAATTTTGATTTTAGTAGTCCTTGGGAAGGAACAAAGTATTTAAAAGAAATAAAACAAACCAATAAAAAATGAAGAAAACCAAATCAATGACATTAAATTTTGGCCCTCAACATCCTGCGGCACATGGAGTTTTAAGACTCATACTAGAACTAGAGGGTGAAATAGTTGAAAAAGCTGATCCGCATATTGGTTTATTACACCGAGGAACTGAAAAGTTAATAGAAAATAAAACGTATACTCAAGCTTTACCATACTTTGATAGATTGGATTATGTAGCTCCAATGAATCAAGAGCATGCTTTCGCTCTTGCAACAGAAAAATTATTAAAAATAGAAGTACCTATAAGAGCTAAATATATTAGAGTAATTTTCTGTGAAATTGGAAGGATTTTAAGTCATATATTAAATGTAACTACACAAGCTTTAGATGTAGGAGCTTTAACACCCTCTTTGTGGGGATTTGAAGAGAGAGAAACTCTCATGACTTTTTATGAGAGGGCTTCAGGTTCAAGACTTCATGCAAATTATTTTAGAACTGGTGGTGTACATAAAGACTTACCAACTAAGCTTGTTGAAGATATAGGAAAGTTTTGTGAAACTTTCCCAAAAATTATTGACGATTTAGAGGACCTGTTAACAGAAAACAGAATTTTTAAACAAAGAAATGTTGATATTGGATTGGTATCAAAAAAAGATGCACTGGATCACAGTTTCACTGGGGTAATGCTAAGAGGCTCTGGAGTACCGTGGGATTTAAGAAAATCTCAACCTTATGAATGTTACCAGGATTTAAAATTTAAAATTCCTATAGGTAAAAATGGAGACTGTTATGACAGATATCTTTGTAGAATAGAAGAAATGAGAGAGAGTATAAAAATTATTAAACAGTGCATAGAAAGTTTACCTAAGGGACCGATTAAAACTGTTGATGGAAAAATTTCCCCACCTAATAGAGATGATCTAAAACAGTCTATGGAAGCCCTCATTCATCACTTTAAATTATTTACTGAGGGATTTAGAGTTCCTGCTGGAAATGTTTACTCAGCAGTAGAAGCTCCTAAAGGAGAATTTGGAGTATATTTAATATCAGATGGAAGCAATAGACCTTACAGATGTAAAATACGAGCTCCAGGATTTTCTCATCTACAGGCAATGGATTATTTAATTAAAGGGCATATGTTAGCGGATGTCCCAGCTGTTTTAGGATCACTTGATATAGTTTTTGGAGAGGTTGATAGATGAGTCTTAAAAAAGTAAATCCTGAACAACCTAAGACATTTGAGTTTAACGAAAAAACTGAGAATATTGCTCAAGAAATTTTAAAAAAATATCCAGAAAAAAATAAAAAAAGCGCAGTAATGCCTTTCTTATACTTGGCTCAGAAACAAAACAATAATTGGATACCTCTTGCTGCAATTAAATATATTTCAAAATATTTATCAATGCCCTACATCAGTGTGTATGAAGTTGCTACTTTTTATAGTATGTTTAATTTATCACCAGTAGGCAAATACTTTATTCAAGTTTGTACAACGACACCATGTATGATTAGAGGTGCTGATAAAATAGTAAAAGTCTGCAAAGAAAAAATATCTGATAAAAAAGATCTAATTTCTAAAAATGGTGAGTGCTCTTGGACAGAAGTGGAATGTTTGGGTGCTTGCGTTAATGCTCCAATGATGCAAATTAACAATGATTATTATGAAGATTTAGATGAAAAAAGTACTGCTAAAATAATAGACTCCATATTTAGAGATAAATTATTAAAACCTGGCTCTTATAGAGGAAGAAAAAATACTTCTCCTGAAAACGTAAAAACAATTAATGGTAGAGAACATGCTTAAAGAAGAAAATAAGATATTTAAAAATTTATATAATAACCTTGGATGGGAAATAGATAAAGCTATAGAGCGTGATGACTGGAAAGATACAAAAGAAATTATTTCAAAAGGAAAAGAGTGGATTATTAATGAAGTGAAGACTTCAGAACTAAGAGGAAGAGGAGGTGCTGGTTTTTCAACTGGTATGAAATGGTCTTTCGCTCCTAAAAAAATTGGCTCAAGACCACATTATTTAGTTATTAATGCTGACGAGTCTGAACCTGGAACATGTAAGGATCGTGATATATTAAGATTTGAGCCTCAAAAATTGATAGAAGGATGTTTGATTGCAGGTTATGCAACTGGAGCACATATTTGTTATATTTATATTAGAGGCGAATATTCTTTTGAGGGCCAAAGACTTCAAGATGCAATAGATCAAGCTTACAAAAAAAATTTTTTAGGAGAGAATGCATGTGGATCGGGTTGGGATTTTGATGTTCATATTCATTATGGTGCAGGAGCTTATATTTGTGGAGAAGAGACCGCGCTTTTAGAGAGTATTGAGGGAAATAAAGGTCAACCAAGGTTAAAACCTCCATTTCCAGCACTTGTTGGTTTGTATGGATGTCCAACTATAGTTAATAATGTCGAGACAATAGCAGTAGTACCGACAATTTTGAGGCGTGGCGGTAAATGGTTTGCATCCTTAGGTAGACCAAAAAATACTGGTACGAAAATTTTTTGTATATCTGGCAATGTAAATTCGCCATGCAACGTTGAAGAAGAAATGGGTATTCCTCTTAAAGAGTTAATAAATACCTACGCTGGAGGCGTAGTTGGAGGTTGGGATAATTTACAAGCAGTTATACCAGGTGGATCCTCAATGCCTTTATTACCTAAAAAAATATGCGAAACAATTAAAATGGATTTTGACTCTCTAATAGAAAACAAAAGCGGTTTAGGAACCGCAGGTATAGTTGTCATTAATAAAGATCAAGATATTGTTTCATGCATGGCAAGGATAGCAAGGTTCTACAAACACGAGAGTTGCGGCCAGTGTACCCCTTGTAGAGAAGGTTCTGGTTGGATGTGGAGAATTTTAAATAGAGCAACGAAAGGTGAAACAACTCTGAGTGACATAGATTTATTAGAAGATGTTACCAAACAAATTGAAGGTCATACAATTTGTGCTTTTGGCGAAGGTTCAGCTTGGCCTGTTCAAGGTTTATTAAGACATTTCAGAAAAGAAGTTGATAAAAAATGTAGCAATGACCCTCTTATAAAAAAGAAGAAAGATGTCCCTTATTTAATCGATCAACATTTATTAGAAAAAAAGAATGCCTAAAATAATTGTCAACGGTAAAGAAATTGAATTCCAGTCAGGTATGACGGTTCTTCAAGCATGTGAGTTAGCTGGTGCAGAGATACCAAGATTTTGTTATCACGAAAGACTCTCAATCGCTGGAAACTGTAGAATGTGTTTAGTAGAGATGGATAAATCGCGGAAACCAATTGCATCATGTGCCATGCCGGCAACTGAAGGTATGAATATTAAAACTAATACTGAAATGGTTGAAAAAGCAAGGAAGGGTGTTATGGAATTTCTTTTAGCCAACCATCCTTTAGATTGTCCAGTATGTGATCAAGGTGGTGAATGCGATCTTCAAGACCAGTCACTTTATTATGGAGTGGATAAATCGAGATTTTCAGAAAACAAAAGATATGTAAGTGAAAAATATATGGGTCCTTTAATAAAAACTCAAATGACCAGATGTATTCATTGCACTAGATGCGTGAGATTTGCAACTGAAGTTGCAGGAGTGCCAGAGATAGGAGCCATAGGTAGAGGTGAAAACATGGAGATAACAACTTACTTAGAAAAATCTATGGAGTCTGAATTATCAGGCAATGTAATAGATTTATGTCCAGTAGGGGCTTTAACTTCAAAACCTTACGCGTTCTCTGCTAGACCTTGGGAATTAAAAAAAACTGAGAGCATTGACGTATTAGATGCTGTCGGTTCAAATATAAGAGTAGACACTTATGGATGGGAAGTGAAAAGAATTCTCCCAAGATTAAATGAGGATATCAATGAAGAATGGATTTCAGATAAAACAAGATATTCATGTGACGGATTATTAAAGCAAAGAATTGATACTCCGTATGTTAAAAAAAATAATAAATTAGTCAAATCTAGTTGGGATGAAGCGTTAAATGTGATTATTAAAAAGCTCAATGAAACTGAAAGTTCACAAATCGCTGGTCATATAGGAGATCTTGTAAGTCTAGAAACAACACTGGCATTTAAAAAATTTTTTGAATTATTAGGAAGTAACAACTTAGACTTCAGGGAAAAAAAATTTTATATCAACTCAGAAGATAAAATGAATTATTTGTTTAATTCATCAATAAATGGAATAGAAAAATCCGATTTAATACTACTAGTAGGTTGTAATCCCAGGCACGAAGCCACTATTTTAAATGCTAGAATAAGAAAAGCTTTTAAAAACAATAAAACGCCAATTTTTTCAGTTGGGAACCCTGGGGATCAGACTTACGAATATAAAATTATAGGGGACAACTCCCAAACAATTAAAGACATTATTGAGGAAAAACATGAATTTAACAGAGTTTTTGACATCGCAAAAAAACCCTTAATCATAATAGGAGAGTCGGCTTTAGAATTGAACTCTGGTGGATTTATTTTTGAAGAACTCAAAAACTTTCTATATCAAAAAAAATTGATTAGTGAAAAATGGAATGCGTTAAATATTTTAATTCAAAATGCTTCAACGGTTGGGGCTTTAGATCTAAAAATAATTAATAAAGATAAAAATAATTTTGAGTTTTTCAACAATATCAAAAATAATAAATTTAAAATATTATATTTGCTAAACTCAGATAACCTTAAATTTGAAAAAAATAATGAATTTATAATTTATCAAGGGAGCCATGGTGATCGTGGAGCTGAAATAGCGGATGTAATTCTGCCGAGCGCTACTTACACAGAAGAAAATGGGTTTTACCAAAACTTAGAGGGAAGAGTTCAAGAATGTAGAAAGGCATCCTACCCTGCTGGCGAGGCTCTAGAAAGCTGGAAGGTACTTAACAAATTAACAAACGTTTATAAAAATAAAAATCTCTTTAATAGTTTTAATAAATTAAGAGATGAAGTTTTAGAAAAAATAGTTAACTTTGAGTCTTTAAACAAATTACCTAAGTATAAAGAACCGTCAAAAAAAGTTAATAATAATTTTGAAAATGAGAGCGTATATATTAATCCAATTGATTACTATTTTTCAAATAGTATATCTAGAGCTTCAAAAGTTATGAGTGAGTGCCGAGATATAAAATTAAAATATCAAAAGTCGGGGACAAATAATTAAATGGAATATTTAAATACTTTGATTAATGAAATATATAAAATTATATTTTTAGTAATTCCTATACTAGTCTCTGTAGCAATGATCGTTTGGTTAGATCGAAGAGTTTGGGGTTTAATACAAAAAAGGAGAGGCCCAAACGTTGTGGGACCCTTTGGTTTATTTCAAACATTAGCAGATGCTTTAAAGTATATTTTTAAAGAAATAATTATTCCAGCAAGCGCAAATAAGACAATTTTTATTCTAGCTCCAATAATAACAATGACTTTAGCTTTAGTAGCTTGGGCTGTAATACCTTTAAGCGAAACATTAGTATTATCAAATATTAATGTTGGAATACTTTATCTTTTTGCAATCTCCTCTTTAGGAGTTTATGGAATCATAATGGGAGGATGGGCCTCTAATTCTAAGTATCCTTTTTTGGGTGCTATAAGGTCTGCCGCTCAAATGGTATCATATGAAGTTTCAATAGGCATAATAATCATAAATGTATTATTATGTGTTGGATCTCTAAATCTGAATGATATTGTACTGGCCCAGAAAAATCTTTGGTATGTTATCCCGCTTTTCCCAATGTTTGTTGTTTTTTTTATATCTGCATTAGCGGAAACTAACAGGCCACCTTTTGATTTACCAGAAGCAGAAGCAGAATTAGTTGCAGGGTATCAAACAGAATATTCTGGAATGATGTATGCAATGTTTTGGTTGGGAGAATACGCTAATATTCTTTTGATGTGTGCAATGGGATCTATTTTATTTTTAGGAGGATGGCTACCCCCACTAGACATATACCCATTTAATGTTGTTCCGGCACCTTTCTGGATGATATTTAAAATTTTATTCCTGTTTTTTTTATTCGCAATTATTAAGGCAATTGTACCAAGATATCGATATGATCAATTAATGAGATTAGGATGGAAAGTTTTTTTACCATTTTCACTTATTTACGTAGTCTTAACTGCAAGTTTTTTACTTTATTTTGATAAATTACCGAAAGGTTCATTTTAATGAATTTAAATAGATTTTTAAAAACTATATTTTTAACTGAATTTTTCTTAGCAATAATTAAAGCAATTAGAGAAATATTTAGACCTAAAAAAACAATTAATTACCCATTTGAAAAAGGTCAAATTAGCCCACGGTATAGAGGAGAGCATGCGTTAAGAAGATATCCAAACGGTGAAGAAAGATGTATAGCTTGCAAGCTTTGTGAAGCAGTGTGTCCTGCTCAGGCTATTACTATTGAGTCAGAGGAGAGGAAAGATGGTAGCAGAAAAACAACTAGATACGATATCGACATGTTGAAGTGCATATATTGCGGTCTGTGCCAAGAGTCTTGCCCTGTTGATGCAATAGTACAAGGCCCAAACTTTGAATTTGCTACAGAAACTAGAGAAGAGCTTTATTACAATAAAGAAAAATTATTAGACAACGGAGATAGATGGGAGTCTGTACTAGCCAAAAATTTAAAAACAGACAAAATTTATAAATAAATGTTAGCTCATGCAATTTTTTTCTACTTTTTCTCTATTTTAGCGATCTTTTCTGCTTTGATGGTAATTACTTCAAGAAGCACAGTAAACTCTGTTTTCTTTTTAATTTTAGATTTTATCTCAGTTGGTTGTTTATTTATTATGGTCGGAGCAGAGTTTTTAGGCATGATACTTTTAATAGTATATGTAGGAGCGGTTGCAGTATTGTTTTTGTTTGTTGTTATGATGTTAAATGTTGCACAACAAAAACAATCTTGGTTTGTTGGTCAAAAATCTACTCATATACCTTCTGGATTGATAGTTTCAGTTTTAATTCTACTTGAACTTTTAGTTGTTGTTGGTGGCTGGAAATATAAAGAAAATATAATGTCTAGTTCCAATCTAGTTATTGATAAATCAATAACGAACACTCATTCAATTGGAAGCGTGATGTATACGGATTATATTTTATACTTCCAGTTATCAGGTGTAATTCTACTTCTTTCAATGGTAGGAGCTATAATATTAACATACAGAAAAAGAGAAAATGTGAAAACACAAAGTTATCTCAAACAAATTTCCAGGGATAAAGCATCTGCAGTAATGTTAAAGGATGTTGAATCTAATAAAGGAGTAAAAATTGATGATTGAAATCGGCTTGGGGCATTATTTAACATTAGGAGCCATAATCTTTTTTCTGGGGGTAATAGGAATTTTTTTAAATCGGAAAAATGTAATTGTAATTTTAATGTCAGTCGAATTAATTTTACTATCTGTAAATATTAATTTAATTTCTTTTTCAATTTTCTCAGGGGACTTATTAGGCCAAATATTTACAATGTTAATCTTAACTGTAGCGGCAGCCGAAGCCGCTATTGGTTTAGCAATTATAGTCATATTTTACAGAAATAAAGGATCTATCAGAGTGGAAGATATTCACGAAATGAAAGGATAAATGGAATATTTAGTAATATTTTTACCTTTAATAGGATCCATCATCACTTACTTTGGAAAAAGTTTTGGAAACTTGTTTTCTCAAATTTTTTCCTGTTCAATGATTGTTATATCAGCTGTAATTTCTTGTTTTATTTTCTATGATGGTCTCATTAATGATAATTATGGAAATTATTTAATTTTTGAATGGATTAATTCTGGAAATTTAAATGTTAACTGGTCAATTAAAATTGATCCATTGAGCTCAGTAATGATAATGGTAGTAACATCTGTATCAGCTTTGGTTCACATTTATTCAATAGGGTATATGAGTCAAGATCCACATAAACCAAGGTTCATGTCGTATTTATCTTTATTTACTTTCTCAATGTTATGTTTAGTTGTTTCTGATAATTTTCTTCAGTTATTCTTTGGGTGGGAAGGAGTTGGTTTATGCTCTTATTTGTTAATAGGTTTTTGGTTTAAAAGAGAAACAGCTAACAATGCTGCCATAAAAGCTTTTATTGTGAATAGAGTGGGTGATTTTGGTTTAGCTATTGGAATATTTATTATTTTTCTAATATTTGGAACGTTAAACTTTGAGGAAGTTTTTCTTCTAGTTCCAGAATTTACAAAAACAAATTTAAGTATTTTTGGGGGAGAATATAATGTTATCACATTAATTTGTGTATTTTTATTTATTGGTGCAATGGGAAAATCTGCTCAATTTTTATTACATACGTGGTTACCAGATGCAATGGAAGGACCCACACCAGTTTCGGCTTTAATCCATGCCGCAACTATGGTTACTGCTGGAGTATTTTTAGTAGTTAGATGCTCACCAATTTTTGAGTACTCGCAGTTTGCTATGAATCTTGTTGCCATTATAGGAATGATAACAGCTTTATTTGCTGCCTCAGTGGCTTTAGTTCAAAATGATATTAAAAAAATTATTGCTTATTCTACTTGTAGTCAGTTAGGTTATATGTTTTTTGCTGCAGGTATGGGAGCATATCATATAGCTATGTTTCATTTATTCACTCATGCATTTTTCAAAGCTCTTTTATTTTTGGGTGCTGGCTCAGTTATTCACGCATTTCATGAGGAACAAGATATTTCAAAAATGGGAGGAGTTTGGAAAAAAATTCCTTATACAATGATAGTTATGCTTATTGGCACGCTAGCTTTAACTGGTTTCCCACTTTTATCCGGTTTTTATTCTAAAGATGCAATAATTGAATTTGCTTATTTAAAAGATACATCAGTAGGATATTATGCCTGCTCAGTAGGAGTTTTTACTGCTTTTTTAACAGCAATTTATTCCTGGAGATTATTTTTTAAAACTTTTTTAGGAAAATATAATAACAAATCAATTCCAATAGAAAAAACTCATGAGTCCCCATTGGTGATGATTATTCCTTTAGTCATTTTAGCTATTGGAGCCTTATTAGCAGGATATTTTTTTAAAGATTTATTTATTGGAAATAATTCTACTTTTTGGAACGAGTCAATTTTATTTTTAGATTTTGTAAAATTAGAAAATATTCCTATATGGCTAATAATAATAACTCCAATAATAATCACGTTAGCGATACCTCTTTCTTATTTCCTGTATATTAAAGATAAAACAATCCTAGAGGGTGTTAAAAATTCTAATCTACCATTATACAATTTCTTATTTAAAAAATGGTATATAGATGAGATTTACGATTTTATTTTTATAAAACCTTTGAAAAAAATTGGGGTTTTCTTTTGGAAGAAAGGCGACCAAGATACCATAGACCGATTTGGCCCAGACGGTATTTCAAAAGTTATAAAATTTATTTCCAACAAAGCTATACAGTTTCAGAGCGGTTATATTTATGATTACGCTTTTGTAATGTTGATAGGTCTTTCTGCTTTAATAACTTTCTTGATTTTAAATTAAATGAATTTTCCTATTTTATCTACTATTATATTCCTTCCACTTCTTGGGTCTTTATTCATATTTATATCTAATAAAAAAAATGAAAATTCAAGCGCAATTTATATTTCCATATTTACATCTATGGCAAATTTATTGTTAATTTTTTTCTTATGGTATTCTTTTGACAAAAGTTTTGCTGGTTTCCAATTTATAGAAGAAAAAAACTGGATAAGCGGACTTATAAAATTTAAGATTGGTATAGATGGAATTTCTATTTTATTTATAGTTCTAACAGCATTCATTACTCCAATATGTATAATTTCTTGTATTATTAGCGTGAAAAAAAGACTCAATGAGTTTTTAATAGCAATCTTAATTCTAGAAACTTTTATGATAGGTGTATTTTGTTCTTTAGATTTAATTATTTTTTATTTATTTTTCGAAGCAGGACTTATTCCTATGTTTTTAATAATAGGTATTTGGGGGGGGCACAGAAAGATATATTCAGCCTATAAATTCTTCTTATTTACTTTACTAGGTTCAGTTTTAATGCTGGCAGCTATTATTTTCATTTATTGGGCTGTTGGAACAACTGATTACACTGAAATATATAAGTTAAAAATAGCTAAAGAATATCAATACTTATTATGGTTGGCCTTTTTTAGTTCTTTTGCTGTTAAAACCCCTATGTGGCCCGTACATACTTGGTTACCAGATGCTCACGTTGAGGCGCCCACTGCAGGTTCTGTAATTCTAGCAGCTATTCTTTTAAAAATGGCTGGATATGGTTTCTTGAGGTTTTCTCTAGGAATGTTTCCAATTGCTTCAGAATTTTTCACTCCTTTGGTTTTTGCTCTAAGTATTATCGCTATTATATATACTTCATTAGTAGCTTTAATGCAGGATGATATGAAAAAGCTTATCGCTTATTCCTCGGTTGCACATATGGGTTTTGTAACTCTGGGTATATTTACTTTCAATAAACAAGGGATAGAGGGCAGCATGTTTCAAATGATTAGTCACGGAATAATATCTGCCGCTCTATTTTTATGTGTAGGTGTTTTATATGACAGAACTGGCTCAAGAATGATTAAAAGTTTTGGTGGGGTAGTTAATTATTTACCAAATTTTTCACTAATATTTATTATTTTTGTGCTTGGAGCACTAGGCTTACCTGGAACAACAGGTTTTATTGGTGAGTTTCTTATATTATTGGGCGCGTTCAAAATTAATTATTTGGTTGCAATTCTGGCAAGCACTGGAGTTGTTCTTTGTGCAGCATATATGCTTTGGATGGCTAAAAGAGTAGTTTTTGGAAATGCTAATAATGCTGTTGTTACAAAATTGAAGGATATCAATTTTTTAGAAGCAACTATCTTAATTGTACTGTGTTTGGTAAGTATAATTTTTGGGTTTTATCCTGAACCATTACTAAATACTATGGATATTTCGGTAAATGGAATAATCCAAAATCACCAAAACGAGCTAACAGTAAATTTGATTAATAAATAAATATGGAAAATATAAACTTAATAATACCTGAAATAACGCTATTTCTAGGAATCTGCCTAGCTTTGATGGTTGGAGTTTTTTTTAAAAATAGTTTTTCTATAGTGATGAAACTTTCAATTTTAATTTTGTTAGGAGTTATTTATTTGGTTTTGACTGATTGGGGAGGAGAACAAAAAATATTTTTAGACTCTTTCAAAAATGATAAGTTTTCTGATTATTTTAAGATATTAATTTTAGTTTCAAGTATTTTTATTTTTGTCTCTGCTGATCAGTTTATAAAAGATAAAAAATTAAACAAATTTGAGTACCCAATAATCATAATGTTCTCTATTTTGGGTATGTTTTTTATGTTGAGTGCTAATGACTTAATTTTATTTTATCTAGGATTAGAACTTCAATCACTTGCCTTATACGTTTTGGCCTCTATCGATAGAGACAACATCATCTCTTCAGAAGCTGGTATAAAGTATTTCGTGTTAAGCGCACTTTCCTCAGGACTGCTTTTGTATGGGTGTTCTTTACTTTATGGATTTACTGGTTCCACAAATTTTGATGAAATTGGTGTCAGCTTAATAACTCAAAATACTGGAGCTATTTTTGCAATGGTGTTCATTTTAGTAGGCTTAGCTTTTAAAGTATCTGCTGTACCTTTTCATATGTGGACGCCAGATGTTTATCAAGGTGCGCCAACATCCATAACCAATTTTTTTGCTGTAGTACCTAAGGCAGTTGGATTAGCAATAATTATCAGATTTATGGATTTACCTTTTAAAAATATTATCGGAGAGTGGCAAACAATTATAATATTTATATCTATAGCTTCTATGATACTTGGAAGTGTTGCAGCCATAGGTCAAAAAAATATTAAAAGACTTTTAGCTTATAGCTCCATAAGCCACATGGGATACGCTTTAGCAGGTGTGGCTACTGGTACAGTATCAGGATACACCTCAACAATTATCTATATAACAATTTATATAATTATGAATATGGGTACTTTTGCTTGTATTTATTTAATGAAAACAGATGGTAAATACTCTGAAAAAATTGAAGACCTGTCTGGACTTTCAAAAGAAAGACCGATGTTAGCGTTTTCTTTTTTAATTCTGTTTTTCTCATTAGCTGGAATACCACCACTAGGTGGATTTTTTGCTAAATTTTTTGTTTTTATGTCTGTAATTGAGAGTGAAATGTATGCTTTAGCAATTATTGGATTATTAACAACTGTTATATCGGCTTTCTATTACTTAAAAGTTATTAAAATTATTTACTTTGACAATAACAAGGTTAAATTTGATGATGACAGAAATCTGAGTATAAAAGCAACAATATTTTTAAGTTGTTTATTTTTGTCTTTATATTTTATTTCTCCGTCGATTATAGGTTCTTTGTTGAATGAACTATTTATTTAATGAAAATACAAATTATTAAATTTGAAAGTGTAGATAGCACGAATAATGTAGCTTTAAGAAGAATTAAAAAAGGGAAAATTAAACCAACATTAATAATTGCAAAATCTCAGAAAAAGGGCAGAGGTCAGTATGGAAGAAAATGGATTTCACACAAAGGAAATATTTTTATGACTGTTTATTTTTCTTTAAGAAGAAAAATTGAAACTAAAACATTGTCTAAAAAAATTTATAAATTGATAAAAAAAAGTTTAGAAAAATTTGTAAATGAAAAAATAACAATTAAGTTACCTAACGATTTATTAATTGAGGGATCAAAAGTTTGTGGCATATTACAAGAAACTGTTAATTATAATAATAAAAAATTCTTTATCATAGGAATCGGTGTTAACCTTGTTAAAGGACCAAAAATCTATAATAAACAGGTTTCTTTTTTACAAAAATATAATAACAATAGAATTAAAAAGAGTGATATTTATAAAAAAATTAAAAACAATTTAGAAAAAATCATTTAAAAAATATGTACTTGATTGGCGATATAGGAAACACAGAAACTAAAATTTGTTTATTTAACGATAAAAGAAAACTTTTAAAAAAAAAGATATTTGGCACTAATAATTTTGAAAAAATTAATTTTAGTGATAAATTCAAATTTTTGAATTCATATAAAAAAAAAATCGACAAAATAATGTTTTGCAGTGTGGTTCCTAATGTTTTTAAAAATGTTAAAGGAACAATTAAGAAAAAACTAAGAGTAGAAGTCAAAGAATTAAAGCAATTGAATTTGAAAAAAATATTAAAGATAGAAGTTAATACGAAACAGGTTGGATCGGATAGGTTGGCTAACGCTATAGGTGTTTTAAATAATAAAGATAATTTTATTATTTTAGATTTTGGAACAGCCACAACTTTTGACGTAGTGTTAAAGAATAAGTATAAAGGAGGTATAATTGCACCGGGTGTGAGTCTTTCGTTAAAGACTTTAGTAGAAAAAGCAAAATTAATCCCAAATACTAAATTGACAAAAATAAATAATATTATAGGTAAAAATACACAAAATGCAGTGAGATCAGGATTTTATTGGGGCTATCAAGGTTTAATTGAAAATATGATAAACCTTATTGAAAAAAAATATAAAAAAAATTTTAAGATTATATTTACTGGGGGTCTTTCACATTTATTCAAAGATACGATAGAAAAAAAAATAAAAGTTGATAAAGACTTGACGATTAAAGGTTTATTAAGATTGGTAGATTTAGTATGAAAGAAAATTTATTATTTTGTCCTCTTGGCGGTTCTGGCGAAATTGGTATGAATATGAATCTTTATGCTTACGGAACTGATGAAAATCAAAAATGGATAATTGTCGACATGGGAGTTACATTTGCAGATGACACAGTTCCTGGAGTTGATCTTATTTACCCAGATGCTGGATTTATAATAGAAAAAAAAGATGATTTATTGGGTATAGTTTTAACTCATGCTCACGAAGACCACATAGGCTCTATCTCTCATATTTGGCCTGAACTAAAGTGTAAAATATATGCCACACCCTTTACCGCAGTTTTAATTCAAGAAAAATTTAAAGAAAAAAAAATTGATATTACAAATTATTTAAAAATAGTTGATCTTAACAGTCAGATTAAGCTAGGACCTTTTGAAATTGACTTTGTAACATTAACTCATTCAATTTTAGAACCCAACGGGTTAAGCATTACAACGCCCGAAGGAGTTGTCCTACACACAGGAGATTGGAAAGTTGATCCCAATCCCTTAATAGGAAATAAAGTTGATGAAAAAAAACTTAGGTCTATCGGTGAAAAAGGTGTCATAGCAATGATTTGTGACTCTACTAATGTCTTTAGTCCTGGTAGAGCGGGTTCAGAAAATGATGTCAGAGAAAGTTTACTAAAAATTATTTCAAACCAAAAAAAAAGAGTTTTG
Source organism: uncultured Pelagibacteraceae bacterium (assembly GCA_902530455.1). Taxonomy (GTDB): domain Bacteria; phylum Pseudomonadota; class Alphaproteobacteria; order Pelagibacterales; family Pelagibacteraceae; genus Pelagilacustribacter. Next base: position 10,786 of record CACAAD010000005.1, on the reverse strand, counting down.
GTAACATCTTTTGCTTCAAACGTAGCTAGAATGGAAAGTATCTTTTATATAGCAAAACAAACAAAAAGAAATATCTCATTAATTGGAAGATCGATGCATAGAATTTATAAAGCCGCTAGACAATGTGGTTATTTAAAAAATTTAATTGAGCCAGTAGATCCAAGAGATGCTAGAAAAATTTCAAGAGATCGTATAATACTTTTATGCACGGGAAGCCAAGGAGAGCCAATGGGCGCCCTTAATAGAATAGCCAATGATGTCCATCCAGATGTAAATATTGAGAGCGGGGATACAGTTATTTTTTCATCAAAAATTATTCCAGGAAATGAAAAAAAACTTTATGCTCTTCAAAACTCAATTGTTAAAAGAGATATAGAGGTTATAACTGAAGAAAATGCTTTTGTGCATGTATCGGGTCACGCAAATAGGGAAGATTTAAAAGATATGTATCAATGGGTAAAACCTAAATGCGTTATCCCTGTTCATGGTGAACACAGGCATATAAAAGAACACATAAATTTTTCAAAAGAAATGCAAATACCATTTAATTTAAAAGTTGAAAATGGAAATATTATCAAAATTTCTAAAAACCAAAAGCCAGAAATTATAGACCAAGCACCTACTGGTAAAGTCTATTTAGATGGTAATGTAGCAGTAAGTTTAGACTCATCTTCAATAAAAGAACGAAAAAATATTTCATTAAATGGTCTATTAGAAATTACACTAATTATATCGAGCAACGGTAAGATGAAAAAAACTGTAGTATCTTTTCGAGGTATTCCTGAAGACGAAGTTAGTGAGACATTTAAATTTGATTTAGAGGATGAAATTACAAAAACTTGCAAAAGTTTTGCCATCAATAATTCTAAACAAGAAAAAAATTTAATTGATGCTATTAAACAAAATTGTAGAAAAATAATTAAAGAGAAAACCGGGAAAAGACCTTTTACAAACGTAAATATAGCTAGGATTTAATGGGTATAACTGGTTCAATTGTAGTGTACGTAATAATTTGGTGGATAGTTTTTTTCTCTGTTTTACCGATCGGTATTAAGCATAGTGAAAAGCCGTTCAACAATAATTTAGAAGGTATAGATCCAGGAGCTCCCAAAAATCCAAATATTTTAAAAAAATTTTTATACACAACCCTAATTACTACAGTAATTTTTGCAGGAATATATTATATAGTTGTTAATGACCATTTTAATTTAAGAGAATTTATTAAATAATGTTTTTATCTAAATTATTTTTACCAATTACAAAAAATCTCCCAGCCGATGCAAAGATTAAATCTCATCAATTAATGTTGAGAGCAGGTATGATCAAACAATCATCGGCAGGTATTTATTCATGGTTACCTTTGGGCTTAAAGATAATGAAAAAAATAGAGCAAGTGGTAAGAGAAGAACAAAATAAAATAGGCGCCCAAGAATTGCTAATGCCTACTATTCAATCAGCTGATATATGGAAAGAAAGTGGGAGATACAATGACTACGGTGAAGAAATGTTGAGAATTAAAGATAGACAGGGAAGGGAAATGTTATATGGACCTACTAACGAGGAATTGATAACTGACATATTTAGATCTTCAATTAAATCTTATAAATCTTTACCAAAAATGCTTTATCACATTCAATGGAAATTTAGAGATGAAATAAGACCAAGATTTGGAGTTATGAGATGCAGAGAATTTTTTATGAAAGACGCTTACTCTTTTGATTTAGATGATGCTAGCGCCAAAGTTTCTTATAATAAAATGTTTTTTTCATATCTTAAAACTTTTAAAAGATTAGGTTTAGAGGCTATTCCAATGGCAGCAGATACTGGGCCGATAGGAGGAGATTTATCTCATGAGTTTATAATTTTAGCTGAAACCGGAGAGAGTAAAATTTATACTGATAAGAGTATTTTTGAGATAGATTTGAATAATTATAATTTTAGCAAATCTTCATTAGAAAAAATGATTAAAGATTACTCATCAATATATGCAGTAACAGATGATAAATTTAAAAAAAACGAATTTGATAAAAAAGTACCTAAGGAAAAACAAATGATCACAAAAGGTATAGAAGTTGGACATATTTTTTACTTTGGTAACAAATATTCAAAACCGCTAAACTGTTTTGTGGACAGTCAGGGCGGAATAAAAAATGCTGTTAAAATGGGATCTTATGGCATAGGAGTATCAAGATTAGTTGGAGCAATCATTGAAGCAAAGTATGACAATGAGATAATGAAATGGCCAAAATCAGTGGCGCCTTTCGACGTGGTAATTATTCCAAGTATTAGTAAAAACAATAAAGAAAACCTATCAAAATCAATAAAAATATATGAGGAATTAAAGAAACAAAATGTTGACGTATTGTTAGACGATGTTGATGAAAATATGTCTCAAAAATTTAAAAAACACGATTTAATTGGTATTCCATGTCAAATTATTGTTGGATCAAAATCAACAGAAGATAAAATAGAATTTAAAGAAGTCAATTCTGATAGTTCATTTATCAGTTTGAAAGATATTAAATCAAAACTTGCTAGCTAAATTGTTTACTCAAACTGAAAGACTAATAGCAATTAGAAATTTAAGACCAAAGAGGAAACAGGGTTTTCTTAAGATAATATCTTTATTTTCCTTTTTAGGAATAATGTTGGGTGTTGCTATTTTAATAATAGTAATGTCTGTTATGAATGGTTTTCGATCAGATTTAACAGAAAAAATAATTGGTTTAAACCCACATTTAATTCTGCAATCTAATAATAAAAAAGATCTGACAAGTATAAAAAAATTTTTATCTATAAAATATAAAGATATAAATATTACTGAGTCTATTAGCGGGGAAGGCATAATTCTTACTAATAAAAAAGCAAAAGGTATAATTATAAAAGGAATTAACGAAAAAGATAAATTTCAATCATTTATAAATAAAGAGATTACAAAAGGAAATTTGAAAGATTTTGCAGCTGGTGCAGTAATGATAGGAGGAGAGCTTGCCTATAACTTAAATTTAGAAGTAGGGGAAAAAATTAATATTGTATCTTCCTCTTTTATAGATACTCCATTCGGAAGTATACCTAAGCAAGATAGTTTTAGAATAGCAGGTTTTTTTAATAGCGGGTTCTATGAATTTGACCAAAATTTAATTTATTTGGAGTTAAATGATAGTAGATCTATTTTTGATAAACAGGATGAAAGTGTAGATTTGGAAGTTTTTTTAAAAGATCCATTCTTAGCTGAAAAATATAAAAAAGATATTGAACGCAAAAATCAAAATATTTTTGTATCAACTTGGTCAGACACAAATAGATCATTTTTTAATGCTCTCAAAGTGGAAAGAAATGTTATGTTTACTATACTTACTTTAATAATTATAGTCGCAGCCTTTAATATTATTTCCGGATTAACAATTTTAATTAAAAATAAAACCAAAGAAATTGCTATTATAAAAACACTTGGATTGTCTGAAAACTCTATTATCAAGTCCTTTTTTTTAACTGGTTTTGTCATAGGTTTTTTAGCAACCATCACTGGTGTATTTTTTGGTGTTATATTTTCCATATATATAGATGAAATAAGAAATTTTCTTTCAATGGTATTTGGAATAAATATTTTTCCCTCTGATGTTTATTATTTGGAAAAAATGCCTAGTGAAATAAATTTCATTTCAGTTAGTATAATATTTTTTTTATCTTTATTAATCACATCACTAGCCTCATATTTCCCTGCAAAAACAATTTCTAAAATGAAAACTACGGATGGCCTTAAATATGAGTAAATTTATTTTAATTATTAAAAATTTAAGCAAAAAATTTCACTTTCAAAGCAGGCAAGTAGAAGTTTTAAAAAATTTAAATTTTTCAATTAAAAAAGGTGAATTAATTGCTCTCACAGGACCCTCTGGTTCAGGCAAGTCTACTTTATTACATTTAATAGCTTTAATGGAAAAACCTTCATCCGGTAAAATTTCTTTTTCTGATAAAAATCTAAATAATATTAGCAGTGGAGAAATCAACAAAATTAGAAAATATAATATTTCTTTAATATTTCAAAATAATAATCTTATTTCTGATCTTAGTGTAATTGAAAATGTTATGCTTCCGTTATTGATTAGAAATGAGAATAAAAAGAAAAGTTATGAAAAATCAAAAAAAATTCTTTCTTTAGTAAATCTTTCTAACAGATTAGATTTTTTTCCAGGCGATTTATCAGGGGGAGAACAACAAAGAGTTGCAATAGCAAGATCTCTAATAGCTGAAACAGACTTAATTTTAGCTGATGAACCAACAGGTAATTTAGATTTTAAAACTTCAAAGGAAATATTTAATTATTTCTTAAAATTAAAAAAAATGAATAAAACAATTTTATTTGCAACTCATAATAGAGAACTTGCTAACAAAGCCGATTATAAGTTGAGTATTTCTAATGGTAATATAAAAAGAGTTAATGGAAAGAAATGACACTCAATTCACTAATTTTAAAATCCACTCTCAGTATTCTATTTGTGAAGGTGCAGTTAAAATTGACGAACTAGCAGAACATTGCAAAAAAAATAAAATCAAAGCAATAGGATTATGTGATAGCTATAATTTATGTGGAGCATTAGAATTTGCTGAGAAAATTAGTAAAGCTGGGACACAACCAATTATCGGTACACAAATAAATTTTAAAATTAATAATATTATAGGTAAACTACCATTATTTGCTAAAACAATAGATGGATATAAAAATTTAACAAAATTATCTTCATCAAGCTATTTAGAGAGTGAATCAACCTCAGAACCTTACTGTGAACTAGAAAATTTGTATAACAATTCAGAAGGATTAGTTGTTCTTTCAGGAACGGTATATGATTTTTTTGGTAAATTATTTAAATTAAACAAATTAGATCTTATTAAAAACTTATTATCAAAATTTAATAAAGCTTTTCAAAATGATTTTTATATTGAAATTCAAAGACATTTAGAAAATGATGAAAAAAATTTTGAGGACTTTTTGATATCGATATCATCAGAATTTAATGTGCCACTTATTTCTTCACAAGAAGTTTTCTACATCAAAGAAGAGATGGCAGAAGCACATGATGCATTAATTTGTGTGGGAGAAAAGTCATTTGTGGATGATACCAATAGAAAGAAATTTAGAAACAACCACTTTTTAAAAAGCTCTACATCATTGAAAGAATTATTTAAAGATATTCCAGAGGCATTAGTGAATAATTATAATTTTCCTAAAAAGTTTAGTTTTAAACCAAAAAAAACAAAACCAGTTTTACCAAGTCTAGTGTTAGAAAAAGATAAAACTGCAGAGGAGGAACTTTTGGCTCAAGCCCAATCAGGTTTAAATAAAAGGCTAAAAAATTTTATTATACTTAAGAATAAGGATAAGGATCCTAAAAAACTTGAAAGACTATACTTTGACAGACTCCACCACGAGATTAATATTATCAACTCAATGAATTACCCAAGCTATTTTCTTATTGTTTCTGATTATATAAGATGGGCAAAAAATAATTCAATACCAGTAGGACCTGGCAGAGGGTCAGGGGCAGGCTCTTTAGTAGCTTATAGTTTAGATATAACTGATCTCGATCCCATAGAATTTGATTTGATTTTTGAGAGATTCTTAAATCCTGATCGTATTTCTATGCCAGATTTTGATATCGATTTTTGTGAGGAGAAAAGAGATAAAGTTTTTGAATACCTAAAAAAAAAATATGGCAAAGGTGTCGCTCATATTATTACTTTCGGTAAATTAAAAGCCAGAATGGCCTTAAGAGATATTGGACGTGTTCTTGGATTACCTTATGGCCATGTCGATAAGATTTGTAAAATGATACCCTTTGATCCATCTCGTCCTTTAACTTTACAAGAGTCTATTAATAGAGAACCACGTTTTCAAAATGAGATTAATCAAAATTTAAAAGTGAAAAAATTAATTGAACTATCATTACAACTGGAAGGATTAAATAGAAATATGGCAACTCATGCTGCTGGAGTTGTAATTGCAGGAAAAGAACTTTCAGATCAAATACCACTTTATATTGATCATTCTTCAAATTTACCTTTGCCATCGACGCAATATGATATGTATTCATCTGAAAATGCAGGTTTAGTTAAATTTGATTTACTAGGTTTAAAAACGCTAACCGTAATAGACAAAACAGTTAAGATGATAAATAAAAACAATGTTAATTTGGATATATCAAAAATTAATTTAAAAGATAAAAATGTTTTTAATTTATTATCTACAGGGGAAACAACTGGCTTATTTCAGCTAGAGAGCACCGGAATGAGAGAAGCCATAAAGCAAATGAATCCAAATAAATTTGACGATATAATTGCTTTAGTTGCGTTATATAGACCAGGACCTATGAGCAACATAACGATTTATAATAATTGTAAAAATGGTCTAAAAGAACCTGAATATATACACCCAAGTTTAAAAAATATCTTAAAGCCAACGTATGGAATCATAATATACCAAGAACAAGTGATGCAGATAGCCCAAACTCTAGCTGGCTTTTCCGCAGGAGAGGCAGATATCTTAAGACGTGCTATGGGCAAAAAGAAAAGAGCTGAATTAGAAAAACAAAAAGAAAGATTTGTTAATGGAGCAGTCAATAACGGTATTAAAAAAGATATTGCAAATTATATCTTTACAAAAATTGAACCATTCGCAGAATATGGTTTCAACAAAAGTCATGCAGCAGCTTATGCTTTAATTGCTTATCAAACTGCTTACTTAAAAACCTATTATAAAGAGGAATTTATTGCGTCCACTATGTCTACTGAAACAAATAATACTAATAAATTAAGAGAATTTGTCGATGAATTAAAAAGATTAAATGTTAATGTTGTAAGGCCTGATATTAATGAGTGTTTCGCTGATTTTCGAACTTCTAAAAATACTATCTTATATGGTCTTGGTGCTATTAAAAACGTAGGTAGTGAAGCAGTCTCAAATCTAATTAAAGAGAGAGAAAAAAATGGAAAGTTTAAATCTCTTATGGATTTTATCAAGAGAGTAAACCCAAAAGATATAAACAAGTTGCAATTAGAAGGTTTAGTAAAATCTGGTGCTTTTGACAAACTTGAGATTAATAGAAAAGGAATATTTTCTTCAATTCCGAAACTAATACAGACAAACAAAATTTTTTATGAAGACAAAGTTAACAAACAAAGCAATTTATTCGATAGTGACGAAACTACTAAGAATGAAAAATTTAAATTTATTACAGAAGAAAAATGGGACACAAAAGAACTTTTAAGTGAAGAGTTTAAATCTTTAGGATTTTACATCTCTGATCATCCGCTAAACAGCTTTAAAAGTATTTTTCCGCAACTCAATATTAAACCTTATAAAGAGTATATTGTTGATCAAAATAAAGAAGGAATAATAGCAGGCACTTTAATGATCATACAAGAAAAAAAAAGTTCAAAAGGAACACCATTTGCAATAGCAAAATTCAGTGATAATTTTGGAGAGTATGAACTTTTCATTTTTTCAGAAATACTTGTAAAAAATAGAGAAATTTTAAAAGAGGGAGAGTCTTTTGTAATGACGCTGTTTAAAGATGTTAACAATGATCAAAAAAGAATTAACGTTAGAAAAATTGTTCTTTTAGATAGTCTAATAAATAATAGTTATAAAAAAGTATCAATTGAAATTGACGAAAAATTAGATCTGAAAGAATTAAAAAAACTTTTACAAGAAAAAGGTGAAACTGAGGTTCAGTTAATTGTGAGACAAAAGGATACTAAATTTACTATTAAACTTGAAAATCCAAGAAAATTTGATTTAAAACTATTAAATAAAGTAAAAAATAGGGAATACGTAAAAAAAATAACTTTTTAATTACTTGCTTTTTAGAGGGATTAATTATATCAAAGCTTGATTTCGCACACAACTTTTAGGGTTATTACCCCCCGGTCCAAATGGAGCAGTTGTGGTGGATAAACCGGAAAAATGAAAGTACCAGAAGTAAATATAAAACAGCTATTAGAAGCAGGTGTTCACCTTGGTCATAAAACTCTAAGGTGGAATCCAAAAATGAAAAGTTTCATTTTTGGTGAAAAAAATTCAATCCATATTATTGATTTGACTCAAACAGTTAATTTTCTCAAAACAGCTTTAGTTGAAGTTCATAAGTGTATATCGTCTGGAGGGAAAATTTTAATTGTCTCTACAAAAAAACAAGCCTCTGAACAAGTTAGCACATTAGCAAAAGATACATCTCAATATTACGTAAACTATAGGTGGTTGGGAGGTATGCTAACTAATTGGAACACAATACAAAATTCAATTAAAAGATTAAAACATTTAGAAGATCAGCTTTCAAAAGATAACATGGGTTTCACAAAAAAAGAAATAATTAAGTTTGGAAAAGAGCGAGACAAACTTCAAAGATCACTCGGCGGTATAGCAGAGATGAAAAAACTTCCCAACCTAATTTTTATAATAGATACTAATATCGAGTCTTTAGCTGTAAATGAGGCTAAAAAATTGGGTATACCTATTATTGGTGTGTTAGATACCAATTCCGATCCAACAGGCATAGATTTTCCAATTCCTGGCAATGATGATGCTAGAAGATCTATAAATTTATATTGTGATTTATTAAGAAACACAATTAAGGATGCTGAAAAGTTTATTGAAAAAAATAACAAAGATGAAAAAAAAATGTTAAAACCTGAGAATAAAATTAAACCAAAAGTAAATAAGCCAGGTAATAAAAATCTTCAAAAAAAATAATCTTAAAATTTAGACTCATGACAAACAAAGAAATATTAAAAAATGTCAAAAAATTAAGGGAACTAACCGGTGTGGGGTTTAAAGATTGTAAAATAGCGATTGAAGAAAATGATGGGGATATTCAAAAATCTGTTGAGTTTTTAAGAAAAAAGGGAATAGCCAAAGCCTCAAAAAAAATGGGACGAAATGCATCTGAAGGTCTAGCGCTAGTGCATAATGATGCTGACGAGGTAGCAGTTGTAGAAATTAATAGTGAAACAGATTTTGTAGCAAAAAATAAAGATTTTTTAATTTTCTGCAAAGAAATTTCTAAAATTAATTTCAAAGTGCAGGGTAATATTGAAAAAATTAAATCTTTCAAAATGAAAAATGGCAAGTCTGTAGATGACAATTTAATTTCATTAATTTCTAAGATAGGAGAAAAAATTACTATAAGAAGATCAAAGTACTTTGATAAAAAAGGTGGTAAAAATTATTTTTATATTCATTCATCTATTGAAAAAAACGTTGGGAAAATTGTATCAATAGTTAAATTATTAAATAATGAAAATAAAGAATTAGGTCAAAAAATCGCAATGCATATTGCTGCTTCCAGTCCATTAGCGATTGATGAAAAAGGAATCCAAAAAGATATAGTCGATAAAGAGTTAGAAATAATTAAAGCTGAATTAGTAAACTCTGGTAAAAAAGGTGAAATTGCAGATAAAATTTCTAAAGGAAAAATAAATAAGTTTATATCCGACAATACTCTAATGAATCAAATTTGGATTATGGACCCTAAAAAAAAGGTTTCGGATATTCTTAAAGAAAATAAAAAAAGTGATAATATCAAAATTGTTGATTTTATAAGATTTAAAGTTGGCGAAGGGGTTTAATGAGTTCAGAATTTAATGAAAAAAATTATTCATCTAAAATGGATAAAACAATTCAAGCTTTTAAGAAAGAGATATCAACTTTAAGAACAGGTAGAGCCAACTCTTCAATGCTTGATATGATCAAGGTTGATGTATACGGACAGATGATGCCAATAAATCAACTTGCTACCATTTCGGTCCCAGAGGCTAGATTAATAACAGTTCAAGTTTGGGATAAATCAAATGTAACTTTAATTGATAGCGCAATCCAAAAATCCGATTTAGGCATTAATCCTCAAATTGACGGACAATTAATTAGAATAAGAATTCCTGATTTAACCGAAGAAAGAAGAAAAGAGTTAATTAAGGTTTTAAAAGGAATGACAGAAAAAAATAAAGTTTCTATTAGAAATATAAGACGTGAAGCCAATGAAGAACTAAAGAAAAAACTTAAAGATAAAAAAATTACAGAAGATGAAAATAAAAACTTCGAAAAAAGCACTCAAAGACTTACTGATGATCATATTTCAACCATCGATAAAATTACCGCAGAAAAAGAAAAAGAAGTTTTACAATTATGAATAAACTTAACCATGTTGCATTCATTATGGATGGAAATGGGCGCTGGGGAAAGAAAAAAAATAACAACAGAAATTCAGGTCATTACGCGGGAGTTCAAACTGTTAAAAAAATTGTAGAAGCATCAATAAATCTCAAAATACCAACGGTTACTTTTTATGTTTTCTCGACAGAAAATTGGAAAAGACCAAGAAAAGAAATTAATTTTTTATTTAATTTAGTAAATTCTTATTTTAAATCTGAAATTGAAAATGTTATTAAAAATGAAATTAGAATAAATATTATTGGTGAACCAAATAAATTACCCAGTAAATTAAAATCAGTCTTAAAAGAGACAGTAAAAAAAACAAAAAAAAACAAAAAAATCTTAGTCAATTTAGCTTTAAATTATGGCTCAAAAAAAGAGTTATTAAATACATTTAAAAAAATTAAAATCAAAAATATTACTGAAAAGCATATAAAAAATAATTTATATACAAAAAATATTCCTGATCCAGATATACTTATAAGAACAGGGGGAAAAAAGAGGTTGAGTAACTTTATGTTATGGCAATTAGCTTATTCAGAATTGTATTTTTTAGATAAATTATGGCCAGACTTTAAG
>CACAAD010000004.1 GCA_902530455.1 uncultured Pelagibacteraceae bacterium | reverse complement strand
TTTCTTTCAGTTAGATTTTTAGAAAAAGAAGCAACAGCAGTTGCACAAGCAGCTGTGCCACAAGCTTTTGTAAGTCCCGCACCACGTTCCCAAACATTAACTTTGATATTTTTTTTATCAATTACATTAGCAAATGTAACATTAATTTTTTCTGGAAATAGATCATGATTTTCAATTTTAGGTCCTATAACCCTTAAGTTATGCTTCAGATAATCTTTATCAAAAAAAATTATATGCGGATTTCCTACGTTTACACAAAAACCTTCAGAAAACTTTTGATCATTAATATCCAAAACTACGTTACTAGGATTAATTTTTTTTGACAGCGGTATCTCATCTGACTCAAATAAAGGTTTTCCCATTTCCAGCTCTACCTGAAAATCCCCAACTATTTTTGCATTAAGTAATCTGTTATTTGTTTTAATTTGTATTTTTTTTGTATTTAGGTTTTCACTTAAAAGATAAGCCACACATCTTGCCCCATTTCCACACGCATTTACTTCCCCGCCATCAGAGTTATAAATTGTAATTGGATAAGAGTCTTCTCTCTGTTTTTCGATAAAGATTATTTGGTCAAAGCCAATGTTAGCCCTATTTCCAAGCTCAATGATTTTATTCTTTTTTATTTCTATAAAGTTTTCTCTTCTATCTATGATGATAAAATCATTTCCTAATCCATCCATTCTATAAGCGTTAATCGCTGCCATTATTGATTAGTATAATTATTCATTGACTTTTAAAACCCCTAATTGTAACTTCAGCCACTTTCCGCAAATACATGTGTTTTTGCGGTGCTCTTAGAAATAAGAGGATCGACACCAGTCAGCGAGGGTTCGCCCACTGGTGCGATAGGTGTTGGGTGATTATAAATGTTTGAAAATTTAACAAATAGACTAGAAAATATTTTTTCTAAATTAAAACAGGCTCCTTCTTTAACCAAGGAGCAAGTTGATATTGGTTTGAAAGAAATTAGACAGGCATTACTGGAAGCAGATGTCTCGCTTCAAGTTACAAAAAATTTTATAGAAAAAATAAAGCCAAAAGCTATAGGACAAGAAATCATAGAGTCAACTACTCCAGGTCAAATGGTAGTTAAAATTGTAAATGACGAATTAATAAATTTATTGGGTAACAAAAATGAAGAAATAAATTTAAAATCTTCAAGCCCAGTTAGTTTATTAATTTTAGGACTACAAGGTTCCGGTAAAACAACAACTTCAGCAAAGTTAGCTCATTTTATAGAAAAAAAATTTAAGAAAAAGACTATGCTAGTAAGTTTGGATGTATATAGACCTGCTGCTCAAGAACAATTACAAATTCTTGCAGATAATAATGATATTTTAAGTTTACCAATTGTTCAAAATCAGCAACCCTCTGAAATTGCTAGTCGTGCAATGAATACAGCGAATCTAAATGGAGCAGATGTAATTATATTCGACACAGCAGGAAGAACTCAAATAGATTTACCAATGATGACAGAAGTAAAGCAAATTAAAAGTTTAGTAAAACCAATAGAAACGATTTTAGTAGCAGACTCTCTTACTGGTCAGATAGCTGTAAATGTAGCAAGTGAATTTGATAAGGCAGTTAATATTTCAAGTATAATCTTAACTAGAGTAGATGGCGACGGAAGAGGTGGAGCCGCTTTAAGCATGAAGGAGGTTACAGGAAAACCAATAAAATTAATGGGTGTCGGTGAAAAGATTGACGAACTCGAGAGCTTTCATCCTGAAAGAATAGCTAAGCTTATTTTAGGGATGGGTGATATTGTTACTTTAGTTGAGAAAGCAACTAAAGACCTTGATGAAAAAAAGTTAAAAGAAACTGAAACTCAATTAAAAGAGGGAATTTTCACAATGGAAAATTATCTGTCCCAACTAAGACAAATGAAAAAAATGGGTGGCATGGGAAGTGTGATGTCTATGTTACCTGGAGCTAATAAGATTAAACAAAAAATGGAAAACTCATCGTTTGATGAAAAAATGTTAAGTGACAATGAAGCGATTATCCTTTCAATGACACCAAATGAAAGAGAAAATCCTAAAATTATAGGCGGATCAAGAAAAAAAAGAATAGCAACAGGCTGTGGCTTAGATATCTCTAAAATTAATAAACTTCTAAAACAATTTAAGATGATGTCAGACATGATGAAAAAAATGTCTAAAGGAAAAGGAATTTCATCAGGAAATATTTCTGATGAATTATTAAATCAACTAAAATGAAAGGTAACATATGTTAAAAATAAGACTATCAATGGGGGGAGTAAGAAAAAGACCAGTATACAAAATTGTTGTAGCCGACAGTAGAGCACCTAGAGATGGAAGATTTTTAGAAAAGATTGGATTATTTAATCCACTTCTTCCTAAAGACAAGAAAGAGAGAATAAAGGTAGAGGCCGAAAGAGTAAAATATTGGATAAGTAAAGGGGCTAAGCCAACTTTAAGGGTTTCGAGAATTTTAGGTGAGGCTCAGTTAATGCCAATGCCAAAACCGGGTAATAATCCTCAAAAAGCTGTTCCGAAAAAAGAAAGAAAAAAAACGGAGGAGCCCAAAAAAGATACTCCTAAACAAGAAGGTAAAGAAGCACCTAAACAAGAAGCAAAAAAAGAGGAACCTAAAAAAGAAGCACCTAAACAAGAAGCAAAAAAAGAGGAACCTAAAAAAGAAGCTCCTAAACAAGTAGCAAAAAAAGAGGAACCTAAAAAATAATGTACGCAGTAAAAATATTTACTTTATATCCAGAGACTTTTCCCGGCCCTTTAGCTGGAGGGATTTACGGAAAGGCTATGAGAAATAGTCTATGGAGTTTAAAAACTGTAAATATTAGAGACTACGCTGATGATAAACATAAAACTGTTGACGACACTGTATTTGGTGGCGGAAGTGGAATGTTAATGAAGCCTGATATAGTAGCGAATTCTTTAGATAAAAATATTTCCAAGGGAGAAAAAATTTTTTATTTATCTCCAAAAGGTAAAAAATTTAATCAAAAATTTGCTAATTCTTTAAGTAAACAAAATGGCATTAATTTAATTTGCGGTCATTTTGAAGGAGTAGATGATCGTTTATTGTCCACGAGAAATATTGAGGAAATCAGCATAGGAGATTATGTTTTATCAGGCGGTGAAACCGCTGCATTTGTAATATTAGATGCCGTTTTAAGACTTATACCAGGAGTGTTAGGAAACAAAGACTCTATAAAAGATGAAACTTTTGAAAATAGTCTTTTGGAGTACCCTCAATTTACAAAACCTAAAATTTGGGAAGGCAAAAGTGTTCCAGATGTACTACTTTCAGGTGATCATGCGAAAATTAAAAGCTGGCGTTTATCTCAATCTGAGGATATAACACGTCGCCAGAGACCCGATCTTTGGGAAAAATATTTAAAAGATAAAAAATAATGAAAAACATAGAAGACATAAATAAAGAATCTGTAAAGAAAATACTTTCTTCAAAAAAGATAGCCGATTTTTCTCCTGGAGATACAATTAAAGTAGGTGTAAAAATTATCGAAGGTAAAAGGGAGAGAATTCAATATTTTGAAGGTGTTTGTATAGCAAAAAAAAATAGAGATATAAATTCTTCATTTACAGTTAGAAAAATATCTTTTGGAGAAGGTGTAGAAAGAACCTTTGCGCTTTATAGTCCAAATGTAAGTTCTATAAAAATTGTCAGATCTGGAAAAGTAAGAAGAGCAAAATTATATTATTTAAGAGACAGAAAAGGAAAATCAGCAAGGATAGCTGAAAAAATAAAAAAAAAGATTGGTATCGACATCTCACCAGAGCCTAAACAAGCTATTGAGAATGTAGTGTCGGACGATAAAATCAAAAAAGAAACATCAACTGACGAAAAAAAAACTGAAGTATCAAAAGTTAAACAACAGACTCCTGATAAAAAATTGGAAGCTGAGAATAAACCAAAAAAATAATATTCTCATATGTCAAAAACACTCTACGATAAAATTTGGGATGACCACATTGTTCACGAAGAGAATGATGGAACAGCTTTACTTTATGTTGATAGACATCTTGTTCATGAAGTCACTAGTCCACAAGCTTTTGAAGGGTTAAGAATACAAGGCAGACAAGTTAGAAAACCAAAACTTACTTTAGCCGTTCCTGATCACAATGTCCCAACTACTGATAGATCAAAAGGTATATCCGATAAGCAATCTAAAATTCAAGTTGATACTTTAAGAAATAATTGTAAAGAATTTGGAATAAATTTATTTGATGTTAATGATAAGCGACAAGGGATAGTCCATATTATTGGACCGGAGCAAGGTTTTACACAACCAGGGACAGTAATAGTATGTGGAGATAGCCACACAGCTACCCACGGAGCTTTCGGTTCTCTTGCATTTGGAATAGGTACTTCTGAAGTGGAGCATGTTTTAGCTACTCAAACTTTAATTCAAAAAAAATCTAAAAATTTTAGAGTAAATGTGAACGGAAGTTTACCGGCAGGAGTTACGTCAAAGGATGTTATACTTAAAATAATCGGAACAATCGGAACTGCAGGCGGAACAGGTTATGTAATTGAATTTGCTGGTGAAGTAATAAGAAATTTAAGCGTAGAACAACGTATGACTATATGCAATATGACTATAGAAGCTGGTGCAAGGGCAGGATTAATAGCTCCAGATGATAAAACTATTGAGTACTTTAAAGATAGACCAATGTCCCCAAAAGGTGAGAACTGGACGAAAGCAGTTGCACATTGGAAAAAACTTTTTTCTGATAACGACGCAAAGTTTGATAAGGAGGTAAACATTGATGCAAAAGATATTGAACCATTAGTTACATGGGGAACATCTCCGCAGGACGTCTCTCCAATTACTGGAGAAGTACCAGATCCAGAAAAAGAAAAAGATAAAGATAGAAGAACAGCGATGTACAGATCTCTTGAATATATGGGTTTAAAACCTAAAATGAAAATTTCTGATATAAAAGTAGACAAGATCTTCATTGGAAGCTGTACAAATGGAAGAATAGAAGATTTAAGGCTGGCTGCAAAACTATTAAAAGGAAAAAAAATAGCGAGCGATGTAAGTGCAATGGTTGTTCCAGGATCAGGATTAGTTAAAAAACAAGCCGAGGAGGAAGGTATTGATAAAGTTTTTAAAAATGCAGGATTTGAATGGAGAGAACCAGGATGCTCTATGTGTTTAGGAATGAATGAAGATCAGCTTTCCTCAAAAGAAAGATGTGCATCAACTTCAAATAGAAATTTTGAAGGTAGACAAGGAAGAGGCGGTAGAACTCATCTTGTAAGCCCAGGAATGGCTGTAGCCGCAGCAATAAAGGGCTATTTAGCTGACGTAAGAGAAATTAATTAGATGGAAAAATTTATTAAATTAAAAAGTATACCTGCACATATTCCTTTAATGAATATAGATACTGACATGATAATTCCTAAACAGTTTTTAAAAACTATAAAAAGAACTGGGTTAGGAAAAAGTCTATTTTATGAAATGAGATATGATGAAAGTGGTAAATTAATTGATACATTTATATTGAATAATGATCCATACTCAAAATCAAAAATTCTATTAGCTGGAAAAAATTTTGGTTGTGGCTCTTCAAGAGAACACGCCCCATGGGCCCTACTCGACTTTGGTATAAGATGTGTAATAAGCTCTAGTTTTGCTGATATCTTTTATAATAACTGTTTTAACAATGGTATCCTTCCTATAATTATTGATGAAAAATCAATTCAAGAATTATCTGAATATTCTAAAAGAAAAGAAGAGATCGAAGTTGATTTAAATGAGCAGATGATTCTTTATGGTAATAAAAAATTGACCTTTGATATAGAGTCTGCGAAGAAAAAAAGACTTTTAGAAGGTTTAGATAATATAGGCCTCTCACTTAAAAAAATACCTAATATAGAAAAATTTGAAAATTCTATGAATAAAACCAAACCTTGGATTTAAATAATGGCAATATCTAACACTAGAAAATTACTATTATTACCTGGAGATGGCATTGGACCCGAGGTAGTAAAAGAAGTAAAAAAAATAATTAATTGGTTAAACAAGAATAAATCCTTAGACTTTAAAATTGAAGAAGAACTAATCGGGGGTGCATCAATAGATGCGCACAAAATTCCTATTACAGATGAAGTTTTTTATAAATCTTTAGAGTGTGATGCAGTTATATTAGGAGCATGTGGAGGACCAAAGTGGGATAAATTAGAATTCTCAAAAAAACCCGAGAGAGCTCTTTTAAAATTGAGGAAAGAATTAAAACTATTTGCAAATTTAAGACCAGCAATTTGTTTTGAACAACTGGTTGACTCTTCTACGCTAAAACCTGAAATAGTTTCAGGATTAGATATTATGATTGTAAGAGAACTTACGGGCGGTATATATTTTGGTGAACCACGTGGTATAGAGCCAATTAAGAACAATGAGCGCAAAGGAATTAATACACATACGTATACTACCACTGAAATTAAAAGAATAGCAAAAGTGGCGTTTGATCTTGCCAAGAAAAGAAACAACAAAGTTACTTCATGTGAAAAATCAAATGTAATGGAAGCTGGGGTCTTATGGCGAGAAGAAGTTCAAGATTTGAAAGATAAAGAATACAAAAGCGTTGAATTAGAGCACATGTTAGCAGATAACTGTGCAATGCAGTTATTGAGAAATCCAAAACAATTTGATGTAATTTTAGCTGATAATTTATTTGGAGACATGCTATCAGATGAGGCAGCTATGTTAACTGGCTCTTTAGGTCTTCTCCCCTCTGCCTCCTTGGGTTCCAAAGATAAAAATGGAAAGCTTAGATCACTTTATGAACCTGTTCATGGATCTGCACCAGATATAGCTGGAAAAAATATTGCAAATCCGATCGCAACAATTCTTAGTTTGTCAATGGCTCTAAGATATTCCTTAGATTTAGATAGAGAGGCTGATTTATTAGATCAAGCTGTTCAAAAAGTTTTAAATGACGGTCTTAGAACAAAGGATATTGTATCTAAAGGAAAGAAAGAAGTCACCACTTCTCAAATGGGTGATGCAATTATATCAAAATTAAATTAATATTAACAAAATGAAATTTGCAATTATTGGTGCTACGGGAAACGTAGGAAGAAAAACGATTGATATTCTAGAAAAGTCTAAATTAGACATTAAAGAATTACATTTAGTTGCCTCAAAAAATAGTATAGGAAAAAAAATAAAATTTAAAGACAATGATCTAAATGTAGTTGCTTTAGAAAATTTTGATTTTGCAAAAGCAGATATAACTTTTTTTGCTGCAGGAAGTTCTATTGCAAAAAAACATGCAAAAAAAGCCTCTCAAAAAACTATTGTAATCGATAATTCAAAATTTTTTAGAATGGATAAAGATGTTCCTCTTATTGTGCCGGAGGTAAACTCGGAGGATATAAAAAAGCATAAAAATATTATATCAAATCCAAATTGCTCTACTATTCAAATGGTTTTAGTGCTTAATCCACTGCACCGAAAATTTAATATTAAAAGAGTAGTAGTTTCAACGTATCAAGCTGTTTCTGGAGCTGGTAAAGCTGCAATGGATGAACTAGTGAGTCAGACAAAAGATTTTTTAGAAAAAAAAAAAATTAAATCAACAAACTTTACTAAACAAATAGCTTTTAATTTAATTCCTCATATAGATGTATTTGTAGAAGACGGGTACACCAAAGAAGAGTGGAAAATGGAAAATGAAACAAAAAAAATATTGAGCGAAAAGATAAAAGTTTCCGCAACTTGCGTAAGAGTTCCAGTTATTACATCGCACTCCGAGTCAGTAAATGTAGAATTTGAAAAAAATTATAATATTGACGAAGTAAAAAAATTACTAAGTGAGACCTCAGGTTGTAAACTCGTCGATCAACATGTTGATGGAGGTTATATAACTCCGCTTGAAGCTCAAGATGATTTTAAAACTTATATTTCTAGAGTGAGAAAAGATAGGTCTAATGAAAAAGCAATTAATATGTGGATAGTTTCAGATAATCTTTTGAAAGGAGCGGCACTTAATTCAGTGCAAATTGCAGAAACATTAGTAAAGTACGGGATAAAATAAAATTTTATGGAATACGATAAAAATCCTTTAACTCCTCATTTGCAAATATATAAATGGCAAATTTCATCTTTGTTGTCTATTACTCATAGAATAACAGGTGTGATCAACGCTATTGCTATAAGTTTAATATGTATTTGGTTTTTATTTACAATTAATTATGAAAAGATTTTATTTGAGAATATTTTAAATAGTTTTTTTGGAAAATTTATATCTGTTTCACTATGTTGGACATTTAGTTTTCATATGCTTAATGAAATTAGGCATTTAATTTGGGATGCAGGTTATGGATTTGATCAAAAAATTGCGAAAATTACTGGTTACACAACCTTAATTTTATCTTTTTTACTTGCAATTATTATTTATTTTTTGGGAGTGAGTCTTTAACTATGAATAAATCAACAAAAAAATGGTTATTTATCAAGTTCAGTTCTTTATTTTTGATCCCATTTATGGCTTGGTTTATTATAAATTTTGTTTCCATCATAAATAATGACTACAGTAGTTTAATTGCTTTTTTAAGTGATCAACCATCGAAAATTTTGTTCTCAATTTTTGTTTTTTTATCCCTTTTTTTCTATTCTTTAACAATAAGCGAGATTTTTGAGGATTATATGAGCAATGAAAAAATCAAAAATGTCGCAAATAAGTTGGTATTTATTTTTGCTATACTATTGTTTATAGGGACTATAATAACCATTTATAATTTATAATATGAAAAGCTATAAAATTATCGATCATGAATACGATGTAGTTGTCTTGGGAGCTGGTGGTTCTGGTTTAAGAGCAGCCGTAGGTTTATCAGAGGCAGGTTTAAAGACAGCATGTATTTCAAAAGTATTCCCGACTAGGAGCCATACTTCTGCAGCTCAGGGTGGAATTTCAGCAGCGCTAGGTAACATGGGCGAAGATGACTGGAGATGGCATATGTATGACACTGTAAAAGGCTCTGACTGGTTAGGAGATCAGGATGCAATCGAATACCTCTGTAAAGAGGCTCCAAAAGCTGTCAAAGAACTAGATAAGTATGGTGTACCATTTAGTAGGACTGAAGATGGAAAAATATATCAAAGACCTTTTGGAGGAATGACTAAAAATTATGGTAATGGAACAGTTCAAAGAACTTGCGCAGCGGCAGACAGAACTGGTCATGCTATTTTACATACTTTATACGGACAAGCATTAAAACATAAAACAGAATTTTTTATTGAATATTTTGCATTGGATTTAATTATGAAAAACGGTGAATGCAAGGGATTAATAGCTTGGAATTTGAATGACGGTACAATTCATAGATTCAAATCTCACATAACAATAATTGCTACTGGGGGTTACGGAAAAATTTATTACTCAGCTACATCTGCTCATACATGCACAGGAGATGGGAATGGAATGGTTTTGAGAGCAGGTTTGCCATTACAAGATATGGAATTTGTTCAGTTTCACCCTACAGGAATATATGGAGTTGGATGTCTTATATCAGAGGGAGTTAGAGGAGAAGGAGGATTTTTATTAAATTCTAAAGGTGAAAGATTTATGGAGAGATATGCGCCAAATGCAAAAGACCTTGCCTCGAGAGATGTTGTTAGCAGATCTATAGCAATTGAAATAAATGAGGGACGTGGAGTTGGAAAAGAAAAAGATCACGTACATCTCCATTTAGATCATTTAGATCCTAAAGTAATTGATGATAGGCTGCCAGGTATAGCAGAGTCTGCAAAAACGTTTTCAGGTGTTGACGTCACGAAAGATCCAATACCAGTTGTTCCTACAGTTCATTATAACATGGGAGGAATTCCTACTAATTATAAAGCAGAAGTTCTAACTTTAAATGGATCTGAGAAAGTTGTTCCTGGGCTTATGGCAATTGGCGAAGCAGCTTGTGTTTCTGTTCATGGAGCTAATAGGTTAGGTTCAAATTCATTAATAGATTTAGTAGTTTTTGGAAAAGCTGCTGCCAAGAGAGCTGCTGAACTAGTTAAACCTAACACACCACACGAAGACTCACCTCAAAGCGAGGTTGATAAATGCCTTGATAGATTTGATAAAATAAGAAATTCAAAAGGTGAATCAAATACTTCTCAACTTAGATTATCGATGCAGAAAACAATGCAAAGCAAATGTGCAGTTTTTAGGACTGAAAAAACTCTAAAAGAGGGAGTAGATGAAATTAGAAAACCATTTGAAAGCTTAGAAGATATATCTGTTAAAGATAAGTCACTTTTATTTAATACCGATCTTGTAGAGTCCCTAGAATTTGATAATTTAATTAGACAAGCTATGACAACTATGGACTCAGCATATCATAGAAAAGAAAGCAGAGGAGCTCATGCTAGAGAGGACTTTTCGAAGAGAGATGACAAAAAATTTATGAAACATACTTTGGCCTGGCAAAACGGAAAAGAAGTTAAAGTTAAATACAGAGATGTTCACGCAAGAACTTTGACCAATGATGTTCAATATTTTCCACCTAAAGAGAGAGTATATTAATGGCTGAATTTTCCCTTCCAAACAATTCAAAAATAGTTAAGGGAGAATATTTCAGAGACAAGACAGGTTCTACAAACTTAAAAAAAGTTAACGTTTATAGATGGAATCCTGATGATGGAAAAAATCCTAGAATAGATACTTTTGAAGTGGATATGGATAATTGCGGACCAAAAGTATTAGATATTCTATTTAAAATAAAAAACGAAATTGATTCGTCGTTAACTTTTAGAAGATCTTGTGCGCATGGCGTTTGCGGATCGTGCGCTATGAATGTAGATGGAATAAATACATTGTCATGTATTAAATCCCATAGTGACATTAAAGGAGAACTAAATATCTATCCATTACCACATTTGAAAGTCATAAAAGATTTGATAGGAGACTTAAGTAATTTATACAAACAATACGAGTCAATCCAACCGTGGTTAAAGACTTCCAAAACTGACACTGAAAAAAAAGATATTCTACAATCTCAGAAAGATAGATCAAAACTTGATGGATATTACGAGTGTATATTATGTGCTTGCTGCTCTACATCATGCCCAAGTTATTGGTGGAATGGAGATAAATATTTAGGTCCTGCAGTGCTACTTCAAGCTTATCGATGGATAAGTGATAGCAGAGATGAAGAAAAAAAAGAAAGATTAAAAAAAGTTGCGGATGAGTTAAAGCTTTACAGATGCCATACTATAATGAATTGTACTAATTCTTGTCCCAAAGGTCTTAATCCGGCGAAAGCAATTGGCTCTATAAAAAAAATGCTTGCAACAAGCTAAAAGCTTATTTATTCAAAGGTTATGAAAATGATTGATCATTTTATCGAAGGAAAAAAGTATTCCGGAAATTCAAAGAGAACTTCTATAATTTACAATCCTGCAACAGGTGAAGCCACAGCCAAAGTAAAACTTGGTAGCACTGAAGATTTAAAAAATGCTGTAGAAGTAGCTCAACAAGCTTTTCTAAATTGGTCTAATACCCCACCATTACAAAGGGCAAGAATTTTATTTAAATTTAAAGAATTAATTGAGAAGAATGAAGATGAACTAATAAAGATTATAGTGTCCGAGCATGGAAAAGTTTATGAAGATGCAAGGGGTTCTTTAACAAGAGGATTAGAAGTAGTTGAATATGCTTGCGGCATTCCCCAAATGTTGAAAGGAGAATTTACAGAAAATGTTGGAAAAAATGTTGATAGTTGGTCACTGAGACAACCGCTAGGAGTTTGTGCGGGAGTAACACCTTTTAATTTTCCTGCTATGGTTCCGATGTGGATGTTCCCTATGGCAATTGCATGCGGAAATACTTTTATATTAAAACCTTCTGAAAAAGACCCTTCATGTTCCATTAGACTTGCAGAATTATTCAAAGAGGCAGGTTTACCTAATGGAGTTTTTAATGTTGTGAATGGAGACAAAGAGGTAGTAGATGCAATTATTAATAATAAAAATATTTCTGCTGTAAGTTTTGTAGGGTCTACACCAGTTGCAAAATATATTTATGAAAATTGCGCTAAAAATGAAAAAAGAGTTCAAGCACTTGGAGGCGCAAAAAATCATTGTGTTGTTATGCCAGATTGTGATCTTGATCAAGCAGTAAATGGTCTAATGGGCGCAGCATATGGATCAGCCGGTGAAAGATGTATGGCTCAATCTGTGGCGGTCGCTGTTGGAAATATTGCTGATCAGCTCGTAAATAACCTAAAAACTAAAGTAGAAAATTTAAAAGTTGGTCCAGGAATGGATAAAAATTCTCAAATGGGTCCGTTGGTTACAAGAGAACACCTAGAAAAAGTCAAGGGTTATGTTGATATTGGTGTACAAGAGGGAGCTGAACTTGTAGTAGATGGCAGAGAATTAAAATTACAAGGTTATGAAAAAGGTTATTATATGGGTGGGTGCCTGTTTGATAAAGTTAAAAAAAATATGAGAATTTATAAAGAGGAAATATTTGGACCAGTCCTCTCAGTTATCAGAGCAAAAAACTACGACGAAGCTCTTACTCTTGTCAATGATCATGAATTTGGAAATGGAGTAAGTATATTCACTCGAGATGGTGACGTCGGTAGATCATTTTCAAGTAAAGCAAAAATAGGAATGGTAGGAATTAATATACCAATACCGGTACCTATGGCATTTCACAGTTTTGGAGGATGGAAAAGATCTTTATTCGGAGACCAGCACATGCATGGTCCCGAAGGTGTAAGATTTTATACAAAATTAAAAACAATTACATCTCGTTGGCCAGATGGTTTAAAGTCTGACCCAGAATTCGTAATGCCAACGATGAAATAAAAATGAAAAAAAAAATTACTTTAATAGGAGCTGGTCAAATAGGCGGAACACTAGCTCATCTTATAGCTCTAAAAGGACTGGCAAATATAGTTCTTTTTGACGTTGCTGAAGGAATAGCTAAAGGTAAGGCACTAGATATTGCCCAATCTTCTCCAGTGGAAGGATTTGACGTGAGCTTAAAAGGAACAAGTGACTACAAAGATACTGAAAATTCTGACGTTATAATAATAACAGCTGGTGTACCAAGAAAACCAGGAATGTCTAGAGATGATTTACTTGGAATAAACCTTAAAATTATAAAACAAGTAGCTCAAGGTATAAAAGATACATCACCGAATGCCTTTGTCATATGTATTACAAATCCTTTAGATGTGATCGTAATGGCATTACAAAAATATTCTGGTTTACCAAAAAACAAAGTAGTTGGAATGGCAGGAATATTAGACTCATCTAGATTTATTTATTTTTTATCAGAAAAATTAAATTTAAATGTAAATAAAATAAAATCTTTTGTTTTAGGGGGTCATGGCGATACAATGGTAGCAATGTTAAATCATACCAAAGTTAATGGTGAATTAATCTCAAATTTAGTCAAAAATGGAAAAATAACTCAAGAGGATCTAAATAAGATTGTTGAGAGAACCAAAAAAGGAGGAGCGGAGATAGTAAAGTATCTTGAGAAAGGGTCTGCTTTTTATGCTCCTGCTGCTGCAGGAGTTGAGATGGCAGAAAGTTATATTAAAGACTTGAAAAAAGAGCTGCCATGCGCAGCGTATTTAAATGGAGAATATGGTGTAAAAGATATTTATGCAGGTGTTCCAGTTATCATTGGTAAAAATGGTGTCGAAAAAGTTATTGAAATTAAACTATCATCTGAAGAGAAAGAACAATTCGATAAATCAATAAAAGCTGTGCAAGATTTATTTAATGCAGGCAAAAAAATTGACACATCTCTGTAAAAATATCTTATATATTTAAGAAACAATTTATAAATGCAAAATACTAATAAATTTAATTACTTAAGTTTATATATAATAATATTCACTTTTTCTTTTTTAGTAAACTTTTACTATTCAAGTTTTGGAGTTGAGCCAATGGACTCCTTTGTTTTATTTAATGGAGGTTTTAAAGTCTTAAACGGTTTAACACCTTTTAAAGACTATTGGCTGGTAACTGGTCCTTTAATGGACTACTTAAATGCATTTTTTTTTAAAATTTTTGATGTGAACTGGACAAGCTATATTATACATTCATCATTAACGAATTCCTTAATTGCCGTTTTAATTTTTACATTATTCAAGACTTTAGGTTTACATAAAATTTATAATTTAATTTACACTTTAATGTTTTCTTTACTAATGTACCCTAGTGCTGGGGTTCCATTTGTAGATCATCATGCAACAATTTTTGTTTTATCAGTATTTTGTCTATTTATTTTTGGAGTAAAAAAGAAAAATGAAAAATATTTTTTTTTCATTCCGTCATTATTAATTATTGGATTTTTATGTAAACAAACTCCTACTACATACGGAGTATTTGCAATCGCATTATTGGGCTTTATATATCTTTTAAATACAAATAATATTAAAGGGTTTTTACTTTCTGTAACTTATGGCTCTTTCTTATCTTTATTTATTTTAATATTTTTTTTTTATTTAACTAAAATTCCAATATCTGATTTTCTAATTCAATATATTTATTTTGCAGGATCGATAGGTGATTATAGGTTATCAAATTTAAAACCCGATTTTTTTGGAATTATACATGAATTTAAATATATAATAATTCCATTCATATACTCTATTTACCTAAATGTAATTTATTACAAAAACAAAACAAAAGAGGAATTTATAATTTTATTATCTGTAAATTGCTTTACTGTCTTAATGATATTTCATCAATTACTTACTATGAACGAAAACTATATATTTTTTTTAATTCCATTATTAACTGCCTTTATCCATACTTATAATTTAAATAAATATACAAAAAATATTTTCTTATATTTGTTTATTGCTCTTTGTTTATTTGCCGTCGCAAAATACCACTTAAGATATAATGAGCAAAGAAAATTTCACAGATTAGAGAAAGTTAATTTAGAAAAAGCTGTAGACGCAAACACAATACATGCTAAGCTAAATGGTTTAAAATGGATTACAAAAACGTTCAGTGAGGATCCAAATAAAGAAATTGAAATAATTTTAGAATCTATTGATCTTTTAAAAGATGAAAAAGGAAAGTTTTCTATAATCACTGATTATTTGTTTATTCCAGTAGTTTTGAACATTAATGATTATTCCCCTAACCAATGGTATCATCCTACAGTGAGTTATCCTTTGAAAGACACAAAGTATTATTACAATTATAAAAGTTTTTTTGTAAAAAAATTAAAATTAAATCAAATAAACAAAATAATTGTAGTTGGTAATGGACTAGAAGATTTACTAACATTAACTTTTAATTCAAGTTGTTTTAAAAAAACAAAACTTGGTGAAATAACCTTTAGATATGAAATCAAAAAAGACTGTGATGAATTTAGATGAAAATATTAGAAAAGCTAGCTATAATTTTTTTCGATTATTTAGATAAATTCTTTCATCAAAGAAGAATTATCAAAACTTTAAAGAAAGAAGTATCCAATTTAAATAATTTTGTTGATGTTGGGGCTTATAAAGGAACCTATACAGATTTAATCATAAATAATTTCAAACCAAAAAAAATATTAATGTTTGAACCACAGGAAAAAATATTTAATTTTTTAAAAAAAAAATACAGTGGCAACAAAGATATTTATTTGTTTAATGAAGCATTATCCAACGAAAATAAGTTAGCCAAATTTAATTTTAATAAACATAACCTAACATCATCTTTGTCCAGCTTAGATCCAGATAATAGTTATTTAAAATTAAAAGCTAAGTTATTTGGAACTACATCCAAAGGAATGATAATTGATACAAAAAGTATTCAGACGACAACTCTATTTTCAATTTTAGAAAAAGAAAATATGGAGAGTATTGATTTTCTTAAAATTGATACTGAGGGACACGAGTTAGAGGTACTTCAAGGGTTGAAAGAAAAGATAAGTAAAGTAAAGCGTATTCTAGTCGAATTCCATATCGATGAAATTTATATTTCCTATAATCCTGAATTTTTACATCAATTTTTAATTTCTAATAAATTTGAACTTGTTCAAAAGTTTAAGTTTCCATTTACTACTTGGGAAGATAGATTGTATGTAAATAAATCTATCAATTAATTTTTTTGTATATTTCATAAACCATAAACTCATTAATTGAATAATCACTTATTTTTTTAAAATTACTTGGTATTAAATATTTTTTATTTTTTAATTTATTAACTTCAGATAAATTATTGTTAAATATGTATTTTGCTTTTTCATATTCTTGACCTACTATATTTATTAATTTTTTCTCATTATCATTTAAAAGTTTAATACTTCTTTCCAGGGGTATATACGAGGCCACACCAATGTTAATTCTTTTGCTTGAGCCCTCTAAAGCCAATATTTCTTTTAAAAATTTTTTGCCAGCCAATCCCCAATAATCTATTTCAAAGTCCTTCTTCTTCGTTTTTTGAACTAATTGATTAAAATACAAACTTTGAAAAGGGTGATATTTTATTATCTCATAAAAGGTAAATAAAATTAAAATACCTATTGAAATAAAAATAATTTTTGTATTTTTAAAGTTAATATTTATCAAGCTTAGTCCGACACATCCTAAGTAGATTATAAAAGAATGTAGAAAGTATAAATGCCTCCAACCAGTATACAAAACTGTAGAAGATAAAATAATATAAAAAAAGATTGAATTGAAAATAAAAAAAACAATTAAATCGTTTTTTTCATTTTTGCCTCTCCAAAAGTCATTAAAAGGGACATCGTCTTTTACTCGTAAAATCCTAAAGCATAATCTTTTTAACGAGTAAAAATAACCATATATGAAAAGTAATAATGTAATAAGTGGCGTAGTGATTAAAATCCAGACTGGTAGATAACTCATAGGTAAACGATTTGAATAGATATAATCTCCATTAAATAACATTTGAATCTGAATAATATATTTAGAAAAAATGTTGAAACTGTAAAAAAAATTATTAAACGGACTGCTCCATAAATACGGCCATAACAAAATAAGAAACAATAGAAACAAGATTAAGAGCAAGGATGAGATGAAAATCTTTTGTTTGTAAGAATTTTTTTGTAGTATTAAAAAAATTAAAAAAGTTATAGGTAAAAATAAACCTAATATTCTTAAAGCGCTTGTAAGAGCTGCAAAAAAAGAAAAAAAAATTATATTTTTATTAGTTAAATTATTGATTGTTTCAAAAAAATAATAAAGAGAAACCGTGACTAATGATAGAAATATTAAGTCTTTATTATTATAAAAACTATCACCAAATATTCTTGGAGAGCTCACATATAGCAATAGTCCAAAAAAAATTACAACTTCGTTTTTAAATCTCAATTTGAGAATTAAGTAAAAATAGATTGCACTTATAAAAAAAATTATAAAAGTAGCTTGGTGCCTCAATAAAAAGTAGCTTTTTGAACTTTCAATTTTAAGTATTGTCTCTAAAAATGCTAAAGGTAAATCAAAAACTACTCCATAAAAGGGAAAATCTTTTGGATTTGGTAAGGTTAAACCCTGTATATTATTAAGTTTATTAAGAGCATCAATTCTTACATTGTCAAAAGGTAAAAATTCTAAAACATAGCACAACCAATAAAAACCAGAAAATCTTTGAAATTCTTCGTCAATAGAAATGCCATAATCCTCGACTATTGATATCCCTATAAAAAAATAAATAAAAAATATAAAAAAGAAAATTTTTTTCTTAAAAAAGTTGATTGCTTTCATAATGATTAAAATATAAAAGTACTTTAAAATTTAAGTTTTGCCAATGAATATTCATGAACACCAAGCCAAAGAATTGCTAAAAGAATTTGGAGCTCCTGTTTCCAAAGGTGTTGTAATTTACAGCTTAAGTGAAATTGATGAAAAAATAAAAGAGTTAAAATCAAATAAATTTGTTTTAAAAGCACAAATTCATGCTGGAGGCAGAGGTAAGGCAGGTGGTGTGAAATTAGTAAAAAATATTGACGAATTAAAAAAAGAAGCAAAAGTTCTATTAGGAAAAAAATTAGTTACACCACAAACAGGTTCCAAAGGCAAAGAAGTCAAAAGACTTTATATTGAAGAAGCTTCTGAAATAACAAATGAATATTATCTATCATGTTTAATAGATAGACAAACTTCTAAAATTGCTTTTATAAGCAGTAAAGAGGGAGGAATGGATATAGAGGAAGTGGCTTCAAAAAATCCAGAAAAAATTATTACAACTAAGGTTGAGTTATCTAAGGAGATAAAATCAATAGATATTGAAAAAATAATTGAGCCATTTGAATTAAATAAAAGTCAAGTTACAGAGGCTTTTAACTTAATTAAATCATTATACAAAACACTTATAGAAAAAGATGCTAATTTGATTGAAATTAATCCCCTTATTGTAACAAAGTCTGGGAAGATAATTTGTCTAGATGCAAAAATTAATTTTGATGATAATGCACTATTTAGAAGACCAGAAATTCTTAAATTAAGAGATTTAAATGAGGAAGACCCAAAAGAAATAGAGGCAAGCAAACACGATTTAGCTTACATAAAACTTGATGGAAGTATAGGATGTATGGTGAATGGTGCAGGTTTAGCAATGGCAACAATGGACATTATTAAGTTGTATGGTGAAGCACCAGCAAATTTTTTAGATGTTGGAGGTGGAGCATCGAAAGAAAAAGTTTCGGCTGCATTTAAACTAATTTTATCTGATAAAAATGTTAAAGGTATCTTAATAAATATTTTTGGAGGTATTATGAGGTGCGATGTGCTTGCAGAAGGTGTTGTAGAAGCGGCTAAGGAGACAAAATTAAATGTGCCTCTAGTAGTTAGATTGGCTGGCACAAATTATGAAGAAGGGAAAAAGATTTTAGACTCGTCTGGTCTCAAAATATTGTCTGCGCTAGATTTAAATGATGCAGCTAAGAAAATAGTGAATGCAATAAAATAAATGTCAATTTTAGTTAATAAAAATACCAGAGTAATTTGCCAAGGTTTTACAGGTTCTCATGGAACTTTTCATTCAGAGCAGGCACTTAAATATGGAACACAATTAGTAGGTGGAGTCACACCCAAGAAAGGTGGTCAAAAACATCTTGGACTGCCAGTTTTTGATACAGTTCAAGAGGCAAAGGATAAAACTAAAGCAACTGCAACTATGATATACGTTCCACCAAAGTTTGCTGCATCGGCTATTATCGAAGCTATCAATGCTGGAATTGAATTAATTGTCTGTATTACTGAGGGGATACCAGTAATAGATATGGTAAATGTAAAAAACATATTAAAAAAAAGTAAAAGTAGATTAATAGGTCCTAATTGCCCTGGAATAATTACTCCTAATGAATGTAAAATCGGTATAATGCCAGGAAATATTCATAAAATTGGATCTGTAGGAATTGTTTCCCGATCTGGAACCTTAACATATGAAGCTGTAGCACAAACAACTTCCAACGGTCTTGGACAGTCTACATGTATAGGTATAGGCGGAGATCCAATTAATGGTACCAATTTTATAGATTGCTTAGAATTATTCCTAAATGATGATTTAACCAAGTCAATCGTAATGATTGGTGAAATAGGTGGCACTGCTGAGGAGGAAGCCTCAGAGTTTGTCAAAAAATCTAAAATTAAAAAACCTATGGTTGGTTTTGTAGCTGGTTTGACCGCCCCCCCTGGAAGAAGAATGGGTCACGCTGGAGCAATTATATCTGGCGGCAAAGGTGGTGCTCAAGATAAGATTGAAACAATGAAATCTGCAGGTATAACTATTTCTAAATCTCCAGCAGACATAGGCAAAACACTTTTTGAAAAACTAAAGGCTTGATTTTAGTGAATATGTGTTATTATTAATTATAAATGTCAGCTGATAAGAACAACCAAACATATAAAAAAACTTCATTTTTATCCGGATTAAACAGTGATTTCATCGAGGAGAACTATGCTTTATACATACAAAATCCTAAATTATTAACCAATGACTGGATTGAATTTTTCGATGGATTAAATGAGGACTCAAAAAACATTTTAGAAAATATTAAAGGACCTAGCTGGAACCCTAAAAAGATAAAACGATTAGATAATTTTCAAAAGACAAAAATTAAAACCGAAGAGTCAGTTAATGAGCTATCATCTGTCAAGCAAGCTTCAACAGACTCAGTAAGAGCTATTATGTTGATTAGAGCTTATAGAATTAGGGGACATTTAATCGCTAATTTAGACCCATTAGACCTTCAAATTAAAGAGGAACATCAAGAACTAAAACCAGAGACTTATGGATTTAATAAACAAGATTATAATCGAAAAATTTTTTTAGACGGAGTTCTTGGTCTACAATATGGCAATTTAAATGAAATCTTAAAGATTCTGAAAAAAACTTACTGTTCTACAATAGGTTATGAATTCATGCATATGAGTGACCCGGAAGAGAAAGCCTGGGTTCGTAATAGAATAGAAGGGCCAGAAAAAGCTATTACTTTTACAGACAATGGGAAAAAAGCTATACTCAACAAAATTATCGAAGCCGAGGGTTTTGAAAAGTATTTACAAGTCAAATTTGTAGGAACAAAAAGATTCGGATTAGATGGTGGCGAGTCTTTAATACCTGCTTTGGAGCAAATTATTAAAAGAGGTGGAAACTTAGGAGTTAAAGAAATTAAAATAGGTATGCCCCATAGAGGGAGGTTAAATGTTCTGGCTAACGTAATGGGTAAATCTTATCAAGCAATTTTTAGTGAATTTTTTGGAAAAGGTATCTCAGCGAAAGAGGATTTTGAGGGAGACGTAAAGTATCACTTAGGGGCCTCTTCCAACAGAGAATTTGATGGAAATATTGTGCATATAAGTTTGACTGATAACCCTTCTCATTTAGAAGCAGTTAATCCGGTAGTTTTGGGACAAGTAAGAGCAAAACAATTTTTTCATAAAGATCCAAGTAGAAAGTCAGTTGTGCCTGTTCTAATTCATGGTGACGCAGCATTTGCTGGTCAAGGGGTGGTTGCTGAATGTTTTGCAATGTCAGGTTTACCTGGACATAATATTGGAGGAACTATTCATGTAATTGTAAATAATCAAATTGGTTTTACCACTGCTCCTAGATATGCGAGATCGTCTCCTTATCCATCGGACGTTGCAAAATTATCACAAGCTCCAATATTCCATGTCAATGGAGATGACCCTGAAGCGGTCGTGCATTGCGCTAAGATTGCTACTGAATATAGGCAAAAGTTTAATCGAGATGTTGTAATTGATATGGTTTGTTACAGAAGATTTGGTCATAATGAGGGTGACGAGCCTTCATTTACTCAGCCGATAATGTATAAAAAGATTAGATCTCATCCTACAACACTAAGTATTTATACCAAAAAAATAGCTTCCGATGGTCTGTTAGACGAAAACCAAATAGAGAAGAAAAAACAAGATTTTAAACAATTTCTAGAAATACAGTTTAACGACTCAAAAAACTACAAATCTGAACTTAAATGGTTCGATGGAGTTTGGTCTAGGTTCAAACCAGGTTTAGGAAAAGATAAAAGAGGTGTTAGTGGTGTAGATAAAAAAATATTAGTTTCAGTCGGTAAAAAACTTGCCGGAGTCCCAAAAAATTTTAGTATTCACAAAACTTTAAAAAAAATATTAGAGCAAAAGCATAAAATGTTTACCGAGAATGCTCCTATAGACTGGTCAACAGCAGAGTCTTTGGCGTTTGCTACTTTGTTAATTGACGGGTTTTCTGTAAGATTATCTGGCCAAGACTCAGCCAGAGGTACTTTTAGCCAACGACATTCTGTTTTGAGAAATCAAGAAAGTCATGAAAGATATATTCCCTTAAATAATCTGACGAAAAAACAAAAAAAATTTGAAGTTATAGACAGTTTATTATCTGAGTTGGCGGTTTTAGGTTTTGAGTTTGGCTACTCCCTTTCAGAACCTGAAACATTGGTTTTATGGGAAGCTCAATTTGGAGATTTTGCTAATGGAGCACAAGTAATAATTGATCAATTTATAACTTCAGGAGAATCTAAATGGGGAAGAGCAAGTGGATTAGTTTTATTGTTACCACACGGATATGAAGGTCAAGGTCCAGAACATTCATCAGCAAGATTAGAAAGATTTTTACAGATGTGTGCTGGAGAAAACATACAGGTAGTTAATTGTACTACTCCTGCTAATTATTTTCATGCTCTAAGAAGGCAAATGCATAGAGCATTTAGAAAACCCTTAATAGTAATGACACCTAAATCTTTGTTAAGAAATAAGAGATGTGTTTCATCTATTGAAGATTTTACCAAAAAAAATAGTTTTCATAGAGTTCTTGAAGATCATGCCTATATTAAAAATTCTAAAGTTATAGAGTTAGTAAAAGATAAAAAAATTGAAAGAGTTGCAATGTGTTCTGGTAAAGTTTATTTTGATTTATTAGAAGCGAGAGAAAAGTCAAAAAATGATAGAATTACAATTGTAAGAATAGAGCAACTATATCCCTTTCCAGCAAAAACATTAGCGAAAATTTTGAAAAGATATGAAAATGCTGATTTTATTTGGTGCCAAGAGGAACCTAAGAATATGGGTGCCTGGAATACTGTGAGAAATTATATAGATAGGACTCTTGAGATAATCGAATTTAAAAACAGTACAGTTAAATATATTGGAAGAAATGCCTCATCCACAACTGCGACTGGAAATTATAATAAACACCTTGCAGAACAAAAAAAAATATTAGAAAAGGTGGTTGGGAAACTTAATTAATGTCTGAAAAAATCGTTGTACCTACTCTTGGAGAATCTGTTACTGAGGCTACAGTGGCAAAATGGTTAAAGAACGAAGGAGATAAAGTTTATTCTGATGAGCCTATTGTTGAATTAGAAACAGATAAAGTAAATGTAGAAGTCCCCTCTCCATCAAACGGTGTACTAGACAGCATTTCTGCCAAAGAGGGCGAAACAGTAAACGTTGGTGCTTTGCTTGGATCAATTAGTAAATTAAAATCTTCCTTAACAAGTTCTGAAAGTAATTTAAGTGAAAAAAAATATTCTCCTCCCAAATCAGAAAAAGATAAAATAGAAAAAACTTTAAAACAAACTAAAAGGACTAAAATTGAGAAAAAAAAACAAGTTGAGTCACTAGCAATTGACCAAGAAACTAATCAAAAAATTTTTGATGAGGAACCACTCATCTTAGAGGAAGAACCACTTGTATTAGAGGAGACACATAATGAAAATAATGAAATAGAAAATATTGAACCAAGAGTCTCTCCTGCTGCAAGAAAAATAGTATTAGAAAAAAAAATTGATATTCATTCAATTAAAGGAAGTGGTAAAAATGGTTTAGTTTTAAAGGAAGATGTGATGAGTCTAATGGGTGTCAAACCTAGTCCATCAGAGAGAAGGAAAGCTCACGGTCCAGAAGAAAGGATCAAGATGACGAGACTAAGACTTACTATTGCTAAAAGATTAAAAGAAGCACAAGAAAATGCCGCAATGCTTACAACGTTCAATGAGGTTAATATGTATGAAATAATTCAAATGAAAAATAATTATAAAGAAGAATTTCAAAAAAAGTATTCTGTCAAATTAGGATTTATGTCTTTTTTTGTTAAAGCCTGCATA
Organism: uncultured Pelagibacteraceae bacterium; assembly: GCA_902530455.1. Lineage (GTDB taxonomy): Bacteria > Pseudomonadota > Alphaproteobacteria > Pelagibacterales > Pelagibacteraceae > Pelagilacustribacter. The sequence goes on along the minus strand of CACAAD010000004.1, from coordinate 14,986 downwards.
ATTGGTTTAAAGAATTATCCTGCTATAAACGCAGAAATACAAGGTGATGAAATTGTTTATAAAAACTATTACAATATTAGTATAGCTGTGGGCACTGATAAAGGTTTAGTAGTTCCAGTTATCAGAAATTCAGATGAGCTGTCTTTTGCTGATATTGAAAAGAATATTGGTATACTTGGTCATAAGGCGAGAGATGGAAAAATTACTATTGAAGATCTTCAAGGAGGCACCTTTACTATTACCAATGGAGGCATTTACGGATCTATGTTATCAACTCCAATTTTAAATCCTCCGCAGTCAGCAGTGCTAGGAATGCACAATATAATTGAGAGACCAATTGTAGAAGATGGAGAGGTAAAGATTAAGCCAATAATGTATTTGGCGTTATCATATGATCATAGAATAATTGATGGAAAGGAAGCAGTTTCATTTTTAAAAATAGTCAAGGACTCTTTAGAACAACCAAAGAGATTATTTTTAAATCTTTGATTTATGAGTGATAATTTTGATCTTATTATAATAGGTGGAGGCCCAGGTGGATACGTGTGCGCTATTCGGGCTGCGCAACTAGGTTTAAAAACTGCTTGTGTTGAGAGTAGAGGCACATTAGGAGGAACTTGTCTTAACATAGGATGCATACCTTCAAAAAGTTTACTAAATCTTTCAGAAAATTTCCATAAAGCTAAAAAAAATTTTTTTAATCAAGGTATAGAAGTTTCAGACGTAAAATTAAATGTTGAAAAAATGATGAATAATAAAAATAAATCTGTTCAGGTTTTAACTAAGGGCGTAGAGTTCTTATTTAAAAAAAACAAAGTTAGTTATTTAAAAGGAAAAGGAGTTATATTTTCACCGACAAGTGTTGTAGTTTACGAACAAGGAAAAAAAACTTCGTATAATACAAAAAATATTGTTATAGCCACTGGTTCTTATGCTTCTTCATTACCTGGAGTAAAAATAGATGAAAAAAATATTATCTCTTCCACTGCGGCGCTTTCTTTAAGTTCAGTTCCTAAATCTTTAGTAGTTATTGGAGGCGGTTATATTGGTTTAGAAATGGGCTCTGTTTGGAAACGACTGGGATCAGAAGTTACTGTTATTGAAAATTTACCTTTTATAACGCCAGGAATGGATAGAGAAGTTTCAAATGAGTTTCAAAAAATATTAACAAAACAAGGAATAAAATTTAAATTAAATTCTAAAGTTTTATCAATTAAAGATCTTGGCAATGAAGTAAAAATTGAATATCAAAGTAATGAAAAAAATAGCAAAGAAATAATTTCAGCTGATAAAACTTTGATTGCTGTAGGAAGAAAACCTTACACAGAGGGACTTAATTTGAGTAAAATTGGTATTAAAAAGGATGACAAAGGTAGAATTAAAGTAAACAAAAAATTTCAAACAGATGTCAAAAATATCTATGCAATTGGTGATGTTATTGAAGGCCCCATGTTAGCTCATAAAGCTGAAGAGGAGGGAATAGCAGTGGCAGAGTTATTGGCTGGTCAATCAGGACATGTAAATTATAACGTAATACCTGGAGTAATTTATACTTCTCCAGAGGTAGCATATGTCGGTAGATCAGAAGAGCAACTTAAAAAAGATGGAATAACATACAAAATCGGTAAGTTTCCTTTTTTAGCAAATTCAAGAGCTAAAGTTAATAATGACACAGAGGGTTTTGTGAAAATTTTAGCTGACGGTAAATCTGATAGAGTTTTAGGCGTTCATATCATAGGTCCTCATTGTGGAGATATGATAGCTGAAATGGCTTTAGCTATGGAATTTGGTGCGAGCGCTGAAGACATAGCAAGGACTTGCCATGCGCATCCGACTCACACAGAAGCCATTAAAGAGGCTGCATTAGCTGTTGATAAAAGACCAATTCATTTTTAATTGTTATAAAATAAAATAATATTCATTTATGGAAGTCCCCGTCTTACTGCCAAAGGTTTTTAATTATCCCTTTACTTACAGTATTGACTCAAAAAAAATAAAAAATCTTAATCAAGGAGATTTGGTCATAGTCCCTTTTGGAAAAAAAAGAGAAATCGGCGTTGTTTGGGATAAAATTAGTCACACAAAAAAAAAATTTAAACTTAAAAAAATTGAAAAAAAAATTTCTAATATAGGTTTGAATAAAAAGATTATAAAATTTATTAATTGGTTCTCTATTTATAATATTGTCCCAAAAGGTTTAATTTTGAAAATGTGTCTCGGAAACTTAAAAAATTTTGAAGTAAAGAAAAAAAAACAAATATTTAAAGTTGAAATAAAAAAAAAAAGATATGCATTAAATGATGAGCAAAAAAACGCTTTACAAGACATAACAAGTTTAGGAAATAAATTTAATGTTTCAGTGTTACAAGGAATTACTGGCTCAGGAAAAACACTAGTTTATTTCGAAAGAATTAGTAAGTTGATACAAGAAAATAAGCAAGCCCTAATATTAATCCCAGAAATATTTCTTACGACTCAATTTAAAAATAGATTTAAGCTATTTTTTGGTTTTGAACCAGCAATTTGGCATTCAAAAATAGGCATAAATAAAAAAAAAAGTATTTGGCTTTCTGTTGCAAAAAACAAAATTAAAATAGTTTTAGGTGCTAGGTCAGCCTTGTTTTTACCTTTTAAAAAATTGGGTCTTATTATTGTCGATGAAGAACACGACTCCTCTTATAAACAAGAAGATAGTGTGATTTACAATGCGAGAGACATGGCTATCTCAAGAGCATCTTTTGAGAATATTCCTATTCACTTAGTAACTTCAATACCATCATTAGAAACCTATAGAAATATTGAAATAAAAAAATATACAAAAACTGAATTAAGAAACAGATTCGAAAATTTTCCTTTACCTAAAACAAAAATAATTAATCTAAATTTAGAGAATCTTAACAAAAAGTCTATTTCTGATGAAACAATAAAAATTGTTAAGTCCTATTTAGAAAAAAAAAATCAAATACTTTTTTTTCTTAACAGAAGAGGTTATGCTCCATTCCTTATTTGTAAAAAATGTGGTTATAGACATGTCTGCCCTAATTGTTCAATATATCTAATTTATCACAAAATTTTAGATAAAATTATTTGTCATCATTGTGGTTACAAAAATGAAACCAAAAAAAAATGTAAAGATAAGTTTTCATCATGCGATTTTTCTATGTATGGTCCTGGAGTTGAAAAAGTCTTTGAAGAATTAAAAGTTATTTTCCCTAACAAAGTAATAAAAATATTTTCAAGTGATTATCTCAATAAAAAAAAACAATCAGAAAATTTAATCAAAGAAATAAGTGAAAATAAAATAGATATATTGATTGGAACACAAATGATTTCAAAAGGTTTTAATTTTCCAAAATTAAATTGTATTGTAGTTGTGGATGCAGACTTCACTGGAAAAGGTTATGATCTCAGATCTACCGAAAAAAATATTCAACTCTATAATCAACTTAGTGGGAGAGCTGGAAGATTTTCGAAAGACTCTATGATTGTTTATCAGACTATAAATCCTGAAAACGAAGTCTTAAAAAATATTACAGAAAATATAACAGAAAATTTTTATATAAATGAGTTAAAGATAAGAAAGCATAATAACCTTCCACCTTATTCTAGATTTATCTCTATAATCATTTCATCGGAAAAAAAAGAAAATAGCTACCAGGGCGCACAAGAAATTAAAAAAAAAATTGAAAAAATAAATAATATTCAAATTCTTGGTCCAGTTGACTCACCCATTTTTAAGAAAAAAAAAAATGTTTAGGACAAGATTATTAATACGCTCTAAAAGTAATATTATTTGCCAGAAACCTTTGGCAAAAATTTTAGAAAATCTTAAAATATCATCTAAAATTAAACTTACAGTTGATGTTGATCCAATTAATTTCACATAATTTGATATATCATCTTGAAGGGGCTATTAAGCTGTGTTAGGACCATTTATTTCTTAAATAATTCTTAAACAGGATTGAAATTGAGCGGGATTAAAACATTTTCAAACGAGACCTCAGAGCGTTACGCATTGGCTCTATTTGAGCTTGCCAATGAGGAATCAGAATTAGAGGATATAGAAAAAAACATATCATTACTACTAAAGATTTGCAAAACCAATCACGACTTCAACAGTTTTTTAAAAAACCCAACTAATCAACCAGAGTTACAAAGCAAAGTATTTGATGAGATATCAAAAATAATAAAGTTAAATAAAAACTTTAGTAACTTTCTACAATTAATAATTAATAAAAGAAGAATATTTTTCTTAGAAAAAATTTTAGATAAATTCGTAAAAATTTCCTCAAACAGAAAAGGTAAAATTGACGCAACACTTATTTCTTCTAAAGACATTTCTCAGGATGAAAGAAATAAGATTAGTCAAGAAATATCAAAAGTTATCAAATCAAAGATAGAATTTTCTTTTAAAACCGATAAAAGTCTTATAAGTGGTATAAAAGTTCAGGTAGGCAGTCTGTTGATAGATACCTCTCTGAGCAATAAGCTTAAAAGAATTAAACAATCAATGACAGAAATTTAAAATGGAAATCAATCCTTCTGAAATAACAAAACTATTAAAAGAACAAATAAAAAATTACGGTGAAAAAGCTGAAGTTTCTGAAGTAGGAAAAGTTTTAACGGTCGGGGATGGTATAGCCCGAGCTTATGGTTTGGACAACGTTCAAGCAGGGGAAATGGTAGAGTTTAATGATGGCTCAAAGGGAATGGCTCTTAACTTAGAGAGTGATAACGTAGGAATTGTAATATTTGGGGATGATAGACAAATCAAAGAAGGTGATACTGTTAAACGGACAAATTCTATTGTCGATGTTCCAGTTGGAAAAGAATTATTAGGAAGAGTTGTAGATGGACTAGGTGTTCCAATAGATGGTAAGGGAAATCTATCCTCTAAGGTTATTAGAAAAAGAGTGGAAGTAAAAGCTCCAGGTATTATTCCACGTCAATCAGTTAATGAACCAATGCAAACTGGCCTTAAAGCTATAGATAGTTTAATACCAATCGGAAGAGGTCAAAGGGAACTTATAATTGGTGATAGACAAACTGGTAAGACAGCAGTCGCAATTGATACTATTATAAATCAAAAAGCAATAAATGAGTCTAATAATGAAAAGAAAAAACTTTATTGTGTTTATGTAGCGATTGGTCAAAAAAGATCGACAGTAGCCCAAATTGTAAAAACTTTAGAAGACGCGGGGGCAATGAAATATACAACTGTAGTATCGGCGACAGCATCAGACTCCGCTCCATTACAATTTTTAGCTCCCTACACTGGCTGCACCATTGGAGAGTATTTTAGAGATAATGGAATGCACGCTTTAATAATATATGATGATCTTTCAAAGCAAGCAGTTGCATACCGTCAAATGTCTTTATTATTAAGGAGACCTCCAGGTAGAGAGGCTTATCCAGGAGACGTTTTTTATCTACACAGCAGACTTTTAGAAAGGGCAGCAAAACTAAACGAAAAAAAAGGAGGAGGGTCTTTAACAGCACTCCCAATAATAGAAACCCAAGCAGGTGACGTCTCTGCATATATTCCAACGAACGTTATCTCAATTACAGACGGCCAAATATTTTTAGAAACTGAATTATTCAATCAAGGTATTAGACCCGCGGTAAATGTTGGTCTTTCGGTTTCTAGAGTAGGGTCAGCAGCCCAAACAAAGGCTATGAAAAAAGTTGCAGGATCAATTAAACTTGAACTAGCACAATACAGAGAAATGGCTGCATTTGCACAATTTGGGTCAGATTTAGATGTTTCCACTCAAAAACTTTTAAATAGAGGATCAAAGCTTACTGAATTGTTAAAACAAAATCAGTACTCACCTTTAACAGTTGCTGAACAAGTTGTTTCAATTTTTACAGGAGTAAGTGGTTATCTAGACGATATTGAATTGAATAAAATTAAAAAATTTGAAACAGATTTATTAGAAAAGGTAAGGAATGATCATGCAGAAATATTAAAAAATATTAATACTTCTGGAAAGTTAGAAGAAGATATTAAGAACAAAATAATCAAAGTAATTGAATTAATTAAGAAGGAATCTAAATAATGCCCAGCTTGGACGATTTAAAAAAAAGGATCAAAAGTGTTAAATCTACACAAAAAATTACAAAAGCTATGAAAATGGTAGCTGCGGCTAAACTCAAAAAAGCACAAGAAAATGCTGAAAGAGGAAGACCATATAGTGAAAAATTACAAAACATAATTTTAAATTTAACTAAATCTCTTTCAGAGGGAAGTAATGCTCCAAAGCTACTAGTTGGAAATGGAAAAGATAAGGTTTATTTGTGTGTTGTAATTACAGCAGATAGGGGTTTGTGCGGTGGTTTCAACTCTAATATTTGTAGATTAGCTAAAAGTCATTTTCAAAAGATTTTGAAAGAGGGCAAAGAATTAAAGATAATCACAGTAGGCAGTAAAGGACATGATCAAATAAAAGCAGAATATGGTGATTTCATAGTTCATAAAAAAAGTTTTAAAGAAAAAAAACAAATTACATTTAAAGAAGCTAATGAAATTGGAAAGAAGGTGATCGAATTATATGAACAAGAGCAATTTGATAAATGTTTAATATTTTATAATAATTTTAAAAATGTGATTACACAGATACCTCAAGCTGAACAAATAATTCCTACTTTTATTAAACAAGAAGACAAAAACAAAGATAAAGCGTTGTTTTATGAATTTGAACCAGATGAGGACGAGATATTAGAAGATTTATTACCAAAAAATGTATCTATACAAATTCTTAAAGCATTTTTAGAAAATGCTGCAAGTGAACAGGGTTCAAGAATGACTGCAATGGATAATGCAACAAGAAATGCTGGTGATTTGGTTGATAAACTTACAATTAATTACAATAGAAGCAGGCAAGCATCTATTACTAAAGAACTTATTGAAATTATTTCAGGAGCAGAAAGTTTATAATGAATAAAGAAGGTATAATTACTCAACTAATCGGCGCTGTTGTAGATGTAAAATTTAAAGAGGAACTCCCAGAAATTTACACAGCTTTAGAAGCCAATAATGGAGGTAATAAATTAATTTTAGAAGTTGCACAGCACTTAGGGGAAAATAGTGTGAGAACTATTGCAATGGACTCAACCGAGGGACTTAAAAGAGGAGATAAAGTTTTAAATACCAATGCCCCCATTAGTGTGCCAGTTGGCCCAGAAACACTAGGAAGAATTATTAATGTTATTGGCGAACCTATAGATGAAAAGGGAGATGTTAAAACTAAAGAAAAGTGGCCTATACATAGACCATCACCCAAATTTACAGATCAATCCACAGAGACTGAAATTCTTGTAACCGGAATTAAAGTTATAGATTTATTAGCTCCTTATGCCAAAGGTGGAAAAATTGGTTTATTCGGTGGGGCAGGAGTTGGAAAAACAGTAACTATTATGGAATTAATAAACAATATTGCAAAAGCTCACGGAGGATTTTCAGTTTTTGCTGGCGTAGGTGAGAGAACTAGAGAAGGCAATGATCTTTATCATGAAATGATTGAGTCAGGAGTAATTAAAAAAGATGGTAAAGGTTCTAAAGCAGCCTTGGTTTATGGTCAAATGAATGAACCACCTGGTGCCAGGGCTAGAGTAGCATTAACTGGATTGACTGTTGCGGAATATTTTAGAGATCAAGAGGGTCAAGATGTTTTATTTTTTGTTGATAATATTTTTAGATTTACTCAAGCAGGCTCAGAAGTGTCTGCTTTGTTAGGTAGAATTCCATCTGCAGTAGGTTATCAACCAACTTTAGCTACAGATATGGGAAATTTACAAGAAAGAATTACTTCAACAGGAAAGGGATCAATTACATCTGTACAGGCAATATATGTTCCAGCTGACGATCTTACTGATCCAGCGCCTGCTACTTCTTTTTCACACTTAGATGCAACAACAGTACTTTCAAGGCAGATTGCTGAGCTGGGTATTTATCCTGCTGTTGACCCATTAGACTCTACCTCTAGGATATTAGATCCACGAGTAGTTGGAGATGAGCATTACAGAGTTGCTAGAGAAGTTCAGAGAATACTACAAGCGTATAAATCTTTACAAGATATCATTGCTATTCTTGGAATGGACGAATTGTCAGAGGAGGATAAGCTTACAGTAGCAAGAGCAAGAAAAATACAAAGATTTTTATCGCAACCTTTTTTTGTTGCTGAAGTATTTACAGGATCCCCAGGAAAATTAGTTGACTTAGAATCCACAATAAAAGGTTTTGATGCCATATGCAAAGGTGAGCACGACCACTTACCTGAAGCAGCTTTTTACATGGTGGGATCGATTGAAGAAGTAATTGAAAAGGCAGAAAAACTTAAAAAAGACTCATAGATTAAATGTCACAAGAATTTAAAATTGAAATAATTAGTCCAGACAGAAGTATTTTTTCGGGAAATACAGATGAAGCGATTCTTCCATGTTTTGAAGGCCAGGTTACGATCCTTAAAGACCATATTCCTTTGATAACTTATTTAAGACCTGGCATAATAGAGATTGGAAAAAATGAAAAGTTCTTTACAGAGGATGGAACTGTAGAATTTTCAGATAATAATCTTTTGATATTAGCAACTACAATTCAAAGTTTAAAGCTGATTAATGCTAAACACAAAAACAATATGATCCAAGAGGCTGAAAAGGAACTTTCCACTAGTCAAATCTCAGATAAACAAAAATATATTTTAAATTATAAAATAGAAACTTTAAAACAAATTAATTAAAAAAATTTTTAATCTCAATTTTTAATTTTTTATAAACATCCTTTTTAAACTCTACTATCACATCAGTTAATAAATTATAGTCTATCCATTTCCACTCGATAAATTCTGGATGTTTTGTATTTAAGTTTATTTCATTGTCGCTTCCGATAAACTTAACTATAAACCATTTCTGCTTTTGACCCCTGTATTTGCCTTTCCAAATTTTTCCTAATAAATAGGGCGGTAATTCGTACTCTAGCCAATTTTCAACTTCTTTTAATACTTTAATTTTTGTTATACTTGTTTCTTCTGCAAGCTCTCTTTTCATTGCAATAAATGGAGTTTCATTAGTATCTATACCTCCTTGGGGCATTTGCCACCTATCTATCGGATTATCTTTTCTTTTTGCTACAAACACCTGATTATTTTTATTTAATACTATTATTCCAACACCTCGTCTCATGGGAAGTTTACTTAGCATTTTTTAAGATTGAAAAAGTTTGACAGCATAATTTAATTGGTTGTCATTATCAGTGTCAAATTCAAACTGATTTTGTTCTTTTACAAGAATATCTGGTGAAACACCAACTTCAGAAATTGATTTTCCTGATGGTAAATAATATTTAGAAATTGTAAGTCTTATACCACCTCCGTTTTTAAGAGGAATTATTGATTGAACCGATCCTTTTCCGTATGAATTTTCCCCAAGTATTATTGCTCTTTTATGATCTTTAAGAGCGCCAGCAAAAATTTCCGATGCAGATGCTGATCCATTATTAATTAAAACTATTACAGGCTTTCCTCGAATCCCATCACCAGCTCTAGCAAAAAATTTTCTGGTTTCACTAATTCTTCTGCCTTTGGTGGATACAATCTCTCCTTCCTCTAAAAAAAAGTCTGTAATTGCAACAGCCTGATTTAAAAGACCTCCTGGATTATTTCTTAAATCAATTATATAACCTATTAATTTTTGTTTTTCATAATTTCTAATTTTTTTAATAAATTGCTTATCACTATTTTCATTAAAGGATTTTAATTTTATGTACCCAATATTTTTACCAATACCTAAAATCTTCGACTCGACTGACTTCACTTCAATTATTTGTCTTTGTACATTAAAAACTAAAGACTTCTTTACATCCTTTCTTCTGATAGTAAGTTCTATACTAGAACCGACTGGCCCTCTCATTAGTTTAACAGCTTCCATTAATGTTTTACCCTGGACCTGCTCTTTATTTATCCTTACAATATAATCTCCTGCCTTAATCCCTGCTTTTTCTGCTGGGGTATCTGCAATAGGAGCAATTACTTTTACAACACCAGCCTCCATCCCAATTTCGATTCCTAATCCTCCAAATTCACCTCTAGACTCAGTTTGCATACTTTTAAATAGATCTGGAGACATGTAAGCAGAATATGGATCTAGTGATTGTAATACGCCGTTGATGGCTGAGTCCATCACATCAGCTTGATCTATTTCATCAACATATTCTTGTTTAATTTTTTCTAATACCTCTCCAAACAAATCAATTTTTTTATAAAGTTCATCAGATGCAGTATTTGAGTAACTTTGTGTATTGAAGAAAACAAATAAAATAAAAATTGTTTTTAAATAAATTTTCATATTAAAGCTTTTTCTTTTGGCAAATCTTCAGACCACATTTTTTCAAGATCATAAAAAGTTCTTTTTTCAGGGTGAAACAAATGAACTATAACATCTATAGCATCAACCAATTTCCAATCATTGCTTTCAAATCCCTCTATTCTACAATTATCTAAACCATACTTTTTAAGTTCTGATAAAAGATTTTCTGATAATGACTGTAAGTGTCTCGAAGAAGTACCAGAGGCAACAATCATATAGTCCGCAATGTAAGATTTATGCTTAAGGTCAATAGTTACTATATTGTTCGCTTTATTTTTATTTAATGTGTTCTCTATTATTTTTTTAACTTTTTTTACTTCCATTAATAACTTTATTTCTTAATTGTGTAGAAGATATATTAATCTTCAAATTTTTAACAAATTTTATATTTTTCTCTTTCAGATTTTTCACTATAACAGATTTTTGCGCTTTTGTATCAAATCCTTTTCTAGAAAAAACAACTAAAATACTCAGTTTCAATAATTCTTTATAGCTTTTCCATTTGTGAAATTTAATAAGATTGTCCGAACCAATTATATAAAAAATTTTGAATTTTTTACGCTTTTTTAGAAATTTCACCAAAGCTATTGAAGTTTTTGATTTTAACTTATCTTCATAATAATTTAATTGGATTTTTTTGTGGCCTTTAATTAATTTAAGGCATAATTTTTTTCGTAAGGCTAAAGAAAAAAAAGGTCTCTTTTTAAAAGGATTTTTTTTTGTAATTGCCCAAATTAATTTTTTTAATTTTAAAAGTTTTATACTTTTATTACTAATATATAAATGACCTTTATGTGGAGGATCAAAACTTCCACCTAGAATACCAATATTTTCAAATTTATTTTTTGCCATAAGATCTAAGGTCTTGTAATACCATTACCTCTTACTACATATTTATAAGAAGTTAATTGATTAAGACCTACTGGACCTCTTGGCGGCAATTTATTCGTTGAAATTCCAATTTCCCCCCCGAAACCAAACTCTCCACCATCAGCAAATTGGGTAGAAACATTATGCATTGCTATTGCACTATTAACGTTGTTTAGAAAATATGAAGTATTATTTTTGTTATTAGAAATTATACAATCTGTGTGCATTGTTCCATATTTTAAAATGTGTGAGACCGCTTCTTTAACATCGCTAACACTTTTAATTGATAATTTAGCATCAAGATATTCTGTTTTCCAATCTAATTCCTTCGCTAGTCTTAATTTATTATTAAAAAATTTATTAATCTTTTTATCGACTACAACCTCACAGCCATTATCTATAAGAGAATTGATAACTTTAATGCCTTTAGTTTTTAAAATCCTTTCATTTATTAAAAGTGTTTCTAAGGCTCCACAAATACTCGTTCTTCTCATTTTTGCGTTAAGTATCACTTTAATAGCATTTTTAAGATTGCTTTCTTTATCTAAATAAATATGGCAAAGACCTTCTAAGTGACCAATTACATGTATATTCGAATATTTTTGAACTTTAGCTACTAAACCTTTCCCACCTCTTGGAACTATTACATCTATATATTTACTCATTTTAGACAATAAAAAATCTACAATTTTTCTATTTTTATTCTTAATAAATTGAAGACAATTTTGATTAATTTTATTTTTTTTTAAAGATTTTCTAAATAAATCTGAAAGAATTTTGTTTGAGTAAAAAGCTTCACTACCCCCTCTTAGAATTACACAATTGCTTGATTTTAAACATAAAGCCGCAACATCTGCCGTCACATTCGGTCGACTTTCGTAGATTATACCTATAACACCAATAGGAGTGGTAACTCGTTTTATGTTTAGTTTGTTTTTTCCTTTCCAACTTTCCAGCACTTTGCCGATAGGATTAGAAAATTTTTTTATTTCGTTAATAGAATCTATTATACCATCAATTTTTTTTTCATTTAAAATTAGTCTATCTAAAACATTATGTCTTTTTAAATTTTTTACATCTTTTTTATTTTCTTTAATAATTCTTTTTTTATTTAATGAAATAAGTTTAATATAATCTTCTAAAGTTTTATTAATTCTTTTGTGATTTATTTTTTTTAAGTTTTCAAATGCAAGTTTTGAATTTTGTCCTATTAATAAAATATTTTTCATATTAAAGTCTCACCATATCATCTTTATGAACAACTTCGGATTTGCTAGAATACCCCAGTATTCTCTCTATTTCATCACTTTGTCTGCCTTTAATTTTCACTATCTCACTAGATGAAAAGGATGCTAAACCTCTAGCAAGTTTATTATTATCTTGATCTGCTATTAAGATATTTTCTCCTTTATCAAATTCACCAGTAATTGTTTTTATACCTGCGGCCAACAAACTTTTTCCATTTTTTAGTGCATTAGCCGCTCCCTTATCTACGAAAATGGTGCCGTGCGAATTTAATGAACTTACTATCCACTTTTTTCTTGCAGCCATTGTAGATATTTTAGGTATAAATTTTGTAAATGTTTTCTTTTCCACCATATACTTAATTGGATTTTTCCTATTTCCGTTACCAATAAACATATGACAACCAGCGTTCATACAAATTTTAGCAGCCTCAAGTTTTGTAATCATTCCTCCAGAACCATAATTTGTAGTTTTTTTGTCAGCCAGTTCATAAATATTGCTATTTAAATTCCTAACTTCTTTAATTAATTTTTTTTTAGTTGCTTTGTCATAAAGGCCATCAACATCTGAAAAGATTATTAATGTATCAGCACCTATAATCTGAGCAACTCTTGCCGCCAATCTGTCATTGTCACCATATTTAATTTCAGACGTAGCAGTAGTATCGTTTTCATTAACTATTGGTATAGCTTTTAATTTAAATAAATTGTCAAATGTTCTTTTAACATTTAAAGCTCTTCTTCTTTGTTCAGTATCATCTGGTGAAATTAAAATTTGTCCAACTTTAAAATTATTTTTTTGAAATATTTTTTGAAATTCTTCAGCTAAATGTATTTGTCCAATCGAAGCTATAGCTTGGCTCATCTCAAGCTTAATTTTTTTTGTTTTTATTTTTAAATAACTTTGTCCAAGAGCAATAGCACCAGAGGAAACAATAACGATATCTCTATTTTTTTTATATTTTTTAATGTCTTTAATTAAACTATTTACCCATGCTTTTTTAAAATTTCCTTTTTTATCTATTACAGTGCTAGACCCAAGTTTAATAACTATTTTTTTTGAATTATCTATTAACATTTTTCTTCTTTTTTGCTTTACTTGGCAATAGCCCTTTGTTTACAGCTCTAGCTCTTTCTGAGAATCCTAATTTTTCTCCATTTTTAATTTTTCTTTTTATAGTAGACAGCTTTGCAACCATTTTAAAATTTCATTTGTTAATATTTGTAACAAGCACTTTCTTTATAGTTTGTATATCATCCTTTTTGAATACAGAAATAATTTTATAGTTTTTTTTAATTTTTTTACTAAAAACATCAAGTTTTTGTTTAAGAATTTTTTTTTCAACAAGGTCTGACTTATTAAAGTAAATGATTTCCATTTTTTTAGACAATGATAAGTCATAGCTTTTAAGTTCGGATCTAATTTTTTTATAATTCTCAGCCAAATTATTTTCTGTTAAGTCGATTAAATGCAGTAATATTTTACATCTTTCAATGTGTCTTAAAAATTTGTCACCCAGGCCAATGCCTTTATGAGCCCCTTCAACTAAACCAGGAATATCCGCTAAAGTAACTTCTTTATTGTTATAATAGGTAACTCCAAGGTTTGGGTTTATTGTAGTAAACGGATAATTAGCTATCTTTGGTTTTGCTCTAGTTAAAGATGCAAGTAAACTAGATTTACCTGCATTTGGTAAACCTATTATTCCGACATCTGCAATTATTTTTAATTGAAGCCAGATCCAAAACTCTTCACCTTTTTTTCCATCAGTTTTTTTTCTTGGGGCTCTATTGGTCGAGCTTTTAAATCTCACATTACCCAGCCCGCCTTTACCACCTGAAGCTACTAAGTATTTTTCATTATTTTTTTTAAAATCATAAATTATTGTATTATTATCTTCCTCATAGATTTGCGTTCCAATGGGCACTTTCAAAACTAAATCTTTTCCATTTGCCCCAGTTTTATTTTTTTTACTCCCGGGTTTTCCATTCTCAGCTTTGAAATGTTGTGAGTATCTATAGTCGATTAGAGTATTTAAATTTCTTTCGGCTTCGAATAAAATTGAACCTCCATCACCACCGTCTCCACCGTCAGGTCCCCCAAATTCAATATACTTTTCCCTTCTAAAACTCGCTGAACCTGAGCCACCATTACCGGCTTTTAAATTAATTTTTGCTTGATCTAAAAATTTCATTTTATCGATATAAATAATTTAAGTTATTTATATTTTTAGCTGGGGATTACAGAAACAAAAGTTCTGTTAAGTTTTGATTTTTTAAATTTTACTTTACCTTTGATTAAAGAATAGATTGAATGATCTTTTCCAATTCCAACATTATTTCCCGGATGAATTTTGGTTCCTCTCTGTCTAACAATAATATTTCCTGGTATAACTAATTGATCACCGTATCTTTTAACTCCAAGTCTTCGTCCTTTACTGTCTCGTCCATTTCGCGATGATCCACCTGCTTTTTTTGTTGCCATTTAATTTCCTATTTTTTTTCCTTCT
>CACAAD010000003.1 GCA_902530455.1 uncultured Pelagibacteraceae bacterium | reverse complement strand
CAGTTATCACGTCTTTTAAGAGTGAAACTAAGATCTTAAACTGTGTAAAATCTTTAGGAAAAGACTTTAAAATTATAATCATAGAAAATTCTAACGATAAAAAATTAAAAGAAAAATTAGAAAAAGAATATTCGAATATAAATTGTATTTTGTCCGATAAAAACTTGGGTTATGCAAAAGGAAATAATCTTGGCTTGACTATGGTGAATACGAGGTACGCCTTGATAATAAATCCAGACGCAGAAGTACAAAATAAAGCAATTGATAATTTTTTTTTAACAGCTAATAAAAAACCTCACTTCGCGATTATTGCTCCTTTTATCCAAGAAAAAAATAATCAAGAGTCAACAATGAATAAAAAAAATGGAATTTTTGAAGTTAAAAATGTAAAGGGTTTTGCAATGTTTTTAAACTTAGAGCAGTGTAAAGATGTAGGATTTTTTGATGAAAACTTTTTTATTTATTTTGAAGAGATAGATTTTTGCAAAAGACTAATTCAAAATAACAAAAAAATATTTTTAGATACGAATATTAAAATTAATCATACAGGAGGAACTTCTCATGATGGGTCAATAAATCATGAGATGGAAAAATCAAGAAATTGGCATTGGATGTGGTCAACTTTTTATTTTCATTATAAACACTACGGTTATATAATTGCCTTTTTAAAGATATTACCAAAATTAATATCGGCTACTTTTAAAACATGTTTTTTTAAAATTGTTTTAAATAAAGAAAAAAAAGATATTTATCATTGTAGATTAAAGGGAATACTAAATTCAATATTAATGAGAAAGTCTTGGTATAGACCCAAAATTAATTAAAGTTGATTTATACTAATTAAAATTATAAATATTCTGCAGTGAGCAATAATCAATATAAAATACTTGTTACAGGAGTCGCTGGTTTTTTAGGATCCCATTTATCAGAGCAACTTTCAGGATTAGGTCATAAAGTCATTGGAATAGACAACATGATCGGTGGCTATAAAGATAATATCCCAAATGGAGTAGAATTTCATAATATTGATTGTTGTGATTTTGAAAAAATAAAAGAAATTATGAAAGGGGTCCAAATAGTTTATCACTGCGCGGCCACAGCTCATGAGGGTTTGTCAGTTTTTTCACCATATGAGATAACTAAAAATAATTACTTAGCTTCAGTTTCTATTTTTTCAGCAGCTGTAAATGAAAAAGTAAAAAGAATAATTTTTTGTTCATCAATGGCAAGATATGGTTCACAAGAATATCCATTTATCGAAACAATGAAACCAAAGCCAGTCGACCCTTATGCTATTTCTAAAGTTGCAGCTGAGCAAGTTCTTATTAATTTATGTGAACTAAATAAGATTGAATGGGTGATTGCTGTTCCTCACAATATAATTGGTCCAAGACAAAAATATGATGATCCATTCAGAAATGTTGTTTCAATAATGATTAATAGAATGATGCAAGGCAAGGCGCCAATAATATATGGAGATGGCGAGCAAACAAGATGCTTTTCGTACATTGACGATTGTTTATCCTGTTTAATACCAATGTTAGATGAAAAAAAGTTAAACAAACAAATAATTAATATTGGACCAGATGAAGAATTTGTTACAATTAATAAAGTTGCTGAACTTTGTTCAAATATAACTGGTATAAATTTACCCCCAATTTATAAAAAGGATAGACCACAAGAAGTGAAGCACGCAATTTGTTCAGCCGACAAAGCAAGACAATTATTAAATTACAAAACAAAGGTTTCACTTAAAGAGGGAATTCAAAAAACATTTGATTATATTAAAAAGAGAGGCGTTAAGCCATTTGAGTATCATATAAATTTAGAAATAAATAATGAGCTAACCCCAGATACTTGGAAAAAAAAGGAGATTTAATGCCCAGGAAATTCAATCAAACTTTCAGTAAAATAAGACTTTTTTTTAAGAAGATCTTTGCCTGGTAAATCAAAAAGATTTATTACAAATATAAAACCAGCAACTGATCCTCCAGACAATTCAATGAGTTTTGCTGCAGCATCGGCAGTTCCTCCTGTAGCAATTAAGTCGTCTATAACCAAAATATTTTCATTTTTATTTATCGAGTCTTTATGAACTTCAATAGTTGCTTCACCGTATTCTAACTTAAAGTCAACAGAATGCCTTTCCGCAGGCAACTTATTTTTTTTTCTTAAAAGAATGAGAGGTTTATCAAGCAAATAAGATACTGCTGACGCAAAAATAAAACCTCTGGACTCAATAGCTGAAACTTTGTCAAATTTGATTTTTTTTGAAATCTCAATAATTTTATCTACTGTATATTTAAATGCTTGAGGGCTTTTAATTAAAGTGGTGATATCTCTAAACAGTATTCCTTTTTTAGGGTAATCAGGTATAGATCTTATATATTTTTTTAAATCCATATTTAGCTTCAATATTTAACAAAAAAAGGCTAGATTTTAAATAATGAAAAAAAGAATTCTCGGGATAATTGGTGGAAGCGGCCTTTATCAAATAGAAGGTTTAGAAAATATTAAGTGGAAAAAGGTGAGTACTACTTGGGGTGAGCCTTCAGATAGAATTTTATCAGCAACATTAAACAAAAAGGAGGTTTACTTTATTCCGAGACATAAAAGAGGACATAGAATAAGTCCATCAAATATAAATTTTAGAGCCAATATAGAGGCGCTTAAAAAAATGGGAGTAACAGACATTGTATCTGTCTCAGCTGTTGGTTCTCTACAAGAGCACTTAAAACCTGGATCTTTTGTGATAGTTGATCAATTTATTGATAGAACTTTTGCAAGAATTAAAACTTTTTTTGATAAAGAAATAGTCGCTCATGTCTCAATGGCAAAACCCACAAGTCCAGCATTAATGAAATGCAGCGAGTCGGCTCTTGTAAAATGTCAAATACCACATCAGGTAGGAGGAACATATTTAGTTATGGAGGGACCACAATTTTCAAGTTTAGCAGAATCTAAAATGTATAGAACTTGGAAAGCAGATGTAATTGGAATGACAAATATGCCAGAGGCTAAATTAGCAAGAGAAGCAGAAATTAGATATTGTACAGTTGCAATGGTCACAGATTTTGATTGTTGGCATCCAGATCATGACGTTGTAGATGTTCCTACCGTTATAAAAACTTTGCAGCAGAATGCCTCTAATGCTCAAAATATGATTATTGAAATAATAAAAACTTTTGAGTCTTTTAACACAAAAGGAGATCCTGCTAATGATTGTTTAGATACTGCAATAATTACACCAAAAAAATTTCAAACTAAAAGTACTGTTAAAAAGTTAAAACATATAGCTGGTAGAGTTTTAAAAAAATGAAAATTGAAGGTAAGAATTACCGAACAATTTGGTTTGAAAATAATGAGGTTAAAATCATTGATCAAACCAAACTTCCGCATAAATTTATAATTAAAAGTTTAAAAAACATAAAAGATGCAATTAACGCTATAAAAAATATGGAGGTAAGAGGTGCGCCTCTTATAGGAGCTACTGCGGCCTATGGATTAGTTCTGTCTATAATTGAAAAAAACGATTTATACTTTTTAAAAAAATCAAGTGAAGACTTAATTTCCTCAAGACCTACGGCAATAAATTTGAAATGGTCAGTAGATCGTATGATGAAAAAATTATCGGGAGTTAATAACAGCGACATTTTGAAAATAGCTTTAGATGAGGCAAAAGCAATTACAGAGGAAGATGTAGAGTTTTGCAAAAATATAGGGATTAATGGACTTAAAATTATTCAGGAAATATCTAAAAAGAAAAAAGATGTAGTAAATATTTTAACTCATTGTAATGCAGGATGGTTAGCGACAATAGACTGGGGTACAGCAACTTCACCAATTTATCACGCACACCAAAAAGGAATAGAAGTACATGTTTGGGTTGATGAGACAAGACCAAGAAATCAGGGGGCTAATTTAACATCTTATGAACTTAATGAGGAAAAAATTCCTAATACTATTATTACAGATAATACTGGAGGAATTTTAATGCAAAGAGGAAAGATCGACATGTGCATTGTTGGAACCGACAGAACCTTATCAAATGGAGATGTATGCAATAAGATTGGCACCTATTTAAAAGCATTGTCTGCACAAGATAATAACGTTCCTTTTTATGTTGCATTACCAAGTTCAACAATTGACTGGAATATCAAAGATCACAAACAAATACCTATTGAAGAGAGAAACCCTGAAGAATTATCTCACGTTGAAGGAGTTGATGAAGATAACAATATTAAAAAAATAAGAATTTACCCGCAGAAAAGCAAATCATTAAACCTAGCATTTGATGTAACGCCTGCAAAACTAGTTACAGGATTAATTACAGAAAAAGGTATTTGTGAAGCTTCAGAAGAAGGATTAAGAGGATTATTTAAGTGAGCAAACTTAAAACAGAAGTAATTAAATATTCAAAAAAATTAAACGTTACCAATCTATCCGCTTTAAGATCTGGAAATATATCAGTTAGAGCAAAAGAAAAAGGTGTGGAAGGTTTTTATATAACTCCTTCAGGAAGGAAGTATTCTTCACTAAAACCTAAAGACATAGTCTTTATTTCATTAAAAGGAATTTTTGATAAAAAAAAAGGAAAACCTTCATCAGAATGGAGATTTCACCAAGATATTTATGTGAATAAAATCAAAGCCAAAGCTATTGTTCACGCTCATTCAACTTGCGCTACAGCAGTATCTTCACATCAAAAAAACATTCCAGCTTTTCACTACATGGTTGCAGTTGCAGGTGGAGAGGACATTAAATGCACTAAATATGCAACTTTTGGAACTAAAAATCTTTCTAAAAATATTATTAAAGCTTTAAAAAATAGGACAGCCTGTTTGATTGCTAATCATGGTCAAGTTGCTTTTGGTGAAAATTTGGAAAACACTTTTGAGCTTGCACAAGAGATCGAAAATATTTGCCATCAATACATTAATGCCATAAGAATCGGAATACCTAAGATTCTTTCTAAAAAAGAAATGAAAATAGTCTTAGGGAAGTTCAAAAATTATAAAAAAGGGTAATTTTTTATGGTTAAAGTTGGTGAGCACATTACAATTGATTTTCTTGGTGTAAAAAAAGACTACACCCCCGAATTTTACGAAAAAATCATATACACAATTGCTAAAGCGGCAAAAGTTGAAATTTTAAATGTAGCATCTCATCAGTTTCAACCACAAGGTTTTACACTTGTTGCATTACTTGCGGAAAGTCATTTTAGCTTTCACACTTTTCCAGAAAAAGGCGTAATTAGTTTTGATTTTTTTACATGCGGAAAAGTGAATCCGAAAGTTGCATTAAAAATTTTAAGGAAAGAAATTCAGCACGAAAGGGTAATTACAAATGCTTTTGATAGAAGCAGTATCGGACTCTATGATGATATTTATAGTACTCCAGGACAAAAAAAGTTTTATGTCGTTAAAAACGTTTTAGAAAAATTTACTTCAAAAGTTGGTCAATTTGTTGAAATTATGGATTTAGAGGAGTTTGGTCACGCTTTATTTATTGATCATGAGATACAAGTCGCAGAAAAAGACGAGAAAATTTATAGTTCAAGTTTTTTTAAGTCTAGCTATGATCTTAGTAAAAAAAATAATAACATCGCTATTATTGGAGGCGGCGATGGGGGTGTAGCTAGAGCTTGTTTAGATAATAATTCAAATTTTATTGATTGGTTTGAGTTAGATCCTGAAATAGTAGACGTTTGTTATAAACATTTGCCAAAAGTATGCACGAAGGTAAAAAAAAGTAACAAAATTAAAACTTTTTGGGGAGATGCTTTTAAAAGTATTAAAGAAATAGAAGACTCAAAGTATGATAAAATATTTGTAGATCTAAATGACGATCAATATTGTATTGATTTAGCAAAAAAAAATATGCGTGGATTAAAAAGAATTCTCAAAAAAGGTGGAGTGATAACGGCTCAAGTAGGAAGCCAAGATAAAAAACCTAAACAGGTCGACAAGTGGTGTAATGTACTTGAAAAGAACTTTGGTAATGTAAAAATTTCAGGCGCATATGTGCCAAGTTTTGATTGTAAATGGAATTTTGCATCATCAATTATGCATTAAACTCAAACATTACCTATTAACTTAATACTAGTATAATCCTTTTTAATTCCATAGAATAATTATTAATGTTTAGAGTTTCTTGTATTCAACTATGTTCTTCTGACTGCATAAAAAGCAATCTTAAAAGAAGTGAAAGATTGATCAAAAAAGCAGTGAGCCAAAAAGCTGATCTTATTATTACACCTGAAGTATCATCAAAATTTTCATTAAATAAAAAAAAACTTTTAGAAGTTTCGACTACTATGAATAATGACTCTTACCTTTTAGGTGTTAAAAGATTAGCGAAAAAATATAAAAAGTGGATTTTAATAGGATCTTTAATTATTAAAAATAAAAAAAAACTTCTTAATAGATCTGTTTTGATCGATAATAAAGGAAAAATAAAGACATTCTATGATAAAATTCATATGTATGACGCTAAACTTAGTAAATCAGAAAAATATTTTGAGTCAAAAACTTTTAGACCAGGAAAAAACATTAAGGTAGTAAAACTTCCATGGGGCAAATTAGGACTTTCAATATGTTATGATTTAAGATTTCCAAATATGTACAGAAAAATGTCAAAAAAAGGAGCTATATTTTTAAGTATTCCTTCAGCGTTTACAGAAACAACAGGCAAGAAACATTGGCACACTTTATTAAAAGCTAGAGCAATAGAAAATTTTTCTTATGTATTTGCCCCTGGTCAAGCTGGAAAACACTGTAACGGTAGAAAAACATACGGACATTCTATGATAGTTTCTCCCGATGGTAAAATTTTAAAAGAACTTGGAAAACGCGAAGGAGTTATTACAACAACTATAGATCCAAAAAAACCTTTTAAATTAAGAAAAACTATTCCAAGTGTTTACTTTGATTAATAGTGGGATTTAACTTCTTTTATATTAGATCCTAAAATCTCATTAATTTTTAATTTAATTTTTGCTCTAACATCATTAGTTTTGTAAACATCTCTTGAAAGTTCGATAAATTTTTCATCGAATTTTTGATTTTTTTCAGCTAGCCTTTTATTTTCCTCAATATCCCAAAGCTTAAGATTTATTTGTTTTAAGTCTATTATAAGATCGTTTATTTTTTTTTTATCAGGTATTTTTTCGTTAGAAGTTTTAGTAAGTGATAATAGCTCCTTATCTATATCCTTTAATTTTTGATTATCTTTTATTTTTTCTTTTTTTATTTCTAGAATGGTAATTTTATCTAACAGTTCTCCTGCCGAAATTTCGGCTAATATTTGATTTAATTTTGTATTCATAAAGTTTTTTTTTGATTATACTAATTAATTCATTATATAAAGTTAAAATTATGTCAAATATCTTAATAATAAAACATGGATCCCTTGGTGATTTAATACAAGCAAATGGGGCTATTCAAGACATAAAAAATTCTTTTAAAACCTCAAAAATATTCCTTCTAACTTCAATTTCATATTTAGAATTTATGTCATCATGTCCTTATTTAGATGGAGTAATTTTAGATAAAAGATTACCCAGGTGGAATTTATTTTATTTAAAAGATTTAAAAATCTTGTTAGATAAATATGAATTCTCCCACGTCTTTGATCTACAAAATTCTAACAGAACAAAATTTTATAAAAAATATTTATTAAAAAAACCTATTTGGTCATCATCAGAAACATCTTTAAACGAAGGTGAAAAATTGTCAGATTTTAATCAAGACTCTGTCCTCCACAGAATGACAAAACAATTAAAAAAAAGCAACGTTATTATTAAAAACACTCAAGCAATAAATTTAGATTGGGGCTTTATGGATATTTCAAGAAATTTAAAGCAATATACTAACGGAGAATATATTCTAATTTTTCCATTTTGCTCAAAAAAACATGTAAAAAAAAAGTGGCCGTACTTTTCTGAATTGATAATAAAAATTAAAGAAATATATAAAAATAAATACCCAATTCTAGTTGCACCTGGCCCAAATGAAATATCTGAGGCAAAAAAATTAAATGCAAAACTTGTTCTAGATGATAATCAACCAGTTAGTATAAATTTTTTAATTTCCTTAATTAATTCAGCTGCATATATTATATCTAATGATACAGGACCTGCTCATATTTGCTCACATTTAAATAAAAAAGGCCTTGCTTTATTTGGAAGTCATACTACAGCAAAAAAAGTTAATATAGGAAATACCAACTTTAAAACAATAACGGTCAATAATTTAAGTGAATTAAAAGTTGATGAAATTCTTAAAAAAATCAAAGAGGATTTAGATTAGCTTAATATATTTTTTTACAATTTTGTCCCACTGAAAATTTTTAGAAAAGGTAAAAGCATTTTTACCCAATTGCTTATAATTTTCATTATCGTAAAACTTTACAATAGTCTCATATATTGAATTTAAATCTTCACCGTCGCATAAATATCCTGAAACCCCATCTTGAATGGCATCCGAGGCACCACCTGCAATACCACCAATAGAACCAGTTCCATAAGCGGCTGCCTCTATGAAAGATATTCCAAATCCTTCAACAGATTTTTTGTATATTACTGAAGGCATTAAAAAAAGATTAGACTGTTCTAATAGTGCCACTTTTAATAGTTCAGTTGACTCATTCAAGAGTAACACCTCATTACCAAGGCCTAATTCATTTTTTAAATTTCTTAGATTTTGCATTTCATCACCATCTCCAATGGAAATATATTTAATGTTTGGAAATCTCGGTTTTAAATTTTTAATTGTCATTAAAATATTTTGATGACTTTTTCTCTTGTCAAGTCTCGCCACTGTAATTATTTTTGGAAAACTATTTCTAAACAAATCTTTTGCTTTATCTAGATTCTTGTTATCAATTTTAATTGGATAGTTACAACCAGGATGGATAATTTTAATTTTTTTTTCGTTTAAACCATTTTTAATGGCAAGTTTTTTAGTAAATTCAGAATTTGAAATTACATAACTTGCTTTGTCTAAAGCCTTTAACATTCTTTTATTTATAAGTGTTCCCTCGACGTGATTAATTTCTTTAGAATGTATTAGACAAAATGATGTTGTATTTGCCAAGATTTTATCATCTATTTTTTCAATACTTTTCCAGTGGTCGAAAAAAAAGGCTCTCACTGAATTTTGTCGAGAAAATTCTTTAATTATATTTGCTTTTCTATATTTTCTAAAAATTTTAAGACCTGAAACACGAGTAATATTGATTCCTACATTTTTATCAAAGTTATTTTCCATATTAGTTTTTTCTGCAAATACTTTTACTGGCCCATGCTTTAATAAAGATAAAGATAGTCCTCCCATTAAATTTTGCATTCCTCCAACTTCTGGAGGAAAGTTTCTTGTCGATATCACAAACATTACTTAATCCACTTTATGTTACAGCCCATGCTAGGTATTTGTTCTTTTGGACCATTTTGTGTTTTAGATATCATTAACATGGCTTTTTTGAGATCACTTTGACCGTTTCTTATAGGAGTGAGGTTTTTTAATTCTCTAAATCTACCCCTATATTGAAGATTTAAAAGCTTGTTATAACCAAAAAAATCTGGAGTACATACTGCACCAAATTTTTTAGCAATTTCCTGATTATTATCGAAGAGATATGGGAATTCAAAAAAATTAAGTTTTGAAAAAGACAACATATTTTCAAAAGAGTCCTCAGGATAATTTTTTGTATCATTAGACATAATTGCGACTGTTTCAACTCCATTTTTCTTTAACTCATTTATATCTTCTACTAATTCTTTAATTATTGCTTTGACGTAAGGACAATGATTGCAAATAAACATGATTAAAGTTCCATTCTTCCCTCTACAATCATCCAGCATGTAAAATTTATTATCTACACCTTTCAGATTAAAATTGTGAGCTTTTTCCTCAAAATTACAAATAGGGGTTTTTGTCAAGACCATATTATATTATAATTATATTAATGATTTATAATTTCAACAATATAAGTCCAAAGATAGACAAAGAAAGTTGGTTTGCACCAAATTCAGTTCTAATAGGAAACGTAACCCTTAAAAAAGATGCGAACGTTTGGTTTAACGCAACTTTAAGAGGAGATGTAGAACCAATCACAATAGGCGAGGGTTCAAATATACAAGATGGAAGCGTTATTCATACTGACCCAGGTTGTCCGGCAACTATTGGTAAAAATGTTACAGTAGGACATTTGGTAATGTTACATGGTTGTATAATTGAAGATGATTGCTTAATCGGAATTGGAAGCACAATTCTCAACAAAGTCAAAATAGGAAAAAATTCAATTATAGGAGCAAATGCCTTAATAACAGAGAATAAAGAAATTCCTGAAAGATCTTTAGTTATAGGAAGTCCAGGAAAAGTAATCAGACAAGTCACAGATGAAGAGATAAAACATATCAAAGAAAACGCAGAACATTACGTAAAAAATTATAAAAAATATAAAAATTTAGGGAATTAACCAAGAAAATTTTTTAGATCCCTGAAACTCAATTAATGCTCTACGATGACCCTTTGCAGCGAGATATAGCCATTCAATACTTTTAATTTCACATTTAATAACACAAAAGTTTTTGTATCCTGCTTCACTTTCTTCTTTGGTAAAATCAAAGTTATCAAACTTATTATCTAATCCTGAAGTTGGTTTTTCAGATTTTGTACCTGGGCCATTAGTTACTAAATAACATTTCCTACTAATATGTCCTGTTTTAACCCAAGATTCTTTTGTTATCTCATCGTTATAATGTAATTTACTTTCTACTTTCATCCTGAGCTGTATTTTTTCTTTTTTTCCATAAAATAAGAGAGAGCTATTAGGATTTTTCTTGATTGCATCAATCTTAGTTGATCTTATGTCACTATGAAATTGAAGAGACAAATTTTTCTCATCTGCTTTTCTAAGAACAACAACTCTCCCATCTAAGTTGTTCTTATCTCCACAAATAAACACAGGTGTTCTAAATTCTGAACTTCGATCATTTACTGCTCTTATAAGCAATGCCCATAATTTTTTTTCAATCTCATTAAAGTCTTCGTAATAACTGACGTTTTCTACTGACACTATTTTCTAAATCTTTTTATCAAGCTAGAAGTATCCCATCTTTGTCCACCCATTTTTTGAACTTCAGCATAATATTCATCTATTATTTTTGTTATTGGTAAAGGAGAATTGTTTTTCTTAGCTTCATCCATTGCAATTTTTAAATCTTTTCTCATCCAATCAACAGCGAAACCATAATCAAATTTGTCTTCTATCATAGTCTTATGTCTATTATCCATTTGCCAAGATTGAGCGGCACCTTTTGAAATTACTTCAATTACATCGTGCATGTTTAAACCAGCATTCATTCCGAAATTAATTGCCTCCGACAATCCTTGAACTAAGCCGGCTATACAAATTTGATTTACCATTTTAGTTAACTGCCCACTTCCCGAAGGACCTAAAAGTTTAATTTTCTTGCTATAACAATTTATTACGGGCTGAGCTTTTTGGAACGGAACCTCATCACCACCAACCATTACAGTGAGTGTTCCACCCTCAGCCCCAGCTTGTCCACCTGATATAGGAGCATCCAAAAAATTAAATCCTTTGGCTTTAGCCTCCTTGTATAATTCACGAGCAATATTTGCTGAAGCAGTTGTATTGTCTATATAAATTGAATTCTTCTTTGCAGTTTTATATAAACCTTTATCACCCAATGTAACATCTCTAAGATCGTTATCATTTCCAACGCATGTAAAAATAAAATCGCTATCTTTTGCTGCATCCATTGGCGTTTCCACAAGATTACCTTTGTATTCTTTTATCCATTTTTCAGCTTTAGATTTTGTTCTATTATAAACAGTTACATTGTGCCCGGCTTTTGATATAAATCCAGCCATAGGGTATCCCATTACACCTAAGCCTATGAATGAAACTTTACAACTCATAAATGATTAATCTCTCTCTTAATAAAAAAGTAATAATATTTGGATTTATATTTACATTTTTTTCAAGTTTTGGACAGAGTTTTTTTTTGGGATTGTTTAACGCACCAATAAGAAAAGAACTTGATATCTCACACGGACAATTTGGAACTATTTATGCCTCAGCTACAATATGTTCAAGTTTATTATTAATTTGGGCGGGAAAAAAAATTGATGACTTTAAATTATTATATTATTCGTTATTTGTAGTAATTTTACTCTCAGTTTCCTCTTTATTATTTTCTTTTATCAATAATATTTATTTTTTAGCTATTGGAATATTTCTTATGAGATTCTCTGGCCAAGGATTAATGAGCCATACATCAACAACATCTATTTCAAGATTCTTTGATAAATCTAGAGGAAAGGCTTTGAGCACTATATGGTTTGGTTTATCATCAGCTGAATTTATTTTACCAGTTTTCATTACCTATCTTACACTTTTGTACTCATGGAGAATAGTATGGCAAGGCATAGCTTTACTTATTATAATTTTATTACCAATTATTATATTTAAATGTATTCAAACTATTAAGTTAGACTCAAGAGAAGAAGATTTATCTAGCAACAAAAAGGATCAAATCAAACAATGGACCCGTCTAGAAGTAATTAAAGATTACAAATTTTATATTGTATCACTAAATATGTTAGCTGGACCATGGATAATAACAGGAATATTTATATATCAATCATTTATTTCAGAAGCAAAAGGATGGAATATATTTGTTATTCCAAAAGCTTTTATGTTTTATTCAATAACATCAATATTATCACTTATCTTATCAGGTTTTTTAGTAGACAAATTTACGAGCAGAAAGCTAATCCCAATTGTAAATATTCCCTTACTATTATCAATGATAACACTTATATTTTTCGAATATGATTTAAGTGCTTTTATATTTTTAGGCTTGATAGGAATTACAAACGGTTTAGCAAATGTTCTTGGCTCCTCTACTTGGGCAGAAATTTACGGAGTAAATTTTATTGGTGGTATTAAAGCCTTAACAACAGCTCTAATGGTATTTTCAACAGCTTTTGGCACTGCTTTATTTGGAGTATTAATTGACCGAGGGTTTTCCATTGAGGGAATAGCTTTAATTGGTGCAACTTATATCGTTGTATCTTTAATTTTATTGATAATTTTTAGAAAAAAACTTGAGCCAGTAAAGTTATAAAATATACTTGATTTATTAGGATATATTGACTAAACAATCTTCATCATGGCGAGAATTACCGTAGAAGACTGCTTAGAAAAAATCGACAATCAATACGATCTTGTTCTATTAGCAAAAGAGAGGACTGCCCAATTAAATTCTGGTTCACCTATGCTCGTTGAAGAAGACAACGATAAAAAAACAATTATTGCATTAAGAGAAATTGGAGATGGAAAACTATCAATTAAAGAACTGGAAAAAAATGCTATTACAAGACTTAGAAAAGAACCTGACGAAGTTGAAGAACTTGAAGATACCGAAGAAGAGGTTAATGATGACTTTGAAAACATATACAAAGGTCAAGTCTCAAAAAGCGGCATAGCTGTTTTACCATCAAAAAGAACTAGAAGAACCCCTGATCAAAAACCTACAAGCAATTTAGCTAAAGAAGCATTATCCGAGCTCAAATCTGAACAACCTGAAATTAAGCAGGAAGACATTGAAACTGAAAAAGAGGAACCTTTAGAGCTTAAAGAAGAAATTAACAATACAGAAGATAAATAATGAATAAAACAATTTCAGTTGCTCCAATGATGGACTGTACTGATAAGCATGAAATTTATTTTTTAAGCCTTATTAGTAAAAATGTTCATTTATATACAGAAATGATTGTTGCAAATGCAATAATAAGAGGCGATAGAAAAAAACTGTTGTCTTTTAATAAGATATCAAATCCAGTAACACTTCAAATAGGAGGATCAAATCCTGAGGAGCTAAGCGAAGCATGTAAAATTTCAGAAGATTACGGTTACAATGAAATTAATTTAAATTTAGGATGTCCAAGTAAAAAAGTTCAAAAAAATAAATTTGGTGCGTGTTTAATGCAAGAACCAGACCTAGTAGCAAATTGTATTGAAGCTATGGCAAAATCAACAAAGTTACCAGTAACAATTAAAACAAGAATTGGTTACAACGAAATCGAAGACTTTGAATTTTTGAAATCTTTCATTCAAACAACCAAAGATGCTGGATCAAAAAAATTTATTATTCACGCAAGAAAAGCATTATTGAAAAAATTAAGTCCTAAAGAAAATTTAAACATACCACCTTTAAAATATGAATTTGTCTACCAACTTAAAGAGCACTTTAAAAATGATGAAATTATTATAAATGGTGGAATTAAATCAGTTGAAGATATAAAAAAACATTTAATAAAAGTTGATGGCGCAATGATTGGTAGAGCCGTTTATCATTCACCTTATTTTTTAGCCAATATTGAAAAAGAAATATTCAATAACAAAAATATTCCTTCAAGAAGTGATGTTATGGAAAAATTAATTCCTTACATTCAAGAACAAACATCTAAAGGTGTTCAACTAAATCATATAATGAGACATACTGTTGGATTATTTCATGGTCAAAACGGATCAAGAACTTGGAAACAATATCTTTCAAAAAATATGTGTATTAGAGATGCAGACCTACAAAAGGTCAATCATATAATGGATAAGATTAAAAAAACAAACCCTATATCTTTAGAAAGATAATTTTGGATATTCTTCCCCAATCAGAAATTTATTATTTAATTTTTGTTATGATAATTACCGCAATTCCTGCTGGATTTGCTGCAGGTTTATTTGGAATTGGTGGCGGCTTAATTACAGTTCCAATTTTGTTTTATATTTTTAGTACTTCAGGAATTGAGCCAACTTATTTAATGCATTTAGCGGTTGGTACTTCATTTGGAATTATAATTCCGACTTCAATTGTTTCTGTAATTACACACCATCAACATAAAGCTGTAGATTTCAACATTGTTAAAGGTTATGGAATATTTGTAGCTACAGGAGTTATTTTAGGAACAATTTTAGCAGCAAGTTTAAAAACAAAACCTCTGATTTTATTTTTTACGATTGTTGTTTATATTTTAGCTTTTTATTTACTATTCCTCAAAGAAAAAGAAGAAAATTTAGATGTAAAAATAAGTTTGCCATCCAGGATAATAGCAGGAATTGTAAGTGGTTTCATATCTGCACCTATGGGAATAGGAGGAGCAGTAATGAATGTGCCGATTTTAAAGTTCTTTGGTTACCCTATAAATAAAGCGATAGGAAGTGCGGCAGCCATTGGTTTTATTATAGCCTTTTTTGGCGCCGTAGGATTTTTATTATCTGGTTCATATCTAAATGCTCAGTTACCTCTAAGTATAGGCTTTTTAAATATACCAGCATTTCTTATATTTTTTCCAATAACAGCTTTTATGGCTAGATTAGGAGCTAAAACTAGTCATAGAGTTAATAAAAAGAAAATGACAAAATATTTTGGTTTATTTTTAGTGGTAATAGGAACTAGATTTCTTTACGAATATTTTTCCCTTTAAATTTTTTGGTCGTATTCTCCGATTTTACCAGTCTTTTGTAATAGACTATCGATAAATTCGAATATTTTCCTTTTACGTTCTTCTGATGTTGCGCTTTCTGTTACCACAACTAAAGAAGGTTTATTAGATGAAGCTCTGATTAAACCCCAAGAACCATCCTCCAAAGAAAATCTCACTCCATTGACTGTTAAAATTTCAGAAATTGTTTGGTTGTCAATTTTAACATTTTGTTTTTGAAGCTTTTTAACTTCTTCAACCATTTCATTTACAACTTTATATTTTTCCTCGTCTTTGCAGAAGGGGGCCATAGTAGGAGTTTGATATGTATGTGGTAATTCGTTCATTAACTCGCTAACTTTTTTATTTTGATCATTTAATAAAAGACAAACTTGAATTGCAGAATTAATACCATCATCATAACCATATCCTAAAGGTTGATTAAAAAAGAAATGTCCACTTTTTTCAAAACCAGCCAAAGCTTTTTCTGTATTTACTTTTCTTTTGATATGCGAATGCCCTGTTTTCCAATAAATAGTCTTACAATTATTTTCCGCTAAAACTTTATCTTTTGAGTAAAGACCGGTTGACTTAACATCTACAATAAATTTAGATTTCTTATGTTTTGGTGCCAAGTTCCTAGCAATTAGTAAACCTATTTTATCAGAAAAAATTTCATTGCCTTTTTCGTCAATTACTCCACATCTATCTCCGTCACCATCAAAACCAAATCCTATATCCGCATTTTTATCTTTTACCGCTTTAGATATTGCATGAAGCATCTTAAGATCTTCTGGATTAGGGTTATATTTCGGAAAAGACCAATCTAAATCGCAGTCTAATTTTATTACTTCACAACCTATACCCTCTAAAATATTTGGTGCAAAAATACCCGCTGTTCCATTTCCACATGCTACTACAGCTTTAATTTTTTTTTTAATTTTATTTTTTTTTATCAATTCTCGCATGTAAATATTCTTAAAATTGTCAATTTTCTTAATGCTGCCTTTTCCTGATTTAAATTTGTTTTTTAAAGTTATATCTTTCAGTTCAGACATCTCTTCCGGAGCATGTGTTAAACCCTTTTCGATACCCATTTTTACCCCAGTCCATCCATTTTCATTATGACTAGCTGTAATCATCGCGATTGCATCAGATTTTAAATTAAATTGAGCAAAATAAACCATAGGAGAAAGGGACAATCCTATATCTTCAACATTACACCCAGTAGAAGCCAAACCTTCAGCAAGAGCTTTTTTAATTTTTTCACTGTAAGATCTATAATCGTGACCAACGATTATTCTTGGGTTTTCTTTTTTTGTACGATTTATGATTTGTGAACCTAAGCCTTTTCCTAAATTAGTGATTCCCTCTAAATCTATCTCTTTTTCAAAGATCCACCTCGCATCATACTCTCTAAAACCGCTTGGATTGATTTTCATGGATTATAAATACTAAAGATTAAAGGCATTGTTATTAAATATTTTACTAACACAATTTTCCACTTGCAAAAATATTTTAATGTTCTTATAATGTTCTATTGATTTAGATGTTATATAGTATATTAACAATACTGTAACACAACATATAGTTGTTTATTAACAGTTAACCAATAAAACAAGTAAATTTATGAGCAAAAACGTATCTTTGGCAATAAAACAAGCTATGGGCAATATAAGCCAGTTAAAACAAAATGACATGGCTATCAATGGACCCAAAAAACCAGATTTATTCTCTTTATCAGGTGATACTGAATTATTTCAAAATGACAAAGGTATCACAATTAAAATTGATAGATCTAGAGACTCTAATCTAACAGATTTTGGTAGAGCAACATTAACAGATAGATATTTAGGTCAAAACGAGTCATTTCAAGATCTATTTGCAAGAGTAGCAAGTGTGTACGCTGATGATAACTTACACGCTCAAAGATTATATAACTATATAAGCAACTTATGGTTCATGCCAGCAACACCAGTATTATCAAACGGTGGAACTGAAAGAGGTTTACCAATTTCATGTTTTTTGAATGAGGCAGGAGATAGCCTAGAGGGAATACTTGGTCTTTGGAGTGAAAATGTTTGGCTAGCCGCAAGAGGAGGTGGTATTGGAAGCTACTGGGGAAACTTGAGATCTATAGGAGAAAAAATTGGTAAAGTAGGTAAAACTTCTGGAATCATTCCTTTTATTAAAGTCATGGACTCACTTACACTTGCTATTAGCCAAGGATCTTTGAGAAGAGGATCTGCAGCATGTTATCTTCCAATAGATCATCCAGAAATTGAAGAATTTATTGAAATGAGAAGACCAACCGGTGGTGATGTGAACAGAAGATCTTTGAACTTGCATCACGGTGTTTTAGTTTCAGATGATTTTATGAGAGCAGTTGAAACAGACGGTCAATGGGCACTCAGAAGTCCAAAGGACGGAACTGTACAATCAACTATGCCTGCAAGAAACCTATGGATCAGATTATTAACCGCTAGAGTTGAAACAGGTGAACCTTATATAGTTTTCATTGATACAGTTAATAGACAAATTCCCCAACATCACAAACTTGCTGGATTAAAAGTAAAAACATCTAATTTGTGCAGCGAAATCACATTACCTACTGGAATAGATAATGCTGGAAAAGAAAGAACAGCTGTTTGTTGTTTATCCTCTTTGAACATCGAAACATATGATGAGTGGAAAGACGATACAATGTTTATTGAAGATATAATGAGATTCTTAGATAATGTAATGTCTGATTTTATAAATAGAGCACCAGACAGTTTTAACAATGCAAAATATTCTGCGGCTAGAGAAAGAAGTGTAGGTTTAGGAGTTATGGGCTTACATTCATTTTTTCAACAAAAAAATATTCCTTTCGGATCAGTAATGAGCAAAGTATGGAACCAAAAAATTTTCAAACACATACAAGATAAAGCTGATCAAGCATCAGTAAAATTAGCCGAAGAGAGGGGCTCTTGTCCCGATGCCGAAGAGTATGGTATCAAAGAGAGGTTTTCTAACAAAACGGCTATAGCTCCAACTGCTTCAATTTCTGTTATCTGTGGAGGGGCTTCTCCCGGAATTGAACCTATCGCTGCAAACAGTTACACACACAAAACTCTATCTGGTTCATTTAACGTAAGAAATAAATATTTGGCTAAAATTTTAGAAAAACATGGAAAGAATAACGATGAAACTTGGTCCTCAATCACGACTAATCAAGGATCTGTTTCACATTTAGATTTCTTAACAGATATTGAAAAAGATACTTTTAAGACAGCTTTTGAAATTGATCAAAGATGGATTGTAGAACTAGGAGCAGACAGAACACCAAACATATCTCAAGCTCAGTCAATAAATGTATTTGTTCCTGCCGATATACATAAAAAAGATTTACATCAAATACACTTTCAAGCTTGGAAAAAAGGATTGAAAAGTCTGTACTATTGCAGATCTAAATCAATACAAAGAGCTGAAAACGTTAACACTGGATCTTCAACAGATGTGACAAAAAACGTTTATAAAGCTAACAAAGAATCAAATAATGAAGAAAACAAATACGAGGAGTGTTTATCATGTCAGTAGCAAAAGAAAATTTTAAGAAAATTATAGAACCAAAAAAAATGGGACTTTTAGTAGAAAATCCTGTTTATAAACCATTCAGATACCCTTGGTGTTATGATGCGTGGCTAACTCAACAGAGAATCCATTGGTTACCAGAGGAAGTGCCGCTAGGTGATGATGTAAGAGACTGGCAAAAAAATTTATCTCAACCTGAAAAAAATCTAGTTACACAAATCTTCAGATTTTTCACTCAAGCGGATGTTGAGGTTAACAATTGTTACTTGAGACATTATACGAGTGTTTTCAAACCCACAGAGGTACTAATGATGATGACAGCTTTCGCATCGATGGAAACCGTTCACGTAGCCGCTTATTCACATTTATTGGACACAATTGGTATGCCAGAGTCTGAATACTCTGCTTTTATGAAGTATAAAGAAATGAAAGATAAATATGATTATATGCAAGGCTTCAACGTTAACTCAAAAGAAGACATTGCTAAAACCGTTGCAGTTTTCAGTGCTTTCACAGAGGGACTTCAATTATTTGCTAGTTTCGCAATTCTTTTGAATTTTCCTAGACATAATAAGCTTAAGGGCATGGGCCAAATAGTAACTTGGTCAGTAAGAGATGAAACTTTACACTGTAATTCAATGATTAGAATATTTAGGGAGTTTATAAAAGAAAACCCTGAGATATGGACACCTAAATTGAAAAAAGAGCTTTACGAAGCCTGCAGAACCATAGTTAATCATGAAGACGCCTTCATCGATCTAGCATTTGAAATGGGTCCAATGAAAGGTCTAACAGCTCAAGAAGTTAAAGATTATATTAGATTTATTGGAAACAGACGTTTAGTTCAATTAGGACTAGAACCTATTTACGACGTCAAAAAGAATCCATTAACATGGTTAGACACTATGCTTAATGCAGTAGAACATATGAACTTTTTTGAAGGTAGAGCTACAGAATACTCTAAAGCCTCAACTAAAGGATCGTGGGTTGATGCATTTTCCTAAAATTTATTGAATTTCAAATTCAAAAAATATTGGCGAAAAACTGGGTTAAGTCCTAAGTGGGGAAATAAATTAATAGAAATAATTTATGAAAAAAACCCAAATCACTTTTTGGAGATTGGTGTTTTTTGTGGGGTAACTTCAAGAAATGTATGTGAATTTTTAAATTTAATTCATCAAGGCAACTTTTCCTACACAGGTATAGATCTTTTCGGAGAAGAAAGTGAAGATAATAACGAAATAAAACCTTATTATATAACTCATCAAAAATTCTCAAATCCTTTAAAACATATTTATTATAATCTTTATTTAAAAGAAAATTTAAATTCTATTGAAAGCGTAAAAAAATTTTTACAGAAATTTAAAACAAAAGTAAATTTACATAAAGGAAATTCTAATGAAATACTTAAAAATTTGAATATTGATAAAATTGATTTTGCTTTTATTGATGGGGGTCACAGCTATCAAACAACTTTCAATGATTTGAAAGTTGTTCATCAAAGTATGAAAGGAAAAAAAGGAACAATTGTATGTGACGATTATGAAGATGCTAGCTATATAACTGATGTTAAAAAAGCCATCGATGATTATGTGAAAAAAGAAAATCTTTCACTAAGAACGATTGATAAAAAATTTGCGATAATTGATATTTAATTACCTTTGATTTAATAGCATCACTTCTCTTACTTCTTGACCTTTGTATTTTGATAAAGGTCTTATCAATTTATTTGAAGCATGTTGCTCCATAATATGAGCTGACCATCCAGTAATTCTAGACATAACAAATATTGGAGTATAAAAATCAATATCTATACCCATCATATAATAAGTGGGGCCACATGGGAAATCCACATTCGGGTGGATATTCTTTTTTTCTAACATTACTTTTTCAAGAATCTCATACATTTGAGTATATTTTTCCTTTTTTAAAAGTTTAGCAACTTTAAACATGTAGTGTTTCATAGTTGGAACTCTTGAGTCTCCCGTTCTATACACTCTATGACCAAATCCCATAACCACTTTTTTTTTAGCAAGCGCTTTCTCAATCCAAGTCTTTGCTTTTTCAGGTTTTTTAATCTCCTTCATCATATGCATTACAGCCTCGTTAGCTCCCCCGTGTAAAGGTCCTTTCAGTGAAGCTATTGCCCCTGTAATTGCACCATGAAGATCTGATAGACTACTTGTGATAGTTCTTGCAGTGAATGTTGATACATTAAAACTATGCTCTGCATAGAGAATTAAAGATATATCAAATGCTCTTACTATTTCTTTATCTGGTACTTTATTGAACATCATTTTGAAAAAATTTTCTGAAAAAGATAGTTTTTTATCAGGGGATATTATTTTTTTACCTTTTCTGGTTCTAAAATATGCAGCAACAGCAGTGGGTGTTTTAGCAAATATTCTCATAGCTTTTCTCATATTTGCTTTTGGTGAATTATCTTTTGTGTCTTTATCCTCTAAAGCCATCAAACTTACACAAGTTCTTATTACATCCATTGGATGTGCAGTTTTAGGCATTCTTTGGATATCTTTTAAAATTTGTTTTGAAAGTTTTCTCTCTGATCTTTCATCTTTAATAAATTTTTTTAATTGTTTTTTGTTTGGTAATTCTCCGTGTAAAACCAAGTAGGCCACTTCCTCAAAATCACATTTGTCACATAATTCTTGCACCGTATAACCCCTGTAAGTAAGAGTACTTAATTCTGGAACAACGTGAGATATCGTAGTTTCATCAACCACTATTCCTAGTAAACCCTTTTTAATTTCTTCACTCATTATTCGTGTCCCTCAGTAGAAAAATCTGTAATTTTCTTATCCGGCGTATTGTATTTCTCATATTCTACGAGCTCATACAACCTTTTTCTAGTCTGCATTTTGTCTATTATATTATTTTGGTGACCATCTTTAAAAATAGATTTCAGACCTTCTTCTGCACTTTTCATAGCTAATCTTTGAGTTGTTACTGGATAAATAACTAAATTGTATCCTAAATTTTCCAATTGTTTTTTATCCAATAATTTTGATTTACCAAACTCAGTCATATTTGCTAGCAAATAGCCTTTTGAATTTTTTCTTACTTTTTCAAATTCTTTTTCATTTTTTAATGCTTCTGGGAATATCATATCAGCACCTGCACCTTCATATGCTTTAATTCGATTAATTGTTTTATCTAAACCTTCAACTGTATTTGCATCTGTTCTAGCAATAATTATAAAGTTTTTGTCTTTTCTTGATTTGACACATTCTTCAATTTTCTTAACCATTTCCTCTATAGAAATAAGTTCTTTATTATCTAAATGACCACACCTTTTTTCGGCAACTTGATCTTCAAGATGACAACCAGCCAAACCTTTACCTTCAAAAACTTCAATTGTTTTTTTACAATTGCCAAAACCTGTATCAATATCAACTATTGTTGGTAAATCTGTAACCCTTGCTATTTGAGAACTTCTATAGCTCACCTGTTCTAACGATGTAAGACCAATGTCCGGCAATCCTAAGTCATTTGACATTACTCCACCAGAAACATAGACACCATCGAAACCAATTTCAGCAATTAATTTTGCACATAGAGGATTATAAGCACCTGGAAACCTCAATAATTTTTTTGATTGTAATTTATTTATTAAGTTAGATCTTTTTTCTGCTACTGTTTTTTTTGTAAAGTGCATTTGCCAAAATGTATATTAGAGCAGAGTATAAAAATCAAAGATTATTTAAGCAAAATAAATAAGCCTGTTAAAACTAACAGTATTGCAAGTAAATATTCGATTGTTTTTTTAATTCTCAAATTTGTAACAAATTTTCTTAAACCACTACCAAATAAAGCCCAAACACATATTGATGGAAAGCATATTACTGCAGCAGTAATTGTGACAAATGCAACACCTATAAAAATATTTTCTTCGGTAGGAAAAAAACCTGACGCTACTGTTACAGCTATAGACCACGCTTTTGGATTCACAAATTGAAAAATAGAAGCCTCATAAAATTTTAGAGGTCTACCTGTTTCTTTTTGAGTCATACTAAAAGAACCAATCATTGTTTTAGCTAGGTAAAGTAAATATAAAAAACATAAAATTTTCATATAAAATTGAACCTGAGGATAAATTAAAAATAAATTTGCTAAACCAAAACAAGTTAATCCTATTTGAAATATATGACCAAGTGGAATTCCTATTACGTGAGGCAAGGTTCTAATGAAACCAAATTTTAATCCAGAGGCAGTTAACATAGCATTATTTGGGCCAGGAGTTATAAACATGGTAAAATAAAAAATTGCTAATGCTGAGAATAGGGCAAAAGTTATCATAGATATTTTTCTATGACTTTTTCGAAATCAACAAAATCTGAAATTAAAGCGTCATGCTTAATTTCATTTTCGGATTTTTCTGTGTAGCCATCTTTTACTAAAATAAAAGGTAATTTAGCATTGTGAGCAGACATTTCATCAACTTCACTGTCACCAATCATAATTGTTTTATTTAAATCTCCACCAATTATTTCAACGACATCTGTTAAATGTCTGGGATCAGGTTTATTAAATGTAAAAGTATCTGATCCCGCAACATATTCAAAATATTTATAAATATTTAATTTCTTCAATAAATCAATTGCTAAACGCTCTTGTTTATTTGTACAAACGGCCATTGAGATTTTTTTGTTTTTTGCCCAATCTAAAAATTTAACTAGTCCTTTTAATGGCTTACTATACGTATCAATATTTTTAGAATAAAAATCAATAAACTCTTTAGTCATCGCTTTTTTTGTTTCCTCACTTTTAATTTCTTCTTTAAACGATCTTTGCATCATTACCCATGCACCTTTACCAGCCAGTGATTTTATATCTTCCATTTTTTTTTCTTCAAAACCAAATTTTCTCATTACGTGGTTATGTGCAGACATTAAATCTGGGGCAGTGTTAACAATTGTTCCGTCTAGATCAAATAAAATGGTTAAGTTTTGAGTCATTTTTAAAGTTTTAAAAAGAAATATTTTGTGACTTATTTATAATCCATTTCTAATGTAAATAGAACTTTTTATGAAGACAAATTTAAAACTTAAGAAAGCGATTAAACTAAGATCTGAACAAGATAATTTAAGAATAAAAGCCTTAAACCAAGGTGTAGATTTAATCGCACCAGAAACAATTTTCCTATCCAAAGATACGACATTCGGCAAAAATGTAAAAATTGAACCATATGTTGTTATTGGATCAAAAGTAAAAATCGGAAATAATGTTACAATAAAATCTTTTTCCCATTTGGAGGGAGCCAAGTTAGAAAAAAATGTTACAGTCGGGCCTTATGCCAGAATTAGACCTGGATCACATTTTTTACCAGGTTCAAAAGTAGGTAACTTTGTAGAAACAAAAAACTCTCAAATTAAATCTAAAAGCAAAGTAAACCATTTATCCTATATTGGTGATACTGAAGTTGGAGAAAATAGTAATATCGGAGCAGGAACTATTACATGTAATTATGATGGAATTAAAAAGAACAAAACTAAAATCAAAAAAAATGTATTTGTAGGGTCTAACTCTTCCTTAGTAGCACCATTAGTAATTGAGGAAAATTCTGTAGTAGGCGCAGGATCTGTAATTACTAAAAATATTATAAAAAATTCACTGGCTTTGGCAAGATCGCCACAAATTACTAAAAAAAATTACAAAAGGAAAAAAAAATAATGTGCGGGATAATTGGTATTGCGAGCAATAAGTCTGTTACCTCAAATATTATTAATTCTTTAAAAAGATTGGAATATAGAGGATATGACTCCGCTGGTATTGCGACAATCTCTAAAAAAAATCTTAATGAAAAAAAATGCTCTGGAAGAGTTGAAGAGCTCGAAAAAATATTATTTAATTCTCCAGCTCGAGGCAATATAGGAATTGGCCACGTGAGATGGGCTACTCACGGCATACCAAACGAAGTCAATGCTCACCCACATTCTTCTGAGATAGTTTCAGTGGTTCATAATGGAATAGTTGAAAATTCTAATTCTCTTAAAAAGAAACTGGAAAAAGAGGGTTACAAATTTAAATCTCAAACTGATACTGAAGTTATCACACTATTGATAACAAAATATTTAAAAGACTCAAATCCAATTGATGCAGTATTAAAGTCTTTAGAATATCTAGAAGGAAGTTTTGCCCTAGGGATATTATTTAAAGATCAATCTGATATTATTATAGGAGCAAGACGAGGCAGCCCACTCGCTGTTGGATACTCAAATAATGAAAATTATTTAGGTTCCGACTCATATGCACTTAAAGCTATGACAAATAAAATTTCTTATTTGGATGACGGAGAGATATGCAAAATAACAAAAGATAGTGTTGAATTTTTTGATGTTTCTAAAAATAAAATTAATAAAAAAATATTGGTTTTATCTGAAGACAAAAATGAAGCAAAGTTAGGTGATTATAAAAATTTTATGTCTAAAGAAATATTTGAGCAACCAACTACTATTAAAAATTGTTTGAACGAATATATAGACAAAATAAGAAATGATATAAATCTTTATGATTTTCCTATTGACCCAAAAAAAATTAATAAAATATTTCTTATTGGATGTGGTACTGCCTATCATTCATGCCAAGTTGCTAAATATTGGATAGAAGAATTAACAGATTTAAACGTAGAAACTGAGGTGGCTTCAGAATTTAGATATAGAAAGATAAGATTTAATCCTGATACTTTATATATATTTGTTTCTCAGTCTGGAGAAACAGCAGATACAGCAGCAGCTTTGGAAATAGCAAAAAAAAATAAAATGAAAACTTGTTCTGTTATTAATGTAGTAGAAAGCTCAATTGCTAGGAACTCTGATTGGGTTATTCCTATTCATGCGGGCCCAGAGATTGGTGTAGCATCTACAAAAGCTTTTATAGGTCAAATGTTAGTTTTGTATATAATGAGTTTAAAAATATCTAAAATAAGAGGGAATATTAATAATAAAAATTATATTGAAAAAATTAAAAATCTACAAAATTTACCTCAAGGAATTGAGAATTCATTAAAGACCGAGGAATTAATTCAAATATTTGCTAAAGACTTTTTATCAGCTAAAGGATCAATGTTTTTAGGGAGAGGATCATCATTTCCTATAGCATTAGAAGGAGCATTAAAATTGAAAGAATTGTCTTATCTTCACGCTGAAGGTTACCCCGCTGGAGAAATGAAACATGGCCCACTAGCTTTGATCGAAGATGGTTTACCTGTAATTATTTTGGCCCCAAAAGATAAATATTTTGAAAAAACTATTTCTAATATGCAAGAAGTTATAGCAAGAGGAGGAAAGGTTTTATTAATATCAGATAAACATGATGAAGTAATAAATGAAAATATAAGATTTAAAATTGAAATGCCTTTTATTGACGATCTTCTAAATCCTTTTTTATTAACCATACCACTTCAATTATTAGCTTATCATGTGGCTTTACTAAAAAAATGTGATATAGATAAACCAAGAAACTTGGCTAAATCTGTAACTGTTGAGTAAATTTTCCAATTTAACTATTGGAAATTTAATCTCTATACTCTATATACATATCACAGGTTGAATATGAAAAAATGGACATTAAATAGCTGGAGTAAGTTTCCTGCAAAACATCTACCTAATTATGTAGATAAGAAAGAGCTGGATTTAGTTTTAAGTAAAATTAAAAAGTATCCGCCACTAGTTTTCGCTGGAGAAACAAGATCTTTAAAAAAGGCGTTAGCAGAAGTAGTTGAAGGCAAAGCCTTTCTTCTTCAAGGTGGAGATTGTGCAGAAAGTTTTGCAGAATTCCATCCTGACAATATTAGAGATACTTTCAAAGTAATTTTACAGATGTCACTAGTTTTAACAGCCTCGGCTTCAGTGCCAGTTGTTAAAGTCGGAAGAATAGCAGGACAATTTTCTAAACCAAGAAGCGCTCCAATAGAAAAAAAAGATGGAAAAGAATTACCAAGTTATTTAGGCGATAATATAAATGGGGTAGATTTTAATGAAAAAACTAGAGTTCCAGATGCAAAAAGATTATTTAGAGCATATGCACAATCAGCATCAACGTTAAACTTATTAAGAGCTTTTTCTCAAGGTGGTTTTGCTGATTTAAGACAAGTTCATTTGTGGAATTTAGGATTTATAAAAGACAAAACTAAAGGTAAATACAAAGAGATTGAAGACAAAATTAGTGATGCTTTAGCGTTCATGCAAGCTTGTGGAATAAATTCTGATAATAATAGAAGATTAAGAACTGTTAATTTTTATACTTCCCACGAAGCTCTTTTACTACCATTTGAAGAAGCCATGACAAGAGTAGACTCAACAACGGGTGAATACCACGACACCTCTGCACATTTTGTATGGATAGGAGATAGAACAAGACAACCAGACGGAGCTCATGTTGAATTTTGTAGAGGAATTAAAAACCCTTTAGGCTTAAAATGTGGTCCGACCTTAAAACCTGAGGAACTTGTAAAACTCTGTAATATTCTTAATCCAGAAAACGAGCCAGGAAGAATGACCTTGATTTCAAGATTTGGAGCAGACAACGTGGAAAAATATTTACCTAAACTAATAAAAGTAATTAAAAAAGAGGGATTGAATGTAATATGGTCATGTGACCCTATGCATGGTAATACAATCAAAGCAGCTACAGGATTTAAAACAAGACCTTTTGACAGTGTTTTAAAAGAGGTTAAAAACTTTTTTGGCGTACATCAATCTGAAGGAAGTTACGCAGGAGGATTACACGTCGAAATGACAGGTCAAGATGTGACCGAATGTACTGGTGGGGCACAGAAAATATCTGAAAATGACTTATCTAATAGGTACAGAACGCATTGCGACCCAAGATTGAATGCAGATCAAGCATTAGAGTTAGCTTTTCTAATTTCTGAGGAAATTAAGAAAAACTCAAAATATTCAAAAAAAATTATCCAAGCCGCGTCTTAATAATTATTGAAATTATTAAGACACGACCTTAAAAGAGGAGGTGTATTAATTATGGAAGCAAAAAACAGAGCAAAAATTATCACTGATTGGATCAACAATTATTGTGAAACTACTTCGTTTAGTCCTAAGGCATTAGTGGTTGGTATTTCAGGTGGTATAGACTCTTCTGTGGTTAGTACGCTATGTGCAAACACAGGTAGAAAAACAATTGTGTTAACAATGCCAATTAAACAAATAAAATCTCAACATGACTTAAGCTTAAAACATGCAAAATGGCTGAAAGATAAGTTTAAAAATGTTGAACATCACTTAATCGAGATGGACAAAATATTTGGATCCTTTTCTCAAGTTTTAAATAACTTTGATAATGAGCACGGATTTGCAAATTCAAGAGCTAGATTAAGAATGGCAACTCTTTATCAGGTAGCAGCAGCTAATTCTGGTATTGTAGTTGGAACAGGGAATAAAGTTGAGGACTTTGGCGTTGGCTTTTATACTAAATATGGTGATGGGGGTGTAGATATATCTCCAATAGCTGATTGTACAAAAACTCAAGTTTGGGAGCTAGGTAAATATCTTGGAGTTTCAAAAGAAATTATAGACTCTCAACCAACTGACGGATTGTGGGACGACGGCAGAAACGATGTCCAACAATTAGGAATGAGTTA
Organism: uncultured Pelagibacteraceae bacterium; assembly: GCA_902530455.1. GTDB lineage: Bacteria > Pseudomonadota > Alphaproteobacteria > Pelagibacterales > Pelagibacteraceae > Pelagilacustribacter. The sequence continues at coordinate 11,149 of CACAAD010000003.1, read as the reverse complement.
TAAAGATCTTGAAAAAGCTATGGAAAATAAAGATGATCCAAACTACCAGAAATATTTAAAGATAAGAGAAAAAAATTTACACAAAATGAATCCTATACCAGTTTGCAAATTTAATGAATAACTTACATTTAACTAACTCGCTTACAAATAAAAAAGAAATTTTTAATCCAATAAACAAAGAAAATGTTTCTTTATACGCATGTGGGCCAACTGTTTATGACAATCCCCATGTTGGTAACGCTCGTGCTATAGTAGTTTTTGATCTTCTTTTCAGAATACTCATTGAACTTTATGGTAAGAAAAAAGTTTCCTATGTAAGAAATATAACAGATATAGATGACAAAATTATTGAGGCTTCGAAAACAAAAAAAATAAATATTTCGAACTTAACAAAATCTGTTACAGAAAAATTTCATAAAGATTGTAAAATTTTATTTTGCTTAAATCCTACTCAAGAACCTAGAGCTACCGATCACGTAGAAGGTATGATAAATATGACAAAAAAATTAATTGAAAAAAATGCTGCTTATGAAAAAAATGGGCATGTTTTTTTTGCAGTATCGTCATTTAAAAATTATGGTCATCTTTCAAACAAAAATCCTGACGATCTTAAAGCAGGTGCTAGAGTGGAAGTATCAAAATTAAAAAAAGATCCTTTAGATTTTGTTCTTTGGAAACCTTCAAATAATGATGATCCTGGTTGGGAGTCTCCTTGGGGAAGAGGGAGACCTGGGTGGCATCTAGAGTGTTCAGTCATGAGTGAAAAATATCTAGGTAAAAATTTTGATATACATGGTGGAGGATTAGATTTAATTTTTCCACATCATGAAAATGAAATTGCTCAATCATGTGTCTATAATGGAATAGATAAATTTGCAAATTATTGGGTGCATAATGGTTTTGTAACGATGAATAAAGAAAAAATGTCAAAATCACTCGGAAATATTACATCAATAGACGATGCAGCCAAAAAATATTCAGGCCAAGTTGTTCGTTTATCACTCTTAAGCGCCCATTACAAACAACCTTTAGATTGGAATAATGAATTACTTACGGAACAATCTAAAACTTTAGATAAATGGTATTCAATGTATTCCTCAGAAATAACTGAAAAAACACCTGATTGCTTTAACGATTTATTAGACGACATGAACACTCCACTTTATATTTCCAAATTGCACGAGCTGTTTCAACAATCACAAAATGGAAATAAAGATAAAAAAAGAGAATTTAACAAAGCATGTCGTTTAATTGGTTTATTTAATGAAAGTTTTGAAAAAAGAGCTGAATATAAAAAAAGTAAAGTAAAAATATCTGAAGATAATATATTAAATAAAATTAAAAATCGTGAAGATGCTAAAAAAGCTGGTAATTATAAACTCGCTGATCAAATAAGAAATGAGTTAGACAAAGAAGGTATTGATATAAAAGATGAAAAAGGTAAAACGACTTGGAACTATAAATGATTAAAGAAAAAATATACATATTTGATACCACTTTAAGGGATGGCGCACAGACCGAAGGAGTTGATTTTTCAGTTGAAGAGAAGAATAAAATTGCAAAAATTTTATCTAATATTGGAGTAGATTACATAGAAGGTGGTTGGCCTGGAGCTAATCCAATTGATAATGAATTTTTTGATAAATCTCCAAAACTTGGAAACTCAAAGTTCACAGCATTTGGAATGACAAAAAAGAATGGAGTCAGCGCTGATAACGATCCAAATTTATCTCCTTTAATGAACGCCGATTGCAAAACAGTTTGTGTTGTTGGAAAAACATGGGATTTTCACGTTAAAACAGCATTAGGTATTAAAAATGAGGATAATTTAAAAAATATTAAAGAGACAGCTAAGCATTTCGTTAAAAATAAAAAAGAATTTCTTTTTGACGCTGAACACTTTTTTGATGGATACAAAAATAATCCTAAATACGCTCTAGATTGTTTAAAGCAAGCTTACGACGAAGGAGCCAGATGGGTAGTTTTATGTGATACTAATGGTGGAACTTTACCAAATGAAGTTGGAGATATAATAAATAATGTTACCAAAGTAATTCCAGGGGAAAATCTAGGTATACACGCGCATAATGATACTGAAAATGCTGTAAGCAATTCTTTAACCGCTGTATTAGCTGGAGCTAGACAAATACAAGGAACAATAAATGGTTTGGGTGAAAGATGTGGCAATGCAAATTTGATGTCTATCATTCCAACCCTTTTTTTGAAAAAAACTTTTAGTGATAAATTTGATTTAAATATAAATAAAAAGAAACTTTCATCGTTAACAGAATGCTCTAGATTTTTAGATGAGGTGCTTAATAAAAAACCAAACAAAAGCATGGCTTATGTTGGAGGATCTGCATTTTCTCACAAAGGAGGACTACATGTTTCTGCAGTAAAAAAAGATCCAAAAACATATGAACACATAGATCCCAAAGAAGTTGGAAATCATAGAAATATTATTGTTTCAAATCAGGCTGGAAGATCAAATATATTATCCAGGCTTGAAAACTATGGAATAAAAATTGACTCAAAAGATACCAAAGTCCAAAAAATTTTAAATGAAGTTAAAGAAAGAGAATTTACCGGTTATTCATATGATGGTGCAGATGCGTCTTTTGAACTTTTAGCAAATAAATTATTAGGGAAACTTCCAGAATATTTAAAAGTTAAAAACTATAATGTAAACGTTAAAAAAGATAATGTATTAAAAACAACTGCAGAGGTTACTTTTATAATTGATAGTAAAGAAATCTACTGTCAGGGTGAGGGAAATGGACCAGTAAATGCACTAGATAATGCAATTAGATCAAATTTTAAAAAGGTTGAAAAATACTATAAATACTTTTCTGATCTCAAACTTCTAGATTACAAAGTAAGAATTTTAAATACTGGCACAGGAGCAACTACGAGAGTTTCAATTGAAAGTACGGATAAAACTGGAAAAAGTTGGTTCACTGTAGGCGTTTCTCAAAATATTATTGAAGCTTCATTTAAGGCTTTAATTGATAGTTTAGAATACAAACTATTTAAAGAAAAAGCGCCAGCAAATATTCATGAAAAATAAATATGGTTTTATTTTAATTAACCCTCAACTTGGTGAAAATATTGGAGCTACCGCAAGATCATTAAAAAATTTTGGATTTAAAAACTTAATTATTTCTAATCCAAAGAACGGTTGGCCAAATATTAAAGCTAAGGCAACTTCAGTAGGTGCTTTTGATATTTTAAATAAAACAAAGGTATTTGATAATACTAATTCAGCTATCCAAAATTTTGATATAATTTTTTCATTTAGCGCTAGGAAGAGAGATATTAATAAAAAACATATTAGTATGAGTAAATTTCTTAATATCGCTAGAAAATTTAGAAAAAAGAAAATTGGATTAATGTTTGGTCCAGAAGCATCAGGTTTATCAAACATTGATTTATCTTATGCAAATTATGTAGTTCAAATACCAACATCTCCAAAATTTAAATCAATGAACCTTTCTCATTCAGTATCATTAGTTTGCTATGAGTTATTTAAATTAAATAACTTAAAACTTACTGAACAATTGGTTTTTAATAAAAATATAGGTCAAAAAGGTAAGTTATCTCAAATAATTAAGTTGCTCGTGGCCAAACTTGAACAAAAAAACTTTTTTAAACCCCCTGAAAAGAGAAACTCTATGATAAAAAATATAAACAATTTATTTTATAGAATGGAGCCAGATGACAAAGAACTAAGGATTTTAGGCAGTTTAATTGGCTCTTTAAGCAAAAATAAAAAAAAGCTCAATTGACATTTACCCCCTAAACCTTGTAAACCCGTGATCAAATAATGACAAAAAGATTAAAATCTAAACATAAAGTAGATAGAAGATTGAAAGCAAATCTATGGGGAAGACCAAAAAGCCCATTTAATGTTCGAGCATATCCTCCAGGTCAGCACGGCCAGAATAAAAAAGGGAAGCCAACAGATTACGGTATTCAACTTCAAGCAAAACAAAAACTTAAAGCCTACTACGGAAATATTAATGAAAGACAGTTTAGAAATATTTATAGAAAGGCTCTATCAAAAAGAGGAGACACATCTGAAAATTTAATTGCTTTATTAGAAACAAGACTTGATACAGTTGTTTATAGAGCTAAACTTGCTCCAACTGTTTTTGCAGCTAGACAACTAATTAACCATGGCCATATTAAAGTAAATAAAAAAAGAGTTAATGTTTCAAGTTATCTTTTAAAAGATACAGATCAAGTCGAAGTGAACGAAAAGTCGAAAAAACTTAATGTAATTGATGGATCTATACAGAGTAAAGAAAGAGAAATTCCAGAATACATTCAATTGGATGGTAAGAGTAAATCTGTTAAGTTGGTCAGAGTACCAAAATTCTCAGAAGTTCCTTATCCTGTTATTATGGAACCAAATTTAGTTATCGAATACTATTCAAGATAATTAGATTAATTTTTTTTCTTCTAAAATTTTTTTTAGTTCACCTTTTTCGAACATATCTTTAACGATGTCACAACCTCCAATAAACTCTCCTTTAACGTATAACTGAGGAATGGTTGGCCAATCACTGAAGTCTTTAATGCCTTGTCTTAAATTTTGATCTTCTAAAACATTTACACTTTTGAATTTTACATTTAAATGTTTTAAAACATTTGATACAGCCATGGAAAAACCACACTGTGGAGCTTCGGGTGTGCCTTTCATAAACAAACAAATGTCATTTTGATTAATCAAGTTTTGTATATTTTCTTTAATGCTCATTTTATTTTTCTTCAGTTATTAGTGAAAGTGCATGAAGCTCATTACCCATTTTACCCTTTAATGATTTGTAAACTTTTTTATGTTGTTCAATTTTACTCATACCTTTAAATATCTTAGATTTAATAGTTGCAGAATAGTGATTATTGTCACCCATTAAATCTTTTATCTCAATAGATGCATCTGGTATAGCATCTAAGATATGTTTCTTTATCTCATCAATTGTTAAGGCCATTAAATATGTTGTACCATCTATTATTTAACTCATAAAGCTCTTTTATTTTGATTTTTAAATCTTTATCTATTTCGAAATATTCTTTTTGAGTGATTCCAATATTTTCAAAATATATATCATTATCTTTCAACATTTTTTCTACTTTAGATAAATTATTGTTATCTACTTCAATCAAATATCTCCCTTGATCTTCTCCAAAAAAATACTCAAATATATTTGATGTTTTTTGAGGTTTTTGTATTTTAATACCGATTTGTGAACTTATAGACATCTCTGCCAAAGCAAGAATGACTCCACCAGATGAGATATCGTGTACAGAATTAATACTCTCGCTTTCAATGAGCTTTAAAATCATTTCACCATTATTTTTTTCATTTAACAAATTTATTTCAGGAGGCATTCCATCATGGATATCGTATAATTCATTTATAAAAGCACTTTGGTCTAAATGACCAAAAGTCTTACCTATTATTATAATTTGGCTATCAATTTTTTTAAATCTATGATTTTGAATTTTATTTAAATTTTTTATTAGTCCCACACCGCCTATTACTGGAGTAGGATAAATATTGTTATTATTTGTACCGTTGTAAAATGAAACATTACCAGAGACTACTGGATAGTCTAAAAATTCACATGCTTCTTTAATTCCTAATATATTTTCTGCAAATTGTCCCATTATTTCTGGATTTTCAGGATTTCCAAAATTTAAACAATTAGTAATAGCAATTGGTTTGGCCCCAACAGAAACTAGGTTTCTCCAACTTTCACAAACAATTTGTTTGCCTCCACTAAATGGATGAGATTTACAATAGTTAGCCGAAGAGTCCACTGTTATAGCTATTGCTTTATCTTTTTGATGTATTTTTACAATAGCAGCATCTGCTCCAGAACGCTCTATGGTATCACCCATAACCATTTGATCATATTGCTCAGTCACCCATTTTTTATTTGAATGATTAGGAGATGATATAAGTTCAAAAAAAGCTTTATCAAATTTAATTTTTTTATGTTCTTTAAGATTAAATTTTTTTTTATCTAATTTTTTTTTGACCCATTTTCTGTCATATAAAGGCGCTTTTGATGATAATGCCTCTATGGGAATTGATGCCACGACTTCATTTTTAAATTTTAAAGATAAATTTTTAGTATCAGTTGTTTTACCAATTACGACAAAGTCCAAATCCCATTTTTTAAAGATTTGTCTTGCTTCATTTTCTTTCCCCTCTTCTAAAATAATTAACATTCTTTCTTGGCTTTCGGATAACATCATTTCATAAGGACTCATATTCTCCTCTCTACAAGGAATCTTATCTAAATCTAATTCAATTCCTAAACCTCCTTTGTATGCCATCTCAACACTTGACGATGTTAAACCTGCTGCACCCATGTCTTGAATAGAAATTATAGAATCCTTTTTCATTAATTCCAAACAAGCTTCCATTAGAAGTTTCTCAGTAAAAGGATCACCTACTTGCACCGTTGGTTTTTTATCCTCAGAGTTTTCATCGAATTCTGCTGATGCCATTGAAGCTCCATGAATTCCATCTCTTCCTGTTTTAGACCCAACATAAACGACGGCCTTATTAACACCTTTCGCTTTAGAGTAAAAAATCTTTTCTTTATTGACCAAACCAACTGCCATTGCATTCACAAGTATATTCTCATTATATGTGCTGTTAAATTTTGTTTCACCTGCAACAGTCGGTATACCTATACAGTTGCCATATCCTCCGATACCTGAAACAACACCATTTAAAAGATTTTTTGTTTTTTTATTATTTGGGTCTCCAAAATGAATTGAATTAAGTAGTGCTATAGGTCTAGCGCCCATTGTAAAAACATCTCTTAGTATTCCTCCTACACCCGTTGCAGCACCTTGATAGGGCTCTATAAATGAAGGATGATTGTGACTTTCTATTTTAAACACTATTGCGTCACCGTCTCCAATATCAATTACTCCAGCATTTTCACCAGGACCTTGAATTACATTTTTATTTTTAATAGGTAACTTTTTTAAATGAATTTTTGATGATTTATATGAGCAGTGCTCATTCCACATAGCTGAAAAAATACCTAATTCCAAATAATTTGGCTCTCTATTCATTAAAAGTTTAATTTTAGAATATTCTTCTGATTTTAAACCGTGAAAATCAATTATTTCTTTTGTAATTATCATTTGCTTAAAATACTTGTAAACAATTCGATACCATTAGAATTACTAATTAAACTGTTAACCATTCTTTCAGGATGAGGCATCATACCTAAAATATTTTTTTTATTATTTAAAATGCCAGCTATATTATTTAAAGAGCCGTTAGGATTACTGCTTTCATTTATTGAACCTTCTATGTCACAATACTTGAAAGGTATAAGATTATTATCTTCCAATTCTTTAAGGTGATCTTTTTGAGTAAAATAATTACCCTCGTTATGCGCTATGTTTAAATTAATTATACTATTTTTCTTATAATTTTTACAAAATTTATTATCATTATTAATTATTTTTAAATTAATATCTTTTGATACAAACTTAAGATTTTTATTCCTCAATAACGCTCCTTGAAGAAGTCCAGTTTCTATAAGGATTTGAAATCCATTACATATACCCAATACAAGACAACCTGATTTCGCTGCTTTTATAACTTCTTTTAAAATATTAGATTTCGCAGCAATTGCACCTGATCTTAAATAATCTCCATATGAAAAACCACCAGGAATAACAATTAAATCTGATTTTGGTAGTTCACTATCTTTATGCCAAACCATTTTATTTTTGAACTGAAGATTTATAAGAGCAGTTGCAACATCTCTGTCACAATTTGATCCAGGAAAAACAATTACTGAAGAGTTCATTAAATTTTTCTTATTTTATATTCTTCTATAATTAAATTAACTAAAAGCTTTTTACACATTTCTTCTATAATATTATGAGCTATCTTTTCATCTGACTCATTTAAATCAATTTCAATATATTTTCCCTGCCTCAAATTCTTTAATGAGTTAATCCCCATACTGTGTAAAGTCTGTTCAACTACTTTACCTTGAGGGTCTAAGACATCTTTTTTTAATGTTATGATAACTGCAAATTTCAATTTATTTTTTTTTAAATTTAATTGATCGCGGTTTACTGAAATTTACCTCTTTAACATTTGCTATTTCAGGCAAAATACCAAGTCTTCTAGCTACTTCTTGATAACCTTCTATTATATTTCCTAAATCTTTTCTAAATCTGTCCTTATCTAATTTTTTTTCTGTCTTTGAGTCCCATAGCCTACATGTGTCAGGACTTATTTCATCAATAAGAATAATCTCATTGTCTCCTTTGTCTTTGTTCCAAGATTTTCCGTATTCAATCTTAAAATCTATTAACTTTATGCCTATACCTCTAAATAAACCAATTAGAATATCATTTATTCTAAGCGTCATATTGTCAATTTGTTTAATTTCATCTTTCGTAGCCCATTCAAAGTTAAAAATATGTTCTTTTGATACTACAGGATCTTGCAACTCATCATTTTTGAGACAGTATTCCAAAAGGGGTTTATTTAAAACTGTGCCTTCAGCCACCCCAAGCCTTTTTGTTAAAGATCCACTTGCAACATTTCTTACAATAAATTCAATGGGAATAATCTCTGCACGTCTTATTAATTGTTCGCGCATGTTTAGTCTTTTTACAAAATGTGTTTTTATTCCACTCTGCGCAAGACTTGTTAAGAGATATTCAGATATTCTATTATTTAGAACGCCTTTACCTTCAACTTTGGATTTTTTTAAGTTATTGAATGCAGTTGCATCATCCTTAAAATGTTGAATTACTAAATACTTATCATTAGTTAAATAAATTATTTTAGCTTTTCCTTCGTAAAGTTTTTTTCCTTTGTTCATATAAGATTATTTTTTTAATGCTCTTCTGAAAATTATATTAATTTTTTTAGAATGGTAACCTAAATCAAACAGCTTTTTTAATTTATTAACAGGTATTTTTTTAATAATTCTCTTATCTTTTGATAAATTTTCAAAAAAAGGAGTATTATTTTTCCAAGTTGTCATCGCATTTTTTTGAACTAATGCGTAGGCTTGTTCTCTTGTAAAACCACAGGATGTAAGTTCCAGAAGAACTCTTTGAGAAAAAAATAAACCATTTGTTAAATTAAGATTTTTTTTCATATTTTTTGGATAAATATTCAAATTATTAATAATGTCATTTAATCTTATCAAAGCAAAATCTAAAGCAATCGTTGAGTCTGGCCCAATATTTCGCTCAACGGCAGAGTGAGAGATATCTCTTTCATGCCATAATGCTACATTTTCTAAAGCAGGCAATACATTAGCTCTTATTAATCTAGATAACCCAGTTAAATTTTCACTTAAAATAGGATTTCTTTTATGAGGCATCGCTGAAGAACCCTTTTGTTTATTACTAAAAAATTCTTCAACCTCTAAAACCTCAGTTCTCTGCAAGTGTCTTATCTCAACTGCAAATCTTTCTATTGAACTTGCAATTATTGCTAAAGTAGAAAAAAATTGAGCATGTCTATCTCTAGGTATAACTTGAGTTGATATTGGTTCAATTTTTAATTTTAGCTTTTTTGCAACATAATTTTCTATTTTAGGATCAATATTTGCAAATGTGCCTACCGCTCCAGAAATTGCACAAGTGGAAATCTCATTTATTGAATTTAAAAGTCTTTTTTTATTTCTTAAAAACTCTTGATAAAAAGAGAGCATCTTTAAACCAAAAGTTATAGGTTCAGCATGAATACCATGACTTCTTCCCATGCAAACTGTAAATTTATGTTTATTAGCTTGTTTTTTAATTGTTGATAAAAGTAAATCTAAGTCTTTGATAAGAATTTCACCAGATTGTTTCAATTGTAAATTAAAACATGTATCTAAAACATCAGATGAGGTCATTCCTTTATGAAGATACTTTGCTTCTTTTCCCACTTTTTCAGTTATAGAAGTTAAAAAAGCAATAACGTCATGTTTGACTTTTTTTTCAATTTCTAAAATTCTTTTAGTATTTATTTTAGCTTTTCTTCTAACTTTTTTTGAAACACCCTTTGGAATAATTTTATACTTTTCCATAGCCTCTGCAGCCGCAATTTCAATTTTAAGCCACAAAGAGTATTTGTTGAAATCACTCCAAATACTTTTAAGTTCTTCTCTTGAATATCTTTCAATCATTATAAATTTGGAGGAAAATTTAAACCTTTATCTGATAAAGTAAAAATTTCGTATCCTTCTTTAGTTACACCAACAGTGTGTTCAAATTGTGCTGATAAAGATTTATCCTTAGTAACCGCAGTCCATCCATCTTTTAAAGTTTTTGTTTCAAATTTTCCATAATTGATCATGGGTTCGACAGTAAATATCATTCCAGCTTTAAGTTCTTTGCCAGAATTTTTTTCCCCATAATGGAGCACACTTGGACTTTCATGAAATTTTTTCCCTATGCCATGACCGCAAAAATCTCTTACAACTGAAAAACCCTCTGCTTCAACAATTTTTTGAATTGTATAGCCTATATTTCCAATTTTTATGTTTGCTTTTATTATTTTGATAGCCTCCATCATAGCTTCATACGTAGTTTTAATTAGCTTCTTAGCCTTCACAGAACATTCACCCACAACAAACATTCTACTTGTGTCTCCGTGCCAACCATCTTTTATAGCGGTAACATCTACATTTAGTATATCTCCATCATTTAAAATTTTTTCTGATGGAATGCCATGACAAACAACATGATTTGATGATGTGCAGCAAGATTTTGGATATCCTCTATAATATAAAGGCGCAGAAAAAGCTTTGTGATCATTTATATATTCATAACATAATTTATCTATTTCCGAGGTACTTACACCAGGTTTAATAATATTGTTTAATTCATCTAAAGCTCCAGCCGCTATAGATCCAGCTATTTTTGTTTTTTCAAAACTTTCAGTCATTTTATAAAATTAACTTTGTTATTTATTATTATTCCTTTTGATAAAAATTTACAATCATAGCAAATAACTTTCAGTTTATTTTTTAGAGCAAATGTTAATAATTTTTTATATTTTGGGTCTATATCTTCAGCGATTTTAAAATTTTTACAATCCTCTCTTTGAATTATAAAAGCTAGATAAATATCAAAACCTCTGTTTTTTGCTTCT
>CACAAD010000002.1 GCA_902530455.1 uncultured Pelagibacteraceae bacterium | reverse complement strand
CGTCTTTATGATCAAATTCGATTAATTTAATTTCTTTTACCTTGTTCAATATTTTCTTCGTTTTTATTAATCCAGATTGAGATTTATTTATTAAATCTATCTGTGAAGGATCGCCATTTACTACAATTTTAGAATTTTCACCTATTCTTGTTAAAAACATTTTAATTTGTGTAAGTGTTGCATTTTGAGCTTCGTCCAATATGGCAAAAGAATTTTTCAAAGTTCTTCCTCTCATAAATGCTAAGGGAGCAATCTCAATCTCTCCTGTCTCAATCTTTTTATTTATTTTTTCAAAGCCGAAGAGATCGTAGAGGGCGTCGTATAAAGGTCTCAAGTAAGGGTCAACTTTTTCTTTCATGTCGCCTGGTAAAAATCCAAGTTTTTCTCCTGCCTCTACAGCTGGTCTTGATAAAATTACTTTTTCTACTTTTTTTTCAAATAACATTGTCATAGCAACTGAAACTGCTAAAAAACTTTTTCCTGTTCCAGCGGGTCCTAAAGCCATAGTTATGTCATTATTTGTTAAAGCTTTAATATAGTCAGACTGCTTTTTGGATCTCGCTATTACTGTTTTTTTTGGAGTTTTTATTAATTGACCAAAATTATGAATATTGGATTTAAAATTTTTATTTTTTTCTTTCAAGGATAACAGCAAGTCTTGTTTTTCAATAATGTTAGTCTTCAAATATTTGTTTATCAAAAATTTAATAGCATCAGATGCTTTATTTGTTTCTTCCGGTCTACCTTTTATGGTGATTGAATTTCCTCGAAAAAATATCTTTGATTTGGTCAATTTTTCTAGCTCATTTAAATTACTATTAAATTCTCCTACAACTGATATTAAAATATCATTATTATGAACTTTAATGTTAGTCGTTTCTTTATCTATTTTTTTTATACTGTAATTCTGGTCAAGGTTTTCAATTTTAGACATATTTAAGCTGCAAGAGAGTTGTCTGTATTAATTAATTCGCCATAGATTGTGTGTTGAGAAGTTTTTTTTATAAGCACTCTTTTTTCTTGTCCAATAATATTTTTCTTTGAGTAAACTATAACTGGGTTATGATATTCATCCCTTCCAAAGTATTTATTTTTTTCTTTGATCATTTTATTCTCAAATAATACTTTTACAACTTTATCTAAAAGTTTTTTTTTATAGTTAGTCTTGATTTTTTCAGCGAGATTTTGAAAGATTGTAAGTCTTTTTTGAGCTAAATTTTCATCTACCATTTTCATATCACCAGCTGGTGTGCCAGGTCTAGGGCTAAAAATAAAAGAGTATGAATTTATAAATTTTACATTTTCCATTAATTCACAAGTTTGATTGAAGTCCTCTTGTTTTTCACCAGGATAAGCAATTATAAAATCACTAGCAAATTCTAATCTTGGATTTTTTTCCTTTAAAGTGCTAATAATTTTTAAATATTCTTTTTTGTTATGTTTTCTATTCATGCTTTTAAGCATTTTATCAGAACCTGATTGAACAGGAAGATGTAATAAAGGCATAAGTTTGGAGCATTTTTTATGGGCCTCAATTAAATCTTTTGTCATATCTTTGGGGTGAGAAGTATAGTATCGAATTCTTTTTAAATCTTTTTTTTCCTGTAGAGCATGTATTATATCAGATAATCGATTGTCTTTATCATTGTAGGCATTTACATTTTGACCTAACAGAATTATTTCTCTTGATCCGTTACTTATAAGTTCTTCTGCTTCATCTAAAATTTCTTTAAAGTTTCTTGAATATTCTGGGCCTCGTGTATAAGGGACAACACAAAATTTACAAAATTTATCGCAACCTTCTTGTATTGTTAGAAATGAAGAAACTTTAGAATTATTATTTTTTATAAATTTAAGTTCATCAAACTTTTTTATAGTTTCAAAATTTGTTATATCATATTGTTTATTTTTACTTTCTATATCTTGTATGACTTTATTTATAGATTGGTAGGACTGAGGACCGATTACTGCATCCACATATCGATCTTTTTTTAAAATTAAGTCTCCCTCAGCTTGAGCAACACATCCAGCGATAATAAGAATGGGTTTTTTTTTATTTTTATATTCTTTCTTTACTCTACCTACATCATGAAATACTTTTTCAGTTGCCTTTTCTCTAATATGACAAGTATTAATTATGTAACAGTCTGCCTCTGCTTTTTTTTTCGTTGGAAAATAATTAATTTGCTTAGTAATATCAAAAATTCGGTTGCTATCGTATTCATTCATCTGACAACCAAAGGTTTTTATAAATATTTTTTTTTTCAAATTACTTTTTATTTTTTGATCCATAAAGCTCAAGTTTATGGTCTACCAAATTATAACCAAGTTTTTTTGCTATTTTAATTTGCAATTCTTCGATATCTTTGTCCACAAACTCAATTATTTCTCCAGTATTAATATCAATTAAATGATCATGATGTTCATCTGTTGAGGGTTCATATCTTGATTTACCTTCCTTAAAATCATGTCTCTCAATTATTCCGGACTCTTCAAATAATTTTAAAGTTCTATAAACTGTAGCTATACTAATTTTTTTATCTAATAAAGTTACTCTTTTATGCAACTCGTCAACATCAGGATGATCTTTAGAGCCAAAAGTTAACTTTGACTCCGACATTACTTTGGCTATTATCCGCCTTTGCTCAGTAAGTCTTACTCCTTTTTGTTTACATTTTTCTTCAATAACACTCATTAATATTTTAAAACCCTTTTATAAATAAATTGGATTAATCATTTTATTTTCTAATTGTTTATTTTTTATTAAATTCTCAATAGTTTCAAGGTTTAATTCTGATAATTGAGAATTTTTATAACCATATAGTTTAGAACCATGAACAATTTGGATTCCTTTTGCCACAGATAAAGATATTCTGACAGAGGAATAGCTTCCGGGCCCCATATTAACTATTATGGAGTATTTATTGCTTAATTTAACTTTATGTTTTTTTATAAAACCAATAATATTACTAACAAGGAGATTATTAGATTTAATATTGTTTTGTAATTTTTCTGTAAAGAATTTATTATCAAATTTTAAACCTATTGAATTATTGTTGCCAGTGCAGTTAATTATTAAAAAATTATTTATCATTTTTTTATTTGTTTTACCTTTAAATTTTAGTTTGCACTCATCCGAATTAGCTGTAGATGACTTTGGTATAATTACTATAATGTATCATCGATTTGAAGAAAATAAATACCCCTCAACAAATATAAAAATTAATGACTTCAAAGAGCATATTGAGTTGATAAAAAAGGATAATATTAAATTTGTAAATCCCTCTAATTTTGAAAATGAACTAAATAATAACAAAAAAGAGAGAAAAATACTTATTACAATAGATGACGGATATCAGTCTTTCTATGATAATGCCTGGCCAATTCTTAAAAAAGACAAAATTCCTTTCATCTTATTTGTAAGTACAAGAGAAGTAGGGAAAAAGGGATATATGAGTTGGGAAAATATTAGAGAAATAGAACAATATGATTTTGTTGAAATAGGAAATCACAGCCATACCCATGATTATCTAGTTGATTTTGATGAAAAAGGAATTCAAAATGATTTGGCAACTTCCATTAAAATATTTAAAGAGGAACTTGGTAAAAATTCAATTTTTTTTTCTTACCCGTTTGGTGAATATAGTGTTAATTTAAAAGATATTGTAATTAGTTTAGGTTTTAAATATGCATTTGGTCAACACTCTGGTGTCGCTGATTACACTAAAAATTTGTTTGAAATGCCAAGATTTCCAATTAATGAAAAATACGGAGAAATAAACAGATTTAAAACAATATTAAAAACTTTGCCGTTTCCCTATAAATCAATTCAACCAGAAGAGAGGTACATTGATGATGCAAACAATCCACCGAAAGTGAATATTCAATTTTATGATAATCTAATTAATTTAAAAAATATTAATTGTTTTTCCAATGAAGAAGATAAGTGGAGAAATTCAAAAATAAGATTTAATGGTGTGAATAATTTAAATATAAATTTAGAGGGAAAATTTATAACGGAACGCGGTAGAATAAATTGTTCTTTAAGAGAAACTAATGGCTTCTATAGATGGCTTGGTATTCAATTTGTAGTGAAAGAAAAATAATTTTAAAGCTGTATATCTTTTTTAACAACAGAGTTAGTTAGTTGAACAGTTTCAAAATCTGACAAATCGTTTTGTTTTATTATTTGTTCCAAGATATCTGTATATTTTTTTCCAGTTTGAGCATATCTATTTAGAGTATCTGTAAGATCCAATCCTTTGATAGCCTTATTTCTTTTTCTAATACTGTATCTTTTTTCCCTAAACTCTGAATAACCTTTATGTGTATTTAAATTATTCTTATAAGCTTTAACTGAAGCTCTTAAAATTGGAAATCTTAATATTTTATGACCTTCATTTTTACCTTTATTCAATGGCTCTATACCTTGGCCAGTCCATGTCCACTGGCCAAATATTGCATTTCCTTCCAAAGCAAATCTTGATGTTCCCCAGCCACTCTCTTTTGCTGCTTGAGCTAATGCAATAGAAACCGGTATTATGTCCATTCTTTTGTTTAACTCGGCTATATCAGAATTTTTTACTTTATATTCTCTCAATTTTAATCTTAACCATGATTTTTCTTTATCAGTGGTCATTTTTTTTGAAGTAATTCTTTTTAATTTTATTTTATCGTCTAGAATTTTATCATTTTCAGCAACAACTAAAGGTAAAACAATTTTTATAAATGTTTCCTTTTTAAGTTTAGTATCTTTAATCTCATCCAAGTCTTTTGGGAATTGAGTGAAGTATATTGGTTTAACTCTTTTTTGATATCTCACAGTTTTCAAATCATAATCAACATCCTCGAACAAGCTCAATACCGTCTCTGTTTTTATATTCAAATTTGGCAGAACTAGTTCTGTAACTTGACTTGGAGATTTTTCTTTTTTTGGTTCAGGTTTTTTTACTTGCTTTTGCTGTTCTTTTATTTGTGGTTTTTCTACTTTTTTCTTTGGCTCTTTTTGTTTTTCAACTTTTTTTGGTTTATCTTTCTCAATTTGAACAGATTGAACTAAATTTTGTTCATCAAAATTTTCTTTTAATGTAAAAAAGACTATACCAATTGCACACACAAAAACTACAACTCCAAATCCTTTGATTAGTTTATTTGTTTTTGTTTTTTCAACTTCAGATGTATAGAAGCTGCTGAAAGTATCTACTAATGCATTTGAAATGAAACTAGAAACTGTTTGAAATACTTTAGGAATTGTATTTAAAATGCCAAGACCTAAATTACCAGAATTCCTCCACAAACTTATAAAGAAATTTCCAACTCCTCCAGTGGTATCGTCGTACAAACCTGTAGCTTCTTTTTTCGTTCTTTTAAAAAATTTTCCTACCCCGTCAGTTGTATCGCTATAAAGTCCTGAAACTCCTTTTCCTGCTTTTGAGATAGGGTTTGAGATACTTTTCTTAAAAAAACTTACGTTAAAATCTTTTGGAATTGGAACATTGTTCTTTTTAAGAATATGTTCAATTTGATGAGTAGTTAGATTTTTTTTTCTTTTGATATAATTTTGTACTTCAGAAATTTTGTATATTTGTGCTAATTCTAATAATTTATCTCTGTAACTCAAATTTTTTTTCATCTAGATCGCCTCAACTGAATTTACTTCTTTAACATAATGCTTTAATAAATTTTGCACTCCCTGCTTTAAAGTCATTATTGAGCTTGGGCAGCCAGAGCAGGCTCCTTGCAATTCAACTTTTACAACACCATTTTCAAAGGATTTAAATTTGATATCACCACCATCTCTTGCAACCGCTGGTCTTATTTTAGTATCTAAAACATCTTTTATTTTGGAGATAGTTTCATCATCATCAGATTTTTTTTCCATTTTACCGTCAACTAATATCGGTTCTTCGGTTTTTTCAAAATAATCATTTAAATGTGAAATGATCATTGGTTTTAAACTTTCCCAAGATGCTTTTTTTTCTTTTTTGACTGTCAAAAAATTGTCTGAAATTAAGATAAGTTCTACACCTGTGAAATTTAACACTTCTTTTATAAATGGAATTTTAATGTTCTTTAAATTAGATTTTTTAAACTCCTCAGTGCCAATTCTTGATAAAATTTTTTGTGACAAAAATTTTAGCGAGTCTGGATTTGGTGTTGGTTCAACCTGTATCATTGTACAAGTATTTATATTACACAAATCCTACTATTTCACGTATCTTTTTTAGGTTTTCCTCAGCGATAATATTGGCTTTTTGTTTGCCTTTTTTTAATACATCTTCTAGGTGTTTTTTATCTTTCATTAATTTAGTAATATTCTTTCCGATTGGACTAATTGTCTCAACTAGCTTTTCAGACAGTTTAATTTTTAAAGATGAAAAATCTTTTCCAACAAATTCATTGATGGTGGTTTCGATTTTTTGATCTGATAAATCGGAGTATATACTTAATAAATTATATGCTTCTGGCCTATTTTCATAATCTTGAATATTTTCAGTAATTGGTTCAGCGTCAGTTTTTGCTTTTTTTATTTTTTTTACAATTTCATCTGAACTATCTTTTAAATTTATTCTTGAATAATCAGACTCTTCAGATTTGCTCATTTTTTTTGTTCCATCTCTTAAACTCATAACGCGAGAAATATTTTTTTGAATTAAAGGCTCTGGCAAGGGGAAAAAGTCTTTTTTGTTAAAATCGTTATTAAATTTTTGAGCTATATCTCTCGACAACTCTAAGTGCTGCTTCTGGTCTGCACCAACAGGCACGTAAGTAGCTTTATATAATAAAATATCCGCAGCCATTAAATTTGGATAGATGTATAAGCCAACACTTGCCTTTTCTTTATCTTTGCCAGCTTTATCTTTAAATTGAGTCATTCGGTTTAACCATCCAACTCTACAAACACAATTTAAAATCCAGGCAAGTTCTGCGTGTCCACTTACAGATGACTGATTAAAAATTATACTTTTATTTGAATCAAGTCCAGAAGCCAAGAAACCTGCAGTAGTTTCTAAAATATTAGAGTTCAGTTCTTTTGGATTTTGAAATGTTGTGATTGCATGTAAATCAACTACGCAATATAAACAGTTTTTTGACTTTTGAAGTGAAACAAAATTTTTTAATGCTCCAAGATAATTTCCCAGATGTAAATTACCAGTAGGTTGAACTCCAGAAAATACCAATTCCTTTTTCATACTAGTTAGTTTTAAAACTTCTAAAATTTAGTACTTTTAAAAAATAACAAATTAAAAAATACAATAAAGCCACGAAGATTACTATAAATAATAAGTATAAAATTTTGTAATCGCTTGAATAACTCAAGTTTTTTGCAAAATAATTTAAACTTTTGT
This sequence comes from uncultured Pelagibacteraceae bacterium, assembly GCA_902530455.1. GTDB lineage: Bacteria > Pseudomonadota > Alphaproteobacteria > Pelagibacterales > Pelagibacteraceae > Pelagilacustribacter. The sequence continues at coordinate 65,390 of CACAAD010000002.1, read as the reverse complement.
GAAAAACATAAGACATTATAGAGGTTGAAAATACTATTTTCATTAATTGAGCATAAAACTTAGGTGCGATTTTTAGGTATCCAATTTTTAAAAGAATATATAGATAGTAAAAAACGCCCACCCAAGTGGATAAAGTTGTAGCAATTGGAATTATAACAAACCCAATTTGTTTAAAAAATAAAATACTAATAATAACATTGATAATAACGACAATTGACGAAATTTTAAATGGTGTCATAGTGTTGTCTCTAGCGAAAAAAAAATTAGCAAATATTTTTAAAACTGCAAAAGCTGGTATGCCATAACCAAAGAATTTTAATGCAAGTGATGTTTGTTCAATATCGTTTTCTGTAAAAGATCCATAACCGAATAAAGCGTTTACTATTTCATCAGAGCCAATGATTAAAGCTATGCTAGCTGGCAATGATAATAATAAAGATAATTCTAAAGATTTATTTTGAATACGATTTGCTTGATCAATTTTTTTATTTTTTATTAATTTACTAAGTATTGGTAAAGATACAGTGCTCACTGCAATACCTGCTATTGCAAGATTAATTTGATAAATTCTATCTGCATAATAAAGATAAGAAACTGCTCCAGATTGAAATGATGCTATAATTGTTCCAACCAAGATACTAATTTGTGTTACACCAGATGAGAAAATACTAGGCAAAAGTTTTTTCAAAAATAATTTAACTTTTTGTCTTATTTTATTTTTGAGAACAAAGGAAGGTTGATAGTATTTCGAAGAAAAGAAAATTAAAAATATTAATTGTATAAAACCTGATAGTGAAACCCCATAAGATAAATTTAGCGCATAATCCAGTTTAAAATAATAAGAAATAAACAAAGATAATATTAAAATTAAATTTAAAAAAATTGGTGCGGCGGCTGCAGCAGCAAATTTGTTTTCAGTATTTAAAATTCCAGCGAAAAAAGAACATAGACTTACAAATGCTAGGAAGGGGAAAGTAATTCTGGTTAAATTTACAGCTAAGTTAAATTTATCATTATCTTCCATAAAACCTGGAGCAATTAAATACACTACATATGGAGTAAGAATTTCTACTATCAAAACTATTGTTAAAAGACCTAAAGTTAATAAAGTTAAAACCTCATCGGCAAATCTTTTGCCTTGTGTTTTACCTTTTAATTTTTCAGAAGCATAACTTGGAATAAATGCGGCATTAAATGTACCTTCTGCAAATAATCTTCTGAAGGTATTTGGAAGTCTGAACGCAACAAAGAAGGCATCCGCATATATAGATGTTCCTAAAAATATCGCTATCAATATATCTCTGAAATAACCAAGAACACGGCTCAGCATAGTATAAAAACTAAATACAGTAGTTGAGGATAATAAATTCATAATTAAGACAAAATTTTTAGTGATATATTCACTTATATATTACATACTCAAAAACCAATGACAAAAAAATCAAAAATTGATCATTATACAGATAAAGAGGCTTTAGATTTTCATATAGGCAATAAGTCTGGCAAAATTGAGGTTAATTCATCTAAACCTCTTATCTCTAAAAGAGATTTATCACTTGCTTATTCGCCTGGTGTTGCGGCGCCTGTAAAGGAAATTTCCAAAGACTCCACCAAAGCCTATGATTATACCTCTAAAGGAAATTTAGTAGCGGTTATAAGTAATGGTTCAGCAATACTTGGTTTAGGGAATTTGGGTTCGTTAGCTTCAAAACCTGTAATGGAGGGAAAGGCAGTATTATTTAAAAGATTTGCAGATATTGACTCGATAGACATAGAAATTGATAACCATAACGCAGATGAAATAATTTCTACAATTAAAAATATTGCTGGCACTTTTGGCGGGATAAATCTTGAGGATATCGCCGCTCCTGATTGTTTCATTATAGAACAGAAGTTGAAAGAAATTTTAGATATTCCTGTCTTTCATGATGATCAACATGGAACAGCAATTATAACAACAGCTGCTTTAATTAATGCATTAGATATCTCAAAGAAAAAAATTAACGAGGTTAAAATAGTTGTAAACGGAGCAGGTGCATCAGCAATAGCATGTACAAACTTATTTAAAAAAATAGGTGTAAAAAATGAAAATGTGATAATGTGTGACAGAAAAGGTGTGATTTACAAGGGAAGAAGTCAAGTAGATCAATTCAAATCTGCTCATGCTGTTGAGACTAAACTTCGAACATTAGAGCAGGCTATGAAAGATGCCGATGTATTTCTTGGCTTGTCTGCTAAGGATGTTGTTAATCGTGAAATGATTAAATCAATGGCAAAAAATCCTATAGTGTTTGCGTGCGCGAATCCAGATCCTGAAATTAAGCCAGAGATTATAAATGAAGTACGTAATGATGTAATAATTGCTACTGGAAGATCAGACTATCCCAACCAGGTTAATAATTTAATTGGTTTTCCGTATATTTTTAGAGGAGCACTAGATGTTAGGGCTAAGATAATTAATGATGAAATGAAAGTTGCTGCAGCTAAAGCAATAGCATTATTAGCTAGAGAAGACGTTCCTGATGAAGTTGTTTCAGCCTACGGAGGTGAAAGACCAAGGTATGGAAAAGATTATATAATACCTTCAACTTTTGATCCTAGACTAGTTCGAAGAATTCCTTCAGCTGTAGCTGAAGCTGCAATGAAAAGTGGTGTAGCGGGGAAAAAAATTGAAAATTTAGAGAATTACAAAGATCAACTAACAGCAAGATTAGATCCATCCATGTCTTTAATGCAAGGGATAAATGCAAACATAAAAAAAAGTCCTAAAAGAGTTGTATTTGCAGAAGGTGAGGATGAGAATATGTTAAAAGCAGCAATAGAATTTGGTAAAAATAAATTAGGGATACCAGTGGTGATTGGAAACGAAAGAAGAGTTAAGGAAACTTTAAAAAATATTGGTTTAGATGAAAATTTTAAAATTGAAATTGTCAATTCAACTAATAAAGATAAAAGAGATAAATATACAAAGTATTTGTACAAAAAACTTCAAAGAACAGGTCAATTAGAAAGAGATGTAGACCGGTTAGTTCGTAATGATAGAATAGCTTTCGGTTCCTCTATGATTGCTTGTAAAGATGCTGATGCGATGGTTACTGGTAATATTAGACATTACGCTGCATCAATAGAAAAATTAAAAAATGTTTGTGATGCGAGAAAAGGCGAGCCTATTTTTGGTATGACAATGATGGTATTTAGGGGGAGAACTGTTCTTGTTGCGGACACCAATGTTGAGGACTTTCCTTCTTCGGAAAGATTGGTCGAAATATCAAAATCATGTGTAAGAGTATCGAAGCTTTTTGGCTTTGAGCCCAAAGTAGCGTTTTTATCGCATTCAACTTTTGGTAAGCCAATTTCTAGAAATACAAAACATGTTAGAGATGCAATAGATCTATTAAAAAATGAAAAAGTTAAGTTTGATTTTGACGGAGAAATGCAGCCAGATGTTGCCTTAAATCCTATTTACCAAGATATTTATCCTTTTTCTAAGATAGTTGGAAGGGCAAACATTTTAATTATGCCAGCACTTCACAGCGCTGCGATATCAACTAAATTAATGAAATCTTTTGGAGGTGCTAAATTAATTGGACCGCTATTAATTGGATTAGATTTGCCAATTGAGGTTGCACCATTACGATCTAGCACGTCCGATATTTTAAATCTTGCATCAATAGCTGCTTATTCCGCGGATGTAATCGATTATAAAAAAAATTAGATTTTACTTCTGCTAAGCTCTGTAGCTAAATAAATCGAAGGAATAACTTTTTCAACATCATATATTTTTTCTGCTTCAGATAAAACTTCCTTTTTTTCTTCAATATCCATTGCTATACCAAAAATATAAATCTTTTTGTTAATTGTCTCTAAAGTATAATTTCGTGATTTAGTTTTTTTATTAAGTATTAAAGCTGTTCTTAATTGGCTGGTAATCAAAATATCTTTTGCAGTTTGTTTGAAATTTGATTGACCTTTTATTGTTACCGCATTTTTAACTTCTCTTACCCCTTTAGTTTCCCAGGCTAATTTTGTAATTTTAATTTTTTCTTCAGGCTCATTGACTTTTCCAGATAAGAAAATTCTTCCATCTAGAACTTCTACTTGAATATTTAAAAAATACCTTTTTTCACTCAAAGATAATCTAGCAATTAAGTTTTTTTGCATAATTGTATCATCAATTTGCATTCCAATTGTTCTTGGATCAAAAGTAACATCTACTCCAGCTCCAAAACGACCTGCGGGCGAGCAACTTGATAGAAAGATTATTATTAAAAAAATTGATAAATGAACTCTCATTTTTTGTTTTCTATACAGAGATTATAAATTACTTTTTTTGGCACTTCCTCTTTTTTTGATATAAGTTCAACAACGTCTCTCACTGTATAACTTTTTAAATATTTTTTAACTTGTTTTTCAATTTTTACATAATCGGTTGTTAATAATTTTTTTTTAATCTTTTTAGAAATGACAATAGTCAATTCACCTTTTAATTGTAATTTAAAAGATCCTATATTATTTATACTTTCTCTATAATAAGTCTCATATTTTTTTGTCATTTCCCTGGCTATAAAAATATCTCTTCCAGAGAAATATTTCTTAAAAAATTTTATATAAAAATTTATTTTGATTGCTGGTATAAAAAATACTAATGAAAAGTCTTCAATATTCAATTTTTTTAAACTTATATTAAGCTCGTTTTCGGTTTTAGGAAGGAAACCGTAAAATAAAAATTTATCTCCAAATCCAGATAAACTAACCGCTGCAGCTACAGCAGATGGTCCTGGCACAGTAAAAACTTTAAGGTCTTTTTTAATACATTCCTTAATTATTATATTTCCTGGGTCAGATAAAACCGGTGTTCCCGCATCTGAAATTAAAGACAAAATTTTGCCCTCATTTAAATATTGTATAATTTTACTTACAGATTTTTTTTCATTAAACTTATGATATGGAATTAATTTATTTTTTATGTTGAAAATATTTAATAGTTTTGTTGAATGTCTTGTGTCCTCACATAGAATAAAATCAGAATTCTTAAGAACTTCAACTGCTCGAAATGTTATATCTTTTAAATTTCCTATTGGTGTTGAAACGATATATAAGCCTTTTTCAAAATTATTCATAAAACCATGTTAAAAAAAATACTCATTATTACTTATATATTATTATTTAATAATTTTAACTCTTTTGCGAACGAGAACCAAAAAAATCTTAGAGTGGGACTTTTGGCTCCATTTAGCGGTGAATACAAAGATATAGGTCAATCAATAATGTTATCCTTGCAGCTAGCTCTAGATGAGATCGATGATGACAAAATAAAAATATTTCCTAGGGACTCTGGTTTTAATAATCCTGAAAAATTAATTCAATCTGTGGAGTCTTTAAAAGATGAAAACATTAAAATTGTTATAGGTCCAATAAGCCACGAAGATTTTAAGTTATTATCAAATTATAGAGATATGATCTTTATTTCTCCTTCGAATATCGATCCAAAAGTTCAATCCAATATTTTAAGTGTTGGTATTAGTTTAGAGTCTCAAATAAAATCAATCGAAAACTTTATTGAAATAAAAGAGAGAAAAAAAACAATTATTATGTATCCAAAAAATAAATACGCACCTTTGATTGATTCTAAAATTAGCAACATTAAGATCAATAATAAAAAAGTATTCAAATACAGCGCTGATCCAAAGGTTCTTACCAGTGACATTGAAAAATTAACTAATTATAAACAAAGAAAAAGAAATCTAATTTCAAGAGTAAAAATATTAGAGGAGAAAGATGATGAGGCATCTAAATTAGAATTAAAAAGTTTAGAACAAAAGTACACGATTGGAAAAGTAAATTTTGACTCAGTAATAATCATTGATTTTGGAGACAGCTTAAAAAGTGCACTTACTTCATTAGCATATTCAGATGTAGATCAAGAAGAAGTTTTAATTGTAACTGTAAATCAATGGTTTGATAAAAGTATCTTTTTAGAAAATTCAATAGAAAATTTATACTATCCGTCTGTTGACATAGATAATTTTAAAAAATACAAAAGAAAATACTTTAAAACCTATGGTTTACAACCTACTGAAATTACTATTTTAACTTATGACGCTCTTGGACTCATTTATTACATTTGGAACAAAAAGGATTTTAAAATAACTTCTATGAAAGACTTTATTATAAAAGATAGTATTAAAGGTAAAATTGGAACATTCAGTTTAAAAGATGGTAAATTAATTCAAAAGCTAAATATGTATAAAGTTTCAAATAAAAAATTTACGAAGTTTTAATTTTCTTTTTAATTTTTTGAAAGCTATACTTCTGTGATCAATTTTCATTTTTTTTTCACCACTTATCTGTCCAAATGTAAGTTTAGAGTTATTAGGAATAAAAATCGGATCATAACCAAATCCTTTATTTCCTAAAATTTTGAATGAAATATTCCCATTTATAATTCCCACAGAGGTAATTATTTTTTTTTTATTCAACTTTATTGATAAACTGCAAATAAATCTTGCCTTTCTATTTTTTTTATTTTTAATTTTTTTTAAAATGTTAATCATCGCCTTTTTAAAACTTCCACTTCGTTTTGCCCATCTTGCTGAATAAATTCCTGGTTTTTTTTTTAATGCTAATATTTCTAAACCAGAATCATCCGATATTGAGATAAGTTTTGACTTTTTAAAAAAAAAATTAGCTTTAAGTTCAGAATTTGATCTAAAAGTTTTACCAGTTTCTTTTGGTGCCTTAATTTTTAAAATTTTTGGTGAAATCTTCTTAATTTTTTTGTTAATTAATTTACTTATTTCCTTAAATTTTCCTTTATTATGAGTGCCTATAAGCAATATATTATTTTTTTTCATTAGATACTAGTAATTGTATTTTTAAACATTATATAGCAATTATGAATGAATCTAACAAAGACGAAAAAATAAATAAAGAAGATAATAAATCTTCAATTGCTGAAGAGACCAAGAGTGAAAAAGTTGAACATACTATTGAAGAAAAATTAAAAATATCTGAAGAAAAACTACTGAGATCTTTAGCAGACTCTGAAAATCAAAGAAGAAGGTTTGAAAAAGAAATTAGAGATGCCTTTGATTTCGGAGGTTTCAACTTTGCTCGAGAAATATTAACATCATTAGATAACCTACAAAGAGCAAAAAAATCAATGCAAGAGGATGAGGATCTTAAAAAAAGTAAAGAATTTACAAAATTTATTAAAAATATAGAAATAATTGAAAAAGATTTAGTTTCTACTTTCGAAAAAAACAAAATTGTCAGAATCAAATGTTTAAATAAAATGTTTGATCCGAATTTTCATCAAGCAATGCTAGAAATCGAAGATGAGAAGGTTGAGCCAGGTACTATTATTCAAGAAATTCAACCAGGATTTATGTTTGGTGAGAGATTGTTGAGACCATCATTTGTAGCAATTTCAAAGAAAAAAGGTAAAAAAAATGATTAAAATAAATGAAAAAACTCCTTGTAGAATAGTAATTAGACCCCATATAAAAACTGTAAACAAAGGAAAATATGAGTAGAGTTATAGGAATAGATTTAGGAACCACTAATTCTTGTGTAGCAATAATGGATGGTACACAAGCGAAAGTTTTAGAAAATGCTGAAGGTGCAAGAACTACACCGTCAGTAGTAGCCTTTTTAGAGAAGGAAGAAAAATTAGTTGGTCAACCTGCAAAAAGACAAGCGGTAACAAATCCTGAAGATACCATTTTTGCAGTTAAAAGACTCATAGGTAGAAAATTTGATGGACCATCAGTGCAAAAAGATATTTCGAAAGTTCCATATAAAATAATTAAATCTGATAACGGTGATGCTTGGGTAGAAGGTAAGGGTAAAAAATATTCACCTGCTCAAATCTCAGCATTTGTGCTTCAAAAGATGAAAGAGACAGCAGAAAAATATTTAGGTCAAGCAGTTACCAAAGCAGTTATAACTGTACCTGCTTATTTTAATGACTCTCAAAGACAAGCAACAAAAGACGCTGGTAAAATTGCAGGACTAGAAGTCTTAAGAATTATCAATGAACCGACGGCAGCTTCTTTGGCTTATGGTTTAGATAAAAAAGGCGGAAAAAAAATAGCTGTTTACGATTTAGGAGGTGGTACTTTTGATGTATCAATTTTAGAAATTGGAGATGGAGTATTTGAAGTAAAATCTACAAATGGAGACACATTTTTAGGTGGTGAAGACTTTGATGACACTATAGTTGAATATCTAGTTAACGAATTTAAAAAAGATAATGGAATAGATTTAAAATCTGATAAACTAGCATTACAAAGATTAAAAGAGTCTGCAGAAAAAGCGAAAATTGAGCTCTCTTCAGCAACACAAACTGAAATAAATTTACCATTTATTACGGCTGATAAAACTGGTCCAAAACATTTAAATTTAAAATTTACTAGAGCAAAATTGGAAGCCTTAGTCCAAAGTTTGATTGAAAGAACTTTAAGCCCATGTAAAACAGCTTTGAAAGACTCTGGTTTTTCTGCAGCAGAAATTAATGAGGTAGTATTAGTCGGCGGCATGACTAGGATGCCAAAAATAATTGAAACAGTTAAAAACTTTTTTGGTAAAGAGCCTAATAAAAGTGTAAATCCAGATGAAGTTGTTGCAATGGGTGCAGCAATCCAAGCTGGTGTTCTTCAAGGTGATGTTAAAGATGTTCTGCTTTTGGACGTCACACCATTGTCATTAGGAATAGAAACTTTAGGTGGAGTATCAACAAAACTTATAGATAAAAACACAACTATTCCTACAAAAAAAAGCCAAGTATTTTCTACTGCAGAAGATAATCAACCTGCTGTTTCCATTAGAGTTTTACAAGGAGAAAGAGAGATGGCAGCTGATAATAAACTTTTGGGAAATTTTGAGTTAGTTGGCATACCTCCAGCTGCAAGAGGGACTCCTCAAATTGAAGTAACCTTTGATATTGATGCAAACGGAATAGTTAGCGTTTCAGCAAAAGATAAGGGGACAGGAAAGGAACAAAAGATACAAATTCAAGCTTCTGGTGGTTTGTCTGAAGAAGAAATAAATAAAATGGTAAAAGATGCAGAAGCAAACAAAGAGGCTGATAAGAAAAAAAGAGATGGTGTTGATGCGAGAAATCAAGCAGATAGTATTGTTTTCTCTACTGAAAAGAGTTTAAAAGAACACGGTGATAAAGTTTCAGCTGAAGAGAAGAAAGCTATTGAAACTGGCGTTGCTGATCTTAAGGAAGCCTTAAAAGGCACAGACACAGAAGATATAAAAAAAAAAACTCAAAGCCTTATACAGGTTTCAATGAAACTTGGTGAAGCTATTTACAAAAGCCAACAAAAAAATCAACCAAAAGACGATAAAAACAACCAAGATCCCAAAAACAAGGGTGATGATAAAGAAAATGTTGTTGACGCTGACTTCGAAGATGTAAAAGAGGACAAAGAAAAAAGCGCCTAAGATAAAAAAAGGAGCAATTTCTTGTGGCAAAAAGAGATTATTATGAAATCTTAGGTGTATCTAAATCCGCTTCTAAGGATGAAATTAAAAAAGCCTATCGCAAATTAGCACTAAAATATCATCCAGATAAAAACAAAGGTGACAAAGCATCAGAGGATAAGTTTAAAGAGGCGAGTGAGGCGTATCACGTACTCTCAGACGATAAAAGAAAAACTAATTACGATCAGTTCGGTCACGCAGCTTTTGAAGGTGGAGGAAATCAAGGATTTGGTAATTTTGATTTTGGATCTTCGTTCTCTGATATCTTTGAAGATTTTTTCGGGGATGATGTATTTGGTAGTGGTAGAAGATCTGCGAGAAGATCCTCAAATAGAGGAAATGATTTAAGATATGATGTGTCTATAAGCATGGAGGAAGCATATTCTGGCTTAAATAAAAAGATAAATTATACAACTTATAAAAAGTGCTCTAGATGTACGGGTCAAGGGTCGGAGCCTGGCTCAAAACCTGTAACATGTAAATACTGTAATGGAAGAGGTAAAGTAAGATCAAATCAAGGGTTCTTTACTATTCAGCAAACTTGCCCTGATTGTAGTGGGTATGGAGAAAAAATTAGTAATCCTTGTAAACAATGTGGTGGTATCGGTAAAATTCAAAGTAATGAAAGTGTTTCAGTTAAAATTCCAAAAGGTGTTGATGATGGAACTAGAATAAGAGTCTCTGGCAAAGGAGAGGCGGGAAGCAAAGGTGGATCTTCTGGAGATTTGTATTTATTTATTTCGGTTGATAATCATAGTATTTTTAATAGATCGGATGAACATTTATATTTTGAACTGCCTATAACATTCACAGATGCAGCTCTAGGCACCTCTGTGGAAGTACCTTCTATTGATGGTGGTAAGGCAAAGATCAAAATTCCTGCTGGAACACAACATGGAAAACAGTTAAGACTTAGGGGTAAGGGTATGCCGGTACTAAGAGGCAATGGTTTCGGCGACTTATATATAAAAATAGTCACTGAGGTTCCCTCGGGTTTAAATTCAAAACAGAAGGAGCTTTTAGAAGAATTTCGAAAAATTGAGTACGAAAAATCTAGCCCAATTATTAAAAATTTTTTTGAAAAAGCAAAAAAATTTTGGAAAAAATCATAATTATTTATGGCTATGCAAGAAATTGTGTCTGCTATCTTTCTGATAGCAGTGTTATTTTTAGTTCTTCCCTCATTTTTAAATACCAACAGAAAACGGAAACAATTAATTCAAAATCTTTTTATTTGGACTATAATTGTGTTGATTATTGTTGTAATTATTAATCTATTTTTATAATGAAAAAAATCAATTTAGCTATAACTGGTTGTCTAGGAAGAATGGGGCAACAGCTCATTAAATCCTCTAAAAATGACAAAGATTTTAAAATAGTTGCTTTAACAGAGAACAAGATTATTTCAAAAAAAATTTCTGGTATTAATCTCGAACTTAATACTATTGAAGCTTTTAAGAAAGCAAGTGTGATTGTTGACTTCACAATACCGAAATGTACTTTGCAGGTTTTAAAAATTGCTTCAAAACTTGGAAAAAGAGTAGTAATCGGAACTACCGGCTTTTCTAATAGAGAAGAGAGTTTAATAAAAAAATTTTCAAAAAAAATACCAATTCTTAAGGCTGGTAATATGAGTTTGGGTGTAAACCTTTTAATGTATTTAACAGAGATTACCTCTAAATCTTTAGGTAATAATTTTCTTACAAAAGTATATGAGGTTCATCACAAGTATAAAAAAGATCATCCGTCTGGAACAGCTTTAATGCTAGGAAGGGGAATAGCGGATGGAAAAAATAAAAACTTTTACAATTTAATAGGAAAGAAATACTTAAATAAAAAAACTTTTCCTTATGGAGAAAAAATAAATTTTAATTCAATCCGAAAAGGTAATGTTATTGGTGAACATGAAGTGAGTTTTTCAAGTGGAAAAGAAATAGTAACATTAAATCATGAGTCTTTTGATAGAGCTTTATATTCTGAAGGCGCTTTATCCGCATCTAAATGGTTGATGAAAAAAAAACCAGGTCTATATTCGATGAGAGATCTGTTAAACTTTAAGTGAACAAGAAAAATAAATCTAAGATTATTCAAAAAATATTGAATAAAATCTATCCTGAGGTACCAATACCTCTTAGTTATAAAAATACTTTTACTCTTCTCGTTTCTGTTTTGCTTTCAGCGCAATGTACTGACGTAAATGTTAATAATGTAACCAAAAATATTTATCCCAAATATTATCATCCAAAACATTTTGTAAAATTGGGAAGAAAAAAGATAGAAAGATTAATTAAAAAAATTGGAATTTACAGAATTAAAGCTAAAAGTATTTATTATCTCTCAAAAACTTTAGTTGAAAAATATAAGAATAAAGTACCAAATACTTACGAAGAACTTGAGCAACTTCCTGGTGTTGGACACAAGACTGCGAGTGTTGTCATGTCCCAGGGCTTTGGCTATCCTGCATTTCCTGTTGATACTCATATTCATCGTTTAGCTCAAAGGTGGGGATTGACTAGCGGTAAAAGTGTTGTGAGAACTGAAAAGGATTTAAAATCTATATTCCCAAAGAAAAATTGGAATAAACTCCATCTTCAAATTATCTGGTATGGAAGAGAGTATTGTAAGGCAAGGGATTGCTTTGGTTTAACTTGCAAAATTTGTAAAAGCTGTTACCCAAATAGAAAAAAGAAATTTGTTGCAAAGAAAGCTTAACATGAAAATTCTAGGTATAGGAAATGCTATTGTCGATGTTATATGTAAAATAAATGACGGTTTCCTGAGTAATAATGGACTTACTAAAAGCACAATGAAACTAGTTGATGAAAAAGAATTTAAAAAACTTCTTAATAATTTAAAAATTGAAAAGACAATATCTGGGGGCTCAGTAGCTAACTCAATTGTTGGTCTTTCGCAGCTGGGTAATGAAGTCGGTTTTATCGGAAAAGTAAATGATGATGATTTGGGTAAAAAATATTCAGAAGGACTTAAAAAAGAAAAAGTTCAATTCCATTACAATATTAAATCTGAAAAAACACCGACAGGTACATGTTTGATTTTAATAACTCCAGACTCAGAAAGAACAATGTGCACTTTTTTAGGAACTGCAGGAAAGATAAATGAAAATGATATTGATGAAAAAATAATTAAAAAAAGTGAAGTGACTTTCCTTGAAGGATATTTATGGGATAAAGGAGATCCTCAAAAAGCATTTAATAAAGCAATTAGTTATTCAAAACAATCAGCCATGTCTCTCTCTGATCTATTTTGTGTCGAAAGACATAAAGATTATTTTTTAGAACTAGTTAAAAATAAACTAAATATAACTTTTGCTAATGAACAAGAAATTATGGCTTTAATAAGCGCAAAAAGTTTTCAAGATGTAGTTACTTTCGCAAAAGAGATTAAAAGGTTGATGGTGGTAACTCGAGGTAAGAATGGTGCTGTAGCAATTCTGAACGATCAAGTAATAAAATGCAATGCAAAAAAAAATTTAAATATTAGAGATTTGACTGGGGCAGGTGATTTATTTGCTGCCGGATTTTTACATGGATATATTAATCAACTTTCTTTGGAAAAAAGTTTAGAAAAAGGAACTGAACTTTCCTCTAAAATAATTCAACAAATAGGAGCAAGATTATAATTTTTTTAATTTAATTCCAAAAACTTTTTGTTTCTTTTTCTCTTAAAACTACCTTTACCTTTTTTTGGTTTTACGACTCTTGTCCGGTATTTTGGGGTCATTAAATCTTTGGCAAACTTATTTCTCTTTTTCAAATGGTATATCCTTTTTTTGAACTTTTAATAAATTTTTCATCATTAAAAATATCTTTAATTTTTTTTCTTAATCTATAAATATGTGTCTCTACGGTATGTGTGTCTGCATCATCTGAATATTTCCAAATGGTAGAGAGAATTTCCTTTTTTTTTATAAATGATTTTTTTTTTAATAACTCTATAAGATCTATTTCTTTTTCAGTTAACTCTAAATAGACAGTATCTTTGATTAATTGTCTTAAGTTTTTATCTAACTTGTAATTATTTATTTTTAGAGATGAATTTGTTTTAAATTTTTTTTTTACTATATTGTTTATTACAATTTTATTAATTTGATCAAAAGATGCGGGTAAATTTAATTTTTCAGCATTTAAATCTTGAACTTTTTTTGAATTGTAAAAGATAATTTTATTAACGTTTTGATTATTGATTAAATCTTTCAAATTTTTATCTTTAAAAGCATCCTCGTGGATTATAATTCCCTGATAATTTTCTGAAAAATTATAGTCTTTAATATTATCTAAAATTATTAAATTGAAACTAAGAAATTCTTTAATTTCATTTAAAGAATTATTAAATTCTTTATTTCCGAATGCTAAAATGGTATTTTTTTTATCAATCATGGATGTAATATTAAAAAATAAATTTGTCCTTTTTAAAGATTATAAAGCAAAATGTGCTGTCGGTAAAAGAGGAATTGTAAGCAGAAAAATTGAGGGGGATAATTGTACCCCTAGAGGAAGATTTCAGCTTAAATATATTTTTTACAGAAAAGAGAGAGTTAAAAAACTCCTATCAAAACTAAAGGTAATTCCAATCAAAAAAAATTATGGTTGGTGTGATGATACAAAGTCGAAATTTTACAATAAATTTATAAAATTTCCATTTAAAGGCAGTGCTGAAAAATTACATATAAAAGAAAATATTTACGATATTATTGTTGTAATTAATTATAACCTCAATCCTATAAGGAGAAAAAAGGGGAGTGCCGTTTTTTTGCACGTGGCAAGAAAGAATTACAAGCCTACTAATGGCTGTATCGCATTATCAAAAAAAGACCTTAGATGCTTATTGTCAATTTTAAATAAAAAAACTTTTTTAAAAATTCTCTAATTTCTAGATCCAAAGATAGCACTGCCAATTCTAACATGAGAAGCTCCGTATTTTATGGCTTTCAAATAATCATTGGACATTCCGATACTAAGATATCGAAAATTAAATTGTTTATTTAGTTCAGATATTCTTTTGAAATATTTATCTGGATTATTATCATTAGGTGGTATTGCCATTAGTCCAAGAACTGACAGATTAAGTTCGTTAACGCAATAATCACTAAAATTTTTTAATTCACTTATTTCAACACCGCCTTTTTGTTCTTCAGAACCTAAATTTATTTGAATAAAATAACTTAAATTTTTTTCTTTTTCTTTTTGTCTTTTACTTAGTTCATTAGCTAACTTTTCGCTATCTAAGGAATGTATAAAATCAAATAATTCCACTGCCTTCTTTGCTTTATTTGATTGCAATCTTCCTATCATATGTAGTCTCAAATCAATATTGGATTTTTTTAATTCTTTCCATTTTTTTTCAGCTTCTTGGACTTTATTTTCTCCGAAGTGTTTATGACCGTATTCAATTAATGGCATAATATGGTCAATTGAAAACGTTTTACTTACTGCGATAACTTCAATTTCGTTTTGAGACGAATTATTTTTAATTTCTTGTTTTATTTTCTCAAAATTAGTTATTATGTTCATATGTTGATTTTTAAAAAGAAATACTACTTATTCATAGAAAATACTAGGGAATTCAATTTAAATTTAATTAAAATTAAGAATAAATTTAACATTATTTATAGAAATCAAACAACTAAAGAAAGTATTGAGGAACTGAAAGTTTATAGAAAAAATTGTAAGAAAAAGGGTATAAATTTTTTTGTAGCCAATAGTACGAAGCTGTTAACTAAAATTAATGCTGATGGATTGTATATATCGGCTAGCAACAAAGATTTAAGTACAAATACATATTCCAAAAAAGGGTTTCAAGTCATTGGGGCCGCTCATAATCAAAAAGAACTAGATCTAAAAATTAAACAAGGTTGCAAGGAAGTGATATTTTCCAGACTTTTTAAGACTAATTACCAATATAAACATGGGTATTTAGGAGTTCAAAAGTTTAATTTTATTTTCCTTAGATCTAACACTGAACTAATCCCGTTAGGCGGTATAAACATTGAAAATTTGTCTAAATTAAATAGTGTTTTGTCTCAATCTTTTGCATGCTTATCTGCCATAAAAAAAAAGCCGGCTAAATTTATTAACCGGCTTTTTTAAAATTTTCTAATTAACTAAATTAGAACGCTAATGACATAGCGAAGATATGCTCGTTAGTGTCATCACCTGTTGTGTACGTATCATTCTTACCTTCTGATGTAGATACTGAGAATGTAGCACCACCAACAGTGTAAGCAACGTCAATCGTTTGGATTTCCATTGTTACGTCTGTTCTAGTTATAGCATCAGTAGCTGTTGCTTTTGACTTACGATTAATCGTAGACTCTTCCTCTGTGAAAGATACTGACAAATTATCGTTAACCGCAAAACCAATACTGTAACCTGAGTTATCGTAGTAGTCTGTTACAACTGCTGCAGATGCACCCACGCCCGCCGCTTGTGCTGGGGCAAATATAGTTTCACCGTAACCTACTGAGAATTGACCCATTGAGTAGTTCGCAGAGTATGAACCACCTTCTTGTTTTTGTCTAGCGTCAGATTTACCCATTTGACCGAAGTCATAGTAAGATGCTGCAAGAGTTAAACCATCAATCGGCTGTGTTGTTATAGCGTATTGAGTCATTTCACCTGTTACATCACCATTTACTGAGTGAGATGAAGCGTTTGCACTTCCACCTGCACCACCTGGTGTAACACCTACTTTGAAAGTAGTTGAGAATGGTAACATGTCAGCTGGTAAGTGGTACTGAACGTTGTTGTAGCCACTGATGTTTTTTCCGTACTGCATAGTTGTTGTTGCAGCTGCACCGTGTCCGTAACCGTTATCAGAACCTATTCCGTAAGCTGAGTTATCGAATGCGTATTTTGTTGATAATCCACACTCAGATACACAAATTTTAATTGTACCATAATCTGTACCTAATGTGATTGATGCATCGTCTTGTACTGTTGCATTATCAATATCTTGCGCATATGACCATGTCATACCGTTATCGAGTTCGCCTGAAGCTGTTAAAGAAAATTCGTTTGATATACCAATTCCTTTACCAATTGCATGCGTACCTGCTGTTCCAGTGTTACTCAAAATAGTGTAAGTTGCCTTTGCACTACCAGAAACTGTGAACTCACCAGCAAAAGCTGATGTAGCTATAGCTACTGAAGTAAAAACTGAGAACAATAGTTTTGTTAATTTATTCATTGTTTCTCCTTTTGTTTAAACGTTAATTATAATTAACAGTCTTTTATCTTATTTTTATTGATAATTTTGTATCTAAAGTTATTAAATCAGCCAATTATTTCATTAACTGTTGTATTATTACAACATGCTAAAAAGCCCTATTTTTACTGATTTTTGTTGGATTTTAGGTAAACAATGCTATTTAATGAGTTTAAAGTCTTATAATGAGAAATTTTTTCAAAATTACAGTCTATTTTCTAATTTTTTCTTTGCTTGTGTCTTGCGGGAAAGGTTTTTTTAAAAAGGTTGATACAAGAAAAGTTCCAATATCTGGACCGGAAAGAGCTAAACAAAATGTTAAAGAGGGAAGAGGTGTTGGACTTGGAAAAATGATCGGAAAAGGAGGAAACTCTACTAACTATGAATTTAGTACCTCAAACCCAATGTGGAGAGCAACGTTAGATATATTAGATTTTTTACCTCTGACAACTGTGGATTATTCAGGTGGTATAATAATTTCTGATTGGTACACTGATGAAACAAATAAAAATCAAGCTTTAAAAATAACTGTTAGATTTATGTCGAATGTAGTTCAATCTAATAGTCTCAAAATTACAGTTCATAGAAAAAAATGTTCTGTCAATCAATCTTGTAATGTAGAAATATTTAAATCAAGAATACAAGAGGAGCTAATTGCATCTATTTTAAAAGAAGCAACAATTTTAGAAAAACAAGTAAAAAAATAAAATTTTGATTTATGGAAAGACTCAATTTTCAAGTAATTGAAAAAAAATGGCAATCTAGTTTTGATAAAGAAAAGCTTTACAATAATAAGGGTTCAAAAAAATTCTATTGTTTAGAAATGTTTCCCTATCCTTCAGGAAAAATTCACATGGGACACGTGAGAAATTACACGATAGGTGATGTTATTGCCCGGTTTAAATTTATGAATGGATACAATGTTTTGCACCCAATGGGATGGGATGCATTTGGTTTACCGGCAGAAAATGCTGCAAAAGAAAATAATTTACATCCAAAAAAATGGACAGAAAGAAATATTTCAGAAATGAAAAGGCAGCTTAAACTTATGGGGCTTTCAATAGATTGGGATTTAGAAGTTTCTACATGTCATGAAAGTTATTACAAACACCAACAAGAAATTTTTATCGATTTTTATAATAAGGGATTGGTCAAACGAAAAGAAAATTATGTGAATTGGGATCCTGTCGAACAAACAGTATTGGCCAATGAACAGGTTGTTAATGGTAAAGGTTGGAGATCTGGTGCTGTAGTAGAGAGAAAGAAGCTTTCCCAATGGTTTTTTGACATATCAAAATTTTCTGATGACTTACTTAAAGGATTAGACGAACTAAATAATTGGCCTGAAAAAGTAAAAATAATGCAAAAAAATTGGATTGGAAAATCGATTGGATGCGAAATTAATTTTGAAATTCAAGGGGAGAATAAAAAAATCAATGTTTTTACTACCCGGCCAGACACAATATTTGGTGCATCTTTTTTAGCAGTTTCAGTAGATCACCCTATATGTGAAAAATTTTTAAAAAATGACAAATTTAATAGTTTCAAAAATGAATGCCTTAAAGTTGGAACAACAGAAGAAGCTTTGGCTAATGCAGAAAAAATTGGGTATGACACTAACTTATTCGCTACTCATCCTTTTATTAAAGGAAAAACAATTCCAGTTTATGTAGCCAACTTTATCTTAATGGATTATGGGACAGGTGCAATATTTGGTTGCCCTGCTCATGACCAAAGAGATTTAGATTTTGCAAAAAAGTACAATCTTGAAATTAAAGAAGTGGTCTCTGATAATCCGACTAAATCTAAAAACTTTAAAAATTTATCAGAGGCTTTTACTGACGACGGAACATTAATTAACTCAGATTTTTTAGATGGGTTAACAGTAGAACAAGCTAAGGATAAAATTATAAAAGAAATTGAAAAATTAAGAATAGGTAAAAAAAAAATAACCTTTAGATTAAAAGATTGGGGAATTTCCAGACAGAGATATTGGGGATGTCCCATCCCAATGATACATTTAGAGGATGGATCGATTGTGCCAGTTGATAAAAGTGAACTTCCAATTAAACTTCCAGAAGATATTGATTTAAATCAAAATGGAAATCCCTTGGAGAGTCATAAAAGTTGGAAAAATACAGTTCACAAGAAGACTGGTAAGTCAGCAATTAGAGAAACTGATACTCTGGATACTTTTGTGGACTCCTCTTGGTATTTTTTGAGATTTTGCTCACCTAAAATAAGTTCTGAACCTTTTGATATTGAAAAAGTTAATTATTGGATGCCGGTAGACCAGTATATAGGTGGAATAGAGCACGCAATTTTACATTTGTTGTATTCAAGATTTTTCATGAGAGCACTAAAGAAAAATAACCAAAAAATTAAAGACAACGAACCTTTTAAAGGTTTATTTACTCAAGGTATGGTGTGTCATGAAACTTACAAAGATCAAAACGGAAAATGGCTTAACCCTTCAGAAGTTGAAAAAAATTCAAATGGAACATTTCAAAAGATATCAGATAAAACTAAAGTTATTGTAGGTTCATCAGAGTCAATGTCAAAATCTAAGAAAAATGTTGTTGATCCCGAGAATATGATTAAATCATATGGAGCCGACTCCGTTAGATGGTTTATACTTTCAGATAGCCCTCCCGAAAAGGATATTCAATGGTCAAATCAAGGTGTAAACGCAGCTCATAAGTTTCTTCAAAAAATATATAATCTTTGTTGTGAAATTAAAAAGAGTTCAGAAAAAAAAAATAACTTAGATGAAAATTTTAATTTAAAAATGAATTCCTACATTAACAAAATCACAAAGTCCATAAATGACTTTAATTTAAATGTAGTTGTAGCAAATGTTTATGAAATATATAATTTATTTCAAAGTCATATTGCTAAAGAAGTTTCAGACTCATGTCTTAAAATAAATTTAATTAAACTAATGAAGATGCTTATACCATTTACACCTCATATAGCTTATGAATGTCTAGAAATGTTAGGGGCAAAAGAAATAAAGACTTGGCCAAAAATTGATGCAAAATTAATCCAACAAGAAAAAGTGAAGATGGCAATACAAATCAATGGCAGAACGAAAGAGGTAATTGAAATTGATAGGGGCGTGGGTCAAGTTTCGGTTGAAAAAATTTGTAAAAATAATGCTAAAGTAAAAAATAAGATTTTAAATCAGCCCATCAATAAAATCATTTTTGTAAAAGATAAAATTATAAACTTTATTACAAAATAATGGATAAAATTAAAAACACATTTATAATTTCAATAATGTTACTGTTAATCAATTCCTGTTCGTATCAAAATATGAATTCTAAATATCAAAAAAAATTTTATATACAAGAGTTTGATATTACTGGAGACACAAGAACATCATTTTTAATTCAGAAGAAAATTCAAAGATTTTCAAATAAAGATGGTGGCAATAGAATTAAACTTTTAGTTGAATTAAATAAAAATAAGACGATAGAAGAAAAAAACATAAAAAATAAAGTGACTAAATATAATCTTACATTAATAGCTAATGTCAAAATTATGGATCTTAATTCTACAAGAGAGATAAAAAGAACTTTTACCGCTACAAGAATATATAACGTCGAAGACAATCACTCTGCTACAATTAATAATTTAAAAGAAGCAAATAATTCATTGATAAACATTATTGTTGAAGAAGTATTAGATCAATTAAGAATTTATTTTAATTAGATGATTCTAAAAAGTTTTGAAATAGAAAATAATATTAAGAAAATTCTACAATATAAATTTATCCTTATTTACGGTGAAAATATTGGATTAAAAGATAATTTAAAAAAAAATATTATAAGCTTAAATAAAAAAGCAGAAATTATAAATTTATATCAAGAGGACTTGAACAAGGACAAAAATATAATACTTGGTGAAATTAAAAATATCTCTTTATTTTCAGAAGAAAAAATAATTATAGTTAATCATGTAAATGAAAAAAATTTTGCAGAACTTGATAAAATATTGCAAAGTAAAGAAAAAATAAAAATTATTTTTATAGCAGACATATTAGACAAAAAATCAAAATTTAGAGCAATGTTTGAAAAAGAAAATAATTTGGCAATAATTCCTTGTTATAAGGATAATGATATTACTTTAAGGAAACTAATTAGTACCGAATTAAAAGAATTTAAAAACTTGGATAATAACGCTATAAATATGATACTAAACTATTCAAACTTGAATAGGAAAACAATTATAAACAATATAGATAAAATAAAATCATTTTATGATAAAAAAGTTTTATCCGAGGAAAGTTTAGAGATACTATTAAATTCTGATAGAAATGAGTTTTTTGAGAATATAAGAGATGCCTCACTTATCGGTGAAAAAAATAAACTTAATAATTTGTTAAATAATTTTTCTTTTTCAAATGATGATGCTTTTCTTTATTTAAATATGATAAACTTTAAATTGATAAAACTTTTAGAAATTCATAAGGAAAATGAGAGATATAACGATTTTAACCTAACAATAACAAAGATACGTCCTCCCATTTTCTGGAAAGACAAACCATTATATTTAAAACTGCTCAGAAAATGGCATAAACAAAGCATTATAGAAGCCTTGGAGTATTTGGGTCATACGGAAGTAAAACTTAAAAAAAATAGCTCTTTGAACAGCTTAACAATTGTAAAAAATGCAATCTTAAATATTTGTACTAATTCTTGGGCATATTTTTAAGTAATTTAGAAATCAATTCTAATTGATCCAAATTTTTATATTCAATACTTAGTTTACCAGAGTTATTTTTTTTATTAAGAATTGTTACTTTTAATCCAATAGATCTTTCAATATCTCTTTGTGCATCAAAAATGTTAGGATCAATAGTAAATGATTTTGATTTGTTTTTTTTTATATTTTCGATTGATCTCGCAGAAAGTTTTTTTGCAACTATCTCTTCTGCGATAGAGGAAGCATTGGGCATACCAATTAATGGACGAGCTTGGCCAGCAGTTAGTTCACCCTGTTCTAGCATTGCTATAATATCTTTTGGTAGGTTTAATAATCTTAAGGTATTACTTATATGACTTCTACTTCTGGACATCATTAAAGCAATTTTATCCTGATCATATCCAAACTCTTCATTTAGTCTTTTATAACCTTTAGCCTCTTCAACAATATTTAAATCTTCTCTCTGTATATTCTCAACTATAGCAACTTCTAAAGTTTCACTATCATTTAATTCTAATACTGTTATCGGCACTTCGTGCAGGCCAGCTTTTTGTGCAGCTAACCACCTTCTTTCACCAGCTACAATTTCATATGGTTCGGAAGACAAGTTATTTTTTCGTACAGCAATAGGTTGGATCATTCCATTTTTCTTAATTGATTTAGAAAGCTCCTGTAGTTTTTCCTCATCAAAAATAGTTCTAGGCTGATATTTATTTCGGGCCAATTCACCAATTAGTGCTTTTTGAATATTATTTTCATTTTTTCCCGTATTTTCTGGCTTTTTTTGATCTCCAAAAAGAGCCGATAAACCTTTCCCGAGTCCTTTTTTCTTTTTTGAAATCATGCAGCACTCCCAATATTATTTCTTTGATTAATGAATTCTTTAGCTAATTTCAAATATGCTTTACTACCACTGCAAGTCTTATCATATGTTACACAGGGTTGCCCATGGGAGGGTGCTTCAGATAATCTTACATTTCTAGGTATTACTGACTGATAAACTTTTTCTTTAAAATAATTCCTTGCCTCTTTATCAACTTGTGTTGATAATTTATTTCTTTTATCAAACATTGTTAACAATATCCCTCTTACACTTAAAGAAGGATTAAGTTTGATTTTAATTCTATCTATTGTTTTAACCAATTGTGTAATCCCCTCTAATGCGAAAAATTCTGTCTGTAGGGGTACCAGAATCTCATTAGCACTGACTAAAGCCATAATGGTCAGTAAGCTTAAGGAAGGTGGGCAATCAATAAAGACATTATTATATTTTTTTAAGATTTCATAATTCCTACTTAGAATGTCTTTTAAGATGAATACTCTATTTTCATCATTAGCAGTTTCCACTTCCAGACCTGAGAGATTTACATTTGATCCAAATACATCAAGATTAGTTATGTCTGTTTTTTGCAATCCATCTTTTAATTTAATTCTTTTGATAAGAAGATTATAAATATTGTTATCATCATCATTGTTTGATTTACCAAGGCCGGTTGTTGCATTCCCTTGAGGGTCTAAGTCTATTACAAGATTATTTTGACCCAAAATGGACAGTGAAGCAGCTAAATTTATAACTGTAGTCGTTTTTCCCACTCCGCCCTTTTGATTTATAACAGCTATTATATTCGGTTTCACAAAATTTATTCTGTATTAAGAATAATTATTTTAGAATCTTTATCCGTAATACTATTTTCTAATCTGTACTTATAATTTATCATCTTGGAAGTTTTATTTATCTCTTGTTGTGCATTTCTTCCCTTCATAATAATCATTTTATGCTTTTTTATACAGTTTTCACGTGAAATATTCAATATATAGTTTAATTTTCTAAAAGCTCTACAAACAACATGATTTGAATCAATTTTTACAGAATTTATATCATTACAAATAATAGTACAGTTTAGGCCCAATAAATTTGAAATATTTGATAAAAAAACAGATTTTATCGGTGATTTTTCATAAAGTTTCACGTGAAAATTGAAATTTTGAAAGTATATAGCTAAAATAATGCCAGGAAAACCGCCGCCGGTACCTAAATCAGCTATCCCTGAACAGCTTTTAACGTCTATAAATTTAATTAATTGTGCACTATCTAAGATATGCCTATCCCATACTTGTTTTTCGGTATTTTTCGATATTAAATTGTGTTTTTTATTATAAATAAGTAGTTTATCTACAAAATTGTCTAATTTTTTTATCTTTGGAGTATCAAAATTTAAATCTTTAAGCAGTATTCTTTTGACATTGGACTCGGTTATCAAGCTGAAGCCCTTTTTTTTCTAGATTTGATGTAGCCGAGCAGAATAATCGCTGCGGCTGGAGTTACTCCATCGATTCTTAATGCTTGTCCCAATGTTTTAGGTCTAACTTTCTTTAATTTTGATTTGATCTCGTTAGAGAGACCGCTGAAGATATCGTAGTCAATCTCGTCTGGTATTTTTATACCTTCATCTTTTTTGAAAGAGGCTATATCATGCGACTGTCTTTTAAGGTAACCAGAGTAGTGAGCATCAATTTCAACTTGATCGTCTAAATCAACTCCAAACGATGGTATTGAAGGCCATATCTGCCTTATTTTTGCCATATTTAGATTTCGTTGTGACATCAGCTCAATACCAGATCTTTTCACACCATCCTGAGCTATTTTAATTTCATACTTATTTGCTTCATTAGGAGATATTAAATTGGATTTAAGGTAATCTAAAATCTGTATTAATTTTTTTTGTTTCTCTAAAAATATTTTTGTTCTGGTTTTTCCCACACAATTAATTTTAATACCTGATGGAGTTAATCTTTGATCTGCATTATCTGCTCTTAAAGATAATCTATATTCTGCTCTAGATGTAAACATACGATATGGCTCTGATACTCCTTTAGTAATTAAATCATCAATCATCACTCCAATATAAGACTCAGATCTATCTAAAATAAATTCTTCTTTTCTTAAAATTTTAAGAGCAGCATTTATACCGGCAATTAGTCCCTGAGCAGCAGCTTCTTCATAGCCAGTAGTTCCATTAATTTGTCCTGCTAGAAATAGCGATTTAATTTTTTTTGTCTCTAAAGTCGGATTTAGTTCTCTAGGATCTACATAGTCGTACTCTATGGCGTAACCAGCCCTTTTCATTTTAACGGTCTCTAAACCCTTGATTTTACTCAATATTTTGAGTTGGACCTCCTCTGGTAAAGATGTAGATATACCATTTGGGTAAACAGTATTGTCCTTTAATCCTTCTGGCTCTAAGAAGATTTGATGTTTTTGTTTTTCTTTAAACTTAACAATCTTATCTTCAATGGATGGACAATATCTTGGTCCAACGCCTTTAATGTTACCAGAGTACATCGCACTTCGATTAATGTTATCGCTAATAATTTTATGAACCTCATCATTTGTATGTGTCATGCCACAAGAAATTTGTTTGTTTTCTAGTTTAGAAGTTAAGAAAGAAAAAAAGTAAGGATCATTATCGGCTGGCTGCATTTCTAAATCATCATAATTAATTGTAGACCCATCCAGCCTAGGAGGTGTACCAGTTTTAAGTCTACCTATTTTCATTTTAAATTTAGCAAGTTGTTCGCTTAGACCAGTAGATGGTTTTTCATCGTATCTACCCGCAGGGATTTGAGTTTCACCAATATGTATTAATCCATTTAAAAATGTTCCAGTCGTCAAAATGAGTTCTTTACATCTGATCTCATTACCACTCTGACATAAGAATCCTTCAACCTGATTATTATTAAACAAAAATTGAACTACTGGATCAGCTATTACAGTTAAATTTTTATAATTTAATAAAATTTTTTGCATGTGCTCTTTATAAAGCGCCCTATCCGATTGAGTTCGCGGTCCTCTTACTGCTGGACCTCTGCTTCTGTTCAACAATCGGAACTGAATACCTGATTTATCAGAGACAACACTCATCACGCCATCAAGTGCATCAATTTCACGAACCAAATGGCCTTTGCCTAGTCCGCCTATAGCTGGATTACACGACATCTCACCAATAGTCTCAATTTTATGTGTAAAAAGTGCAGTATTGACGCCCATTCTAGCGGAAGCTGCAGCAGCCTCGCATCCCGCGTGTCCACCACCAATAACTACTACATCATAGCTTTTTTTAGTCATGAGGTGAATGTAACGCTCTAAATTAATAATACAAGAGCTATTTTATTTGCCTATACAGAAGTCCTTAAATATAGATCCAAGTATTTCTTCTACGTCTACCTTGCCAACTATACTACCAAGGTGTCGTGTAGCCATTCTTAGATCCTCAGCAGCTAATTCTAAGTCTTTGTTTTGATCTTTATTTAGAAACTTATCTATCTCTTTCAAACACTCATTTAGCTTTACTCTATGTCTCTCTCTTGTAATTAAAGCACTGTTATTTGATAAAAATTTTTTATTAAGCTTTTGTTTGATTAAATTTACTAATTTATCAATATTCTTATTATCTTTTACAGAAGCTAATACGGTATCTACATCAAATTTATGATTTTCTTTAGCTTGAACATCAGATTTATTTAGTAAGACTATTGAATGTTTATTAATCATAGACCTTATTTTATTGCTAATTTTTTTGATTGAATTATCAACTACTACAATATTTAAATCGGCTTCTTTAAATTTACTTAACGCTAATGATATTCCCTTTTTTTCAACATCATTTTTTGCTTCTCTGATCCCAGCTGTATCTGCAAGAATAACTGGATAACCATCTAAGTTTAGATAGGTCTCAATGACATCTCTGGTTGTTCCAGCTTCATCAGAGATTATTGCTGCATCTCTTTTTGATAATAAATTTAATAATGAAGACTTCCCAACATTTGTTTCTCCAACAATTGATACTCGGAATCCGTCTCTGATTTTTTCACCTACTTTATTATCATTAATAATTTTACTAATATCACTGTGAATTGATTTAATTGATTTATGGGCTTCTCTTAAGACATTTTCAGGAAGATCATCCTCAGCAAAATCGATTTTAGCCTCAATAAAAGAAAGTGACTTTACCAATTTCGATCTTAAATCATCATAATATTTGGAAGCATGGCCATTAACTAAATTTACTGCTTGCTTTCTTTGTAATTCAGTTTCTGAATGTATTAAATCACCTATACTTTCAGCTTTTAATAGGTCAATTTTATTATTTTGAAAAGCTAATTTTGTGAATTCACCAGGTTCCGCCATTCTACAGTTTTTTTGACTTGATAATACTTTAAGAAAATAACTAATGATTGCGTTACTTCCATGAATATGAAATTCGGCTAAATCGTCACCAGTAAAACTATTTGGCTTTGGAAACCATAAAATTAAAGCTTCTGGATCAATAATGATATCATTGCTTGGATCAAAAAATTTACATAGGTTTATTTCATTTTCTTTAATTTTATTTTCTTTAGAAATCAGTTTACATATACTTAAAGTATCAGGTCCCGACATTCTAATAATAGCTATACCACACGGACCTCTACCAGAGGACAAAGCAAAAATATTCATTAGCTTAAACCTAGGTTTGCAACTCTTTTAGTAATTTTTTTTAATAAATTTGATTTGGAAAAATTATTTAGAATATTTTCTTTTATTGGATCTAAATATTTATTGCTCTTAAAAAATTTTCTTGTTGTGTCTATCCCTAGACCCATTAATAAGTTTTCTGGTTTCCTGCTATCAGACAAATCTTTAGGTATATTTGAGTCTTTTATAGTAAGACCCAATTTAAGATTTCTAAAAATAAGTTCATTCAATTTTTTTATATCTCTTAGAATTAAATTGAAACCTTGTCCTGCTAAAGGGTGAACTATGTGCAGTCCATCTCCTAAAATTATTGCATTTTTTTTATAATAGTTTCTCTTTAATGATAACTTTAATGGATAACTTTGAATGTTTCCTAAAGATATTTTATTTGTTTTTAGTATATTTGATAATTTGATTTTTAAATAATTTGCAATATTTTTTTTATTTTTAATAAAATACTTATCTTCAATACTCCATACTACAGAAAACTTATTTTTATTGTAGGGCAGTATTGCAAGAGGTCCTTCTGTCAAGAAAAACTGCTGAGCACCAATATCTTTAATTTGATGTTTAACAGAACAAGTTATGGAGTGCTCTTTGTAATTTTTTTTTATTTCTCTGTTACCACTTATTTTTTGATAAATTGGAGAGTTTGAACCCAAACATAAAGCTAATAAATCATATGATTTTGAAGAAACATTAGTAAAGATTTTATTTTCCGCTAGATCGACTGATTTTATTGTTTTTTTTTGAATTTTAATTTTAGTTTTTTTTAATAATTTAGATAAATGGTCTTTAGTTAATCTGTTTTCAAAAAAATACATTAAATTTTTATTTTCATCAAAATTTAGAAAATTTTTTATTTTGTTATTCTTCTCAAAAAAAAGATTAATTTTTTTTACAGGATAAAATAATTTTAAATTGATATCTTTTATTGTAGATTTTAAGAATTCCATGTTTTTCTCAGATATTGCTGTTACTCTTAAATCTTTGTTTTTAGAAGAAGTATTTTCAACAATTAAATCTATATCCAATCTTCTTTCACTTAAAACAAGGGCAGATATCAGACCAGTTAAACCGCCACCTACAATGCATATTTTATGTTTTTTCATAATAATGATAAAAAGTAAGTATTACGATTCGATATGAATACAAACTTTTTAAATAGTTTAACAAATTTTTTAAAAAAGCGAACCTTTGAGTTTATTGGATTGATCCTAATTTCATTAGGAATAGCTTTAACTATTTCATTCGCGACTTATTCTCCATCGGATCCTTCAATAATATACGGTGAATCTAGCTCAAATATAAAAAATTTCTTTGGCATATATGGAAGCAAGGTTTCAGATTTCTTGTTACAGAGTTTTGGTTTAATTTCGTTTTTAATACTGGCAACTTTAATTTCATGGGGCTTGAAATTATTAATTGAAAAAGAATTAAAAAATATAATTTACAAATTATTCTTTTTAACTTTGTATCTAATTTTTGGATGTACATTTTTACATATAACATTTAATAATTCTTTTTGGCTTCTTGATAACGGTAACTCAGGTTTTATCGGAGAACTAGTTTATAATTTTATATACCAGTACACGCCATTAATTGAAAACCGGTATACAAGTTTTGCTCTGGTTGTTTTAACACTGCTATTTTTTATTCTAAGCTCTGATATTAATTTTAAAAAAATTGTACTAAAGCTATTTTCATTTTCTTCTGGTAAAAGAAATGAATTTGTCGTAAATGAAAGCAATGAAGTAATGGCAGAAAATATATTGGATGACGAAAAAAAAGAAACTCAACAAAGTTTTTTCTTTGCTAAAGATCAGACAAAAACTTTGGAAAAATCAAAAAAATTTCAATTACCATCAATCGATTTGCTAGAGAAAAATAATTCGAAATTATCTCCGCAAGAAATGAATAAAAATAGACCAGATGGAAAATTTATGGAAGGAATTTTACAAGACTTTGGAATTAATGGACAAATACAAAAAATTAACAATGGACCAGTTGTAAGTTTATACGAATTCGAGCCTGCTGCTGGTGTTAAAGTCTCAAAAATTATAAACTTATCTGACGACCTAGCAAGAAATACTAGCTCTACATCAGCAAGGGTTGCTGTAATTCCAGGAAAAAATACTGTGGGGATAGAAATACCTAATGAAAATAGAGAAGGGGTTTATTTAAGAGAAATTATATCAAATGAGCGTTTTAGAGGCCGTGATTTAAAATTGCCGATTGCATTAGGAAAAAGTATTTCAGGAGTTCCAATAATAGGTGATTTAACTTCAATGCCTCATTTATTAATTGCAGGTACAACAGGTTCTGGTAAATCTGTTTGTGTTAATACTATAATAACATCTTTGTTATACAAATTAAGTCCTGAGCTTTGTAAATTGGTTTTGATTGATCCTAAAATGCTTGAGCTTTCTGCTTATGAAGGAATACCTCATTTATTGTCTCCTGTTATTACTGATGCGAAAAAAGCTACTTCTGCTCTTGGATGGACGGTTAAAGAAATGAACAACAGATATAAACTTATGTCAAAAGTCGGAGTGAGAAATATTGACGGGTATAATGAAAAACACAAATTAAAAATGCCTTATATTGTTGTAGTAGTTGATGAAATGTCCGATCTTATGTTAGTGGCCGGAAAAGAAATTGAAAATTACATTCAAAAGTTATCTCAAATGGCACGAGCAGCAGGAATTCATATTATTATGGCCACTCAAAGACCAAGTGTAGATGTGATCACTGGGACCATTAAAGCAAATTTTCCAACACGGGTTTCTTTTCAAGTAAGTTCAAAAATAGATAGCAGGACCATACTTGGAGAGCAAGGCGCAGAACAGCTATTAGGAAAAGGAGATATGCTTTTTATGTCATCAGCAAATAGAATTATAAGAATTCATGGTCCTTATGTTTCTGAAAAAGAAATAGAGAAAATTAGCAGCGTTTTGCGTGCTCAAGGAGAACCTGATTATATCGAGGATATTACTTCTGTTTCAAACTCACCAGAAGATGATAGTAATATTTTAATAGGAGAAAGTGATGAACTCTATAACGAAGCTATAAATATTGTTAAGACCGAGGGAAAGGCATCAACTTCTTTTTTACAGAGAAAATTGCAAATAGGATATAACCGAGCAGCAAGAATTATTGACATGATGGAAGAAAAAGGTGTCGTGAGTAAAGCAAATCACGTCGGTAAACGAGAGGTGTTATAATTTTGAAATTAATAAGGGTTGTTATCTTTTTTTTTTTATACTTAATTTTTACACACTCTAGTGTGAACGAGAAATCAAAAATTATTAATAGTCTAAGCAAAATCGATAATATTGAATTTGAATTTACTCAAAAAACAAATGATAATATTGAAAAAGGAATCTGTATTCTAGCTTTCCCAAGCAAATTAAAATGTAATTACAAAGACAAAAATGAAAAGGAGCTTATTGTAAATAAAAAAATGATGGCAATTACCCAAAAAAGGTATGACAAATCACTTTTTTATCCATTATCAAAATCCACTTTTATAAATATTCTTGATAAGAATGAATTAATAAAAATAATTAATGAGAGTAGCACAATTATAGACGATTATATTAACATTATTTTTATCGATAGAAATAATGTCAAAACATTAATTAAATTTGATAAAGAAAGATTTTTACTAGCGGGATGGACCTCTACTGATCAGTATAATAATCAAATAGTATTTGAGATTGAGATTGCCTCAATAAATCAAAAGATTAATGATAAAATTTTTTCTTTGCCTATTAAAGGTTAGGCAACAAAATTAATTTGTTCTTTTCTAAATAATTTAAAACCTCGTGACAAATAATTCGCTAAAGCAAACTTATGGTCTAATGAACAAGTATGAACCCAAACTTTTTCAGCTTTATTATCAAAAGATTTTTTAAGCACATGATTTAACAAAAAAGATCCATGGCCTTGAGATCTATGTTCACTCAATACGCCCATATTTATTAACTCAAATTCTTTGTTTTCATGTTTTTCAATTTCATAATATCCAATTAAATTATTTTTATTATCCTTAAGAATCCAGGTATCTAAAAGTTGGTTAGAAGTATAATTAAGCCATTGTTTATTTGTCCACACTAGTCTATCTCTCCAAAAATGATCTTTTCCAATTTGCTTGTAGAAAAATTTATTTACATCATAATTTTTTTTATCATTTAGAGTAATCTTTAATGAATTTTCGTTTTTAATTTCTAAAATGTTGTGATTATTTGCAAACTCATAATCTAAAAAATATCTTTGAACTTTTTTCATATTAAACGACCATCTTTCCGATTTTCTCTCCTGCAAATATATGAAAATGCAAGTGTGGAACTTCTTGACCTCCATCAGAACCAATATTTGAAAGCACCCTATAACCTTTATCTGTAGCCCCTAATAAACTTGAAACATGACTTACAGCTTTATAAAATTCAGTAATTTCCTTATCACTAGCTTTTTTATTGAAATCATCTAAATCAATATATTCTCCTTTAGGAATAACAAGTGCATGAATTTTTTTTTGCGGATTTATGTCATGAAAAGATAAGACATGCTCATTTTCAAAGATTTTTTTGCAAGGTATTTCTCCTCTTAAAATTTTTGCAAAAATATTATTCTTATCATAAGTCATTATTTTCTTCTTTTCTCTAACTCTTTCATGACATCTTCAATCTTAATGTTATTGGCTTCTAAGTATACCAAAAGATGATATATCACATCAGCACTTTCGTGAATTTTATTTGTATTTTTTTCCACAGCCTCAATCAGCTCAGCAAATTCTTCTTTTACTTTTGAAACAGATAAACTTTTATCATTTAATAGTTTATTCGTATACGATTTATCGGGCAATGAATTTTTTCGATCTCTGATTGTTTTTATTAAATCTTCCAAATTTTTAAGCATATTATAACCTTACTGGAATATTCTTTGATTTTAAATAATCCTTTACTTCTCTTATAGATAATTCCCCAAAATGGAAAATAGAAGCTGCTAATAACGCGCTAGCTCCGCCTTTTTTTACTCCTTCGTATAGATGATTTAAATTTCCAACTCCTCCAGAAGCAATTACTGGTATTGATAAAGAAGATGTAATCTCTTTAAGCAAACTAAGATCATACCCTGACTTGGTGCCATCTTTATCCATTGAGGTTAGTAAAATTTCACCAGCACCATTAGCTTGGGCAGTTTTTGCATACTCTATAGCATCTAGACCAGTTTTTTTTCTTCCTCCATGTGTAAAAATTTCCCATTTTTTCTCTGATACTTTTTTTGCATCAACCGCAACAACTATGCATTGTGCACCAAACTTTTTTGATGCTTCTTTAATAAAGTTCATATTTTTTACAGCCGCGGTATTAATTGATACTTTATCTGCGCCAGATAAAAGTAAATTGTTTATATCTTCTAAATTACTTACTCCTCCTCCAACAGTAATTGGGATAAAACAATTTTGAGTGGTTTTTTTTATAACTTCAAGCATTGCTTTTCTTTTTTCGTGAGAAGCGGTTATATCTAAGAAACATATTTCATCAGCTCCACCCTCATAATAAAGTTTGGCCTGTTCTACTGGATCTCCAGCATCAGTAAGATCAACAAAATTTACTCCTTTTACAACTCTGCCATTATCTACATCCAAACAGGGTATAATTCTTATATTAGACATTAAATTTTTCCTAGTATTGAGAGATCAATTTTATTTTCATAAATTGCTTTACCAATTATTATTCCCTCAATTTTTTTTTCTTTTATTAATCTTTTAATATCATCCATTGAGCTGATGCCTCCAGAAATTACAAAAGGAATATTAAATCTTTCAGCAAGTTTATAAGTATCTACAAAATTAGGCCCTTCGTTTGTACCGTCTTTATTGATATCTGTATAAATTACTCTAGCAACACCGTAATTTTTAACTTTTTCTAAATAATCTACCACGTTAAGATCTGTTTGGTCTGTCCATCCAGATATAGCGATCTTATTAAATCTTACGTCTAAAGCTAGAGCTATAGAATTTGTGTATTTTTCACAGCTCCTTTTTAAAAAATTGTCGTTTTTTATTGCAGCTGTGCCTAAGATAATTTTATCAGCACCAATATCAACCAATTTTTTTATGCTTTCTTCATTTCTGATTCCACCCCCAACTTGAACTTTTAATTTAAATTTTTTTATTATAGTTTTAATAATATTAAAATTCTTTGGTTCGCCTGCTAATGCACCATCTAAATCAACGATATGTAAATATTTTAAACCATTTTCGTAAAATATTTCTGCTTGGTGAATTGGATCTTCATTGTAAACTTTTTCGCTTGAAAATTTTCCTTTAGTTAATCTTACACATTTTTGATTTCTAAGATCAATAGCTGGAAATATGTTCATATTTAAACGAGCTTACAATGTACCCTTCGTGGAAGGGATAGAGGATTTTATTCTATTATCGATTGTAAAAGCTTCCTTTAGAGACCTTGCTAATCCTTTAAAGCATGACTCAATTTTATGATGGCTATTATCGCCATAAAGATTTTCTACGTGAAGTGTTATCCCGGCAGACTGAGAAAAGGCTTGAAACCATTCTTTAAAAAGCTCTGTATCCATTTCACCGAGTTTCTCTACTTTAAGATCAACTTTCCAAATTAAATACGGTCTATTTGATACATCTAAAGAAACTCTACTTAAAGTTTCATCCATTGGTATCATGGTCGAAGCATATCTTTTTATACCTTTTAAATTACCTGCAGCTTTTTTTATTGCTTCACCTATAGCTATACCGCTATCTTCTGTTGTGTGGTGGAGATCTATATGCGTATCTCCTTTCGCTTTAACATTCAAATCGATCAAAGAATGTTTTGATAATTGCTCAAGCATGTGGTCTAAAAACCCTATCCCTGTTTTTATATTGTATTTACCCTTGCCGTCGATGTTGGCTTCTACTGAGATACTTGTTTCTTTAGTTTTTCGTAATATTTTTGCTTTTCTTTTCATAAAAATAGCAGATTAACCTTATGATATATATATAATTGGACTTTTTATCAATAAACACGAAATGTCTATTGAAGAAATAAAATTAATCTCCACATAGGATAACATGAATACAGCTGAAAAATGGCATGGAACCACGATTGTTCTTTTGAGGAAGAATAATGAAACTATTGTGGTAGGAGATGGTCAAGTAAGCCTCGGTAATACTGTGCTTAAAAGCAAGGCAAAAAAAGTCAGAAAGATTGAGAAACGAAATGTGATTGCAGGATTCGCAGGCTCTACTGCTGATGCACTTACATTATTTGAAAGATTGGAGGCTAAACTTGAGAAACATGCGGGAAATCTTTCTAGAGCGGCTGTGGAGTTAGCTAAGGATTGGAGAAGTGACAAATACTTAAGAAGATTAGAAGCGTTAATGGCGGTAGCTGATAAGGAAAAAAGTTTTATAATTTCAGGTACAGGGGATGTTTTAGAACCAGAGGATGGAATTATTGGAATCGGTTCGGGGGGAAATTATGCTTTAGCAGCTGCAAAAGTATTGATGGAAACAGATATGAGTGCAGAGGAAATTGCGAAGAAAGCCATTAAAGTTGCATCGGAAATTTGCGTTTTTACAAATAACAATATTACAATGGAAAGATTATAAGATGTCTGGATCAAAAAAAGTTACAAACTTAAATCTTGTAAAAGATAAAGGAAAAACAGAACAAAGTAGAGTAAGTGCTTTATCTCCTCGTGAAATAGTTTCTGAATTGGATAGATATGTTATCGGTCAAAAGGAAGCTAAAAAAGCTGTTGCGGTTGCCTTAAGAAACAGATGGAGAAGACAAGCGCTATCAGATGAAATGAAGGATGAAGTTTTACCTAAAAATATACTAATGATAGGTCCAAC
The DNA here is from genome assembly GCA_902530455.1 of uncultured Pelagibacteraceae bacterium. Classification (GTDB taxonomy): domain Bacteria; phylum Pseudomonadota; class Alphaproteobacteria; order Pelagibacterales; family Pelagibacteraceae; genus Pelagilacustribacter. The sequence continues at coordinate 30,570 of CACAAD010000002.1, read as the reverse complement.
TGGAGTCGGAAAAACTGAAATTTCTAGAAGATTATCAAAATTAGCGGAAGCTCCATTTATTAAAGTGGAGGCAACTAGATTTACTGAAGTAGGGTACGTTGGAAGAGATGTTGAACAGATTATCAGAGATCTAGTCGAAATTGCGATAGCGATGGAGCGAGAGAAACAAAGAAAAGAGGTTAACGCAAAAGCTCAATTATTGGCAGAGGATAAAGTTTTGGATGCGCTGGTTGGGAATAAAGCTTCTGTTGCTACTAGAGAAAGCTTCAGAAAAAGACTGAGAAGTGGTGACTTGGATAATAATCAAATTGAAATCGAAGTAATGGACAATACTTCATCAATGCCTAGTTTTGAAATCCCGGGAATGCCAGGTGCAAATGTTGGAATGGTAAATATCGGGGAAATTTTAGGTAAGTCAATGGGTAACAAAAAAGGCAAGAAAAAGAAGATGACCGTAAAAGAGTCCCATGAAATTTTAGTCGCTCAAGAGTCTGATAAAATGATTGAAGAGGATAAGATTGTACAAGAGGCAAAAAAATCAACAGAAGATAATGGTATAGTTTTTCTTGATGAAATTGATAAAGTTTCTGCTAGAGGTGATAGAATTGGAGGAGACGTTTCAAGGGAAGGCGTGCAAAGAGACCTTCTTCCACTTATAGAAGGAACAACTGTAAATACAAAACATGGTCCAATAAAAACAGATCATATTCTATTTATTGCTTCTGGAGCTTTTCAACTTGCGAAGCCTTCTGACTTGTTACCAGAATTACAAGGAAGACTACCAATTAGAGTCGAATTAAGTGCTTTAAATGAAAAAGACTTTATTAGAATATTAAAAGAGCCAGATAACAGTTTAATTAAACAGTATAAAGCTCTTTTAAAAACAGAAAATGTAGATCTGGAATTTAAAGATGACGGTATTGAGATGCTTGCCAAGATTTCTACTGAGGTAAATTCCTCAATAGAGAATATCGGAGCAAGAAGATTACACACAATTATTGAAAAAGTTTTAGATGATATTAGCTTTAACGCTACTGATAGAGCTGGAGAAAAAATAATAGTTGATAAAGAATTCGTTCAAAAAAACTTAGGGAACCTTGTAAAAGATACAGATCTTTCAAAATTTATTTTATAACTTTTTCAACTTGATAAGTAATGCGCCTTCGCCACCTTCATTTTGTGGAGGATTAACAATTGATTGAATTAATTTAGAAATTTCTGGGTCTGAATTAATGAATTCCGGGACAGAGAATCTTAATTTACTTAAGTCTGAAGATTTATACACATCATTTTGATTTGAATGCAATCCTTTGCCTGTAATTAAAAGTATTTCTCTAAAATTTCTTTCACAACATGATTTAATGATTTCTTTAACTTTTTTATTAGCTTCGTCCAAAGTTAAGCCGTGTAAGTCAAATCGAAATTTACTGGTTACTTTATCAACTCTATTTTTTTGATCTTTGTCGGGCACATGAGATGTGTCTCTTAAAAAGTTTTGCCAATCTTGTTTGTCTTTTTTTGATAGATGTTTTTTTTTCTTCACTTAGGCAATATTTCGGCTAAGTACCAATTAGGACTGTCACTTGTCTCTTTCTTAGAAAACTTCCAATGATCGGTTACGGTTTTTATTCGATCAGGATTTCCTTCTAAAACATTATTGCTTTTATCTTTTTTAACTGAGATTATATCAGATACGAATTTAACTGTAGCAAAAATATTATCTTGAACCTTCTCAAATTTCTCAAGGTTAGACTCTTTCATGCCTATAAATGTTAACTCTGACTTTATGCCTTTATCTTCTCTATCAGAAATGGCTTGATTAAAATTTGTGGCCATTCTTGGCGTTAAGAGACCTTTTAAACTCTTTTTGTCACCTTTTGCAAAGGCTGTAATAATGGTTTCGTAAGCAATTTCAGCGCCTTTAATGAATTTTTCTTTTTCTTCGCCTTTTAATTCATTTGAATTTTTCTTTTTAAATTTAACTTCTTGCTGATTTCGAAATTCTTCAAATTTTTTTTCAGAAAATCTAGGATAAACTTTATCTTCATGGCCAGTTTTTCTACCTAAGATACTTCTCAATCTTAGAATGATAAAACCAGCTATCATAGCCAGTAAAATAATATCTATATACCCAAAGTTGCTACTCATAATTTGCTAAATATACATTATTAATATATTTTTGTATCAGACAAATGAACACAATACTAATATCAATTATAGCCATACCAATAATAGAAATATTGCTATTTATTAAAATTGGGGAGAATATTGGGGCAATAAATACGATTTTATTAATAATTTTTACGGCCATAGTTGGTGTTTATTTTGCAAGAATTGAGGGTGTAAAGACCATAAAGTCCGGATTTATAAACATTTATCAAAACAAGCTACCAATTTACGAGATGCTGTCTGGGGCATCAATCGCAATAGCTGCTGTGTTGCTAATTATTCCAGGATTTTTTACTGATACAATGGGTTTTTTATTATTAATTCCAGTGACCAGAAAACTTTTTCTTTATCCAATTATAAAAAAAAATAAAAACCAAACAAAAGAGGATAAAACAATTGAAGCTGAAATAATTGAAGAAAAAAAAGATGAGCTATAAAATAATCGCTAGATATATAAAAAAACTCGACTTTTATATTTCCAAACCAGATAAGTTTTTTTCACTTACTAAAGATATCTCAAATTATAAATTTAAAATAGACATTAAAAGTAATAATTTCAAAGATAATATTATAGAAGTGCAAACCACGCTAGTTTTGGAGTCAAAAGATGAAAATTTAGACAAAATTAACGCACTTGCTACCTACTCTACTATAGTTGAGTTAGATAAAAACCTAACCGATAAAAAAAAATTAGAGGAAATTATACTAATAGAAATACCAAATAAAATATATCCAGAACTTAGAAAGGTTTTTATTTTTATTTTTGAGAATTCGGGTTTCAAAGAAATCAAGATTGACCAAGAAGTAGATTTTAAAAAATTATATTTGTCGAGACGTAACTAAAAATAATTTTTTTTTAGCTCTGATTTCAAAAATTTTTCGTGGTTTTTTAATTCTTCCTCTGAAGGATTTACTATTTTAGTTGAATAGTTTAAAATTTTCTCGCTATTTTTTTTTTGCTCAACTTTCGAATTAAATGATAATTTAGGTTCTTTAGCATCTAAAAGGTAGATATAAACTTCTCGTAACAACTCACAGTCTAAAATCGCGTTATGCTTTATTCGTCTCGACAAATCTATGTTAAATCTTTTACAAAGTGCATCAAGAGAGTTTGACACTCCAGGATATTTTCCTCTGGCTAATTCAAGAGTATCTATAACTTTATTTTTAATTATAATATCTTTTTTTAAAATTTTAAGTTCATGATTAATGAAAGGTAAATCGAATGGCGCATTATGTATAATTAGATCATTTCCGTTTATAAAATTAATTAGTTCATCTGCTATTTCTTTAAACTTGGGTTTATCTCTTAAAAATTCGGTTGAAAAACCATGAATTTTAAATGCCTCATCTGGCACGTTGCGTTCAGGATTAATTATTTTGTGAAAAATTCTTTTCGTTGGAAGAAGCTCTTTAGTTTCAATACATGCTATTTCAACAATTCTGTGATTGTCTTTGAAAGATAATCCAGTAGTTTCAATATCTAAGAAAATTTCAGACATCTAAAATTATATCATGTACCTTTTGTTTTAAAATATTTTTAGATTTGTTATTAACAATTAAATAATCACAAAATTTAATTTTTTTCTTTGGCGGTATTTGATTATTATCTAGAAGATTGAACATTTCTTTTTTACCCCCGCTTTTTATGTAACGATTAAGTCTATTTTTTTTAGGGGCCACTACCAATATAATGAAATCGAAAAAATTCATTAAATTACTTTCTATTAACAATGGTATTTCGAAAAAAATAATATCTTTTTTTTTGTTTTTTCTCGAAAATTCTTTCATTTTTTCTCTTACGAAAGGATGAATTAATTTTCCTAATTCTTTTAAATCTAATTCTTTATTCAATAATTTAAATCTTATTTCATTTTTAATATTCTTTTTTCTAATTTTAAATTTTTTTTTTATCTTTTTTTTAAATTGGTCGTTAGAATATAAATTTTTAACTATTTTATCTGCACTGAATAGCAAATCATTTTTTTTTGATAAGATTTTTGCAACTGATGATTTTCCCGAAGATAAAGAGCCTGTAATACCTATTTTCATTAATCTAGTTTTGACTCCAATAATTTTAGTAATTCATCGTCAACCTCTGGGTTGATTTTATTCCATAAGTAAAAAGCTTTTTGTCCCTGATAAATAAGCATATTCAATCCATTATATGTTCTAATTTGGTTTGATTTAAAATACTTAATCATTTTAGTCTCCGGTGGATTGTATATTGTATCTATATAAACCAAATTTTTTTTGAAATTACTAAAATCGTTATTAAATTCATCGCTAGAATTTAATCCTAAACTTGTTGCATTTATAATAATGTCAAATTTATTAACCTCTGTTGAAAAATCATTCCATTTAATAATATTTAAATTTTTAAAATTCTTTTTAAGAAATAACGATTTTTCATATGTTCTATTGCTCAAAGTAATATTATGTATTTTTGATTTTAATAGAGCTAATATAATTGAAGGCGCAACCCCACCTGCTCCAAGGATTAATACTTTTTTATTCTTTTTTTCTTGATTTGGAATAGATTTTAAATAAGCTGCCTGAAATCCAAAAACATCGGTGTTCTCTCCTATCAAATTATCTTTTTCATCAAGCATAACAGTATTAACTGAGTGAGTTTCATTGGCGTCATTTATAGTCTTGCTCAAAAAAGATATAACTGTAGTCTTGTATGGCAAGGTAACGTTTATTCCTTTAATTTCTTTATTTTTAATCTTATCTATCACACTTTGAATTTCACTTTTATCAGTATCTAAAAAGATATACTCAGCGTTAATATTATATTTTTTAAACCAGTAGTTATGCATAATCGGTGAAAGTGAGTGAGATACGGGACTACCTACTATCGCAAATTTCTTTTTTTTCATATTTTGTAGTTATTTATATATTCCTTAATTTGTTTAATCGGTAATCCCATTATAGAATCTTTATCTCCTTTTATATACTCAAATAAATTTAAACCGCCAGCTTCTATTTGATAAACTCCATAAGCTAGCAATGTTTCGGTTTTTATCCCTTCGAGATATGTTTTCAATTCTTTATCAGATAGATTTTTCATTTTTAGTTCAGATTTATCAGTGTAATTCCAAATCATTGATCCATTTTTAGAAATACAAACAGAGCTGATTAAATCATGTTTATTGCCATTTAATAATTTTAGAATGTTGTATGCTTCGTCTCTCGAACTAGGTTTATTTATTAATTTAAGATCAAGTGATATAACGCTATCTGCGCCTAGAACAAGTTTGTCAGGATATTTTAAGCTTACTTTAGCTGATTTCAATTCTGCTAGGTTCTTTGAAATAATTTCTGGGTCAGCGCCTTTTTCTAGCAAAGACTCTTTGACTTGATCTTCGTCTACATTTGATGGGGAAACAATTGACTCGATTCCATATTTATCTAAGATTTCTTTTCTAACACCACTTTTGGAAGCTAAAACAATTCTCATTTTTTTCTTTTAATTTCAATTATTTTAATAATTGAAGCTGCAGTTTCTTCGACTGATTTTCTTGTTACATCAATGGTTGGCCAACTATATTTTTTAAACAAATTTTTAGAATCCTCCACTTCTTTCTTTATGGCGCCAACATCCGTGTAATTAGAGGATCCATTTTCTTGCATCAAGGCTACTCGGTTACGTCTTATGTCTGACAATCTGCCTGGGTCTGCATAAAGCCCAATTATGCAAGATTTAAAATCTTTATTTTTTAAGTCTTCGGGTATTTCTTGGTTTGGAACTAAAGGTATGTTTGTCGTCTTATAACCTCTATTTGCTAGGTAGATGGATGTTGGTGTTTTGCTCGTTCTGCTAACTCCCAATAAAATCACGTCTGACTTTGACAAGTCTTTTGTTATTTTTCCATCATCATGGGACATCGTAAATTGAATTGCCTCAATTCTTTTGTAATAATCATCATCTAAAACATGTTGAGCGCTTGGTTTATGAATTGCTTTTTGATTTAGAAGTTTTGAAAAAGCTAAAATTAAACTCCCTAGGACACCAAAACATGGAATATTTGAAAGCTCACTTTTTCTTGATAAATATTTAGCAAGTTTTGTTTCCACAATTGTATAAAGAATAATGGGATTATCTACCCCTGTTCCCTCTTCCATTATTCTATCAACTTGTTGTTCGGTTCTAACAAAAAAGAACTCTTTTTTCTCATATTTAAAGTTTTTAAATTGCGATTGTAAAGATAGAAATATCCTGTCCAAAGTTTCCCCCGTGGAATCTGAGATAAGATATACATTGTATTTTTCGTTCATAATCCTGTTAATAATAATCGTATAACTTTATGTTGTTCTCTAAAGTCTCTTGTAAAAAAAAGTTGCTCACATTAATTAACATATTTTATACATTTTATTCGATGTGAATTATTTTATACATTAAAACTATAAACTGTGAGTATAATTCAATCAATAATTCAAATTACAGCAAATTCGGACTGCTTGGCAGGCATAAAATGTTTAAAAGTAAGTATAAATAAATATAGTCGATACTAACATGACCTATTACAATAACTACTCTTATTAATATAATATTTAATTTATGAGTAAATTGTTAAATTGTTTAATAAATAAAGATATTTCTTGTGTGCCTGTATGGTTCATGAGACAAGCTGGTAGATATTTGCCTGAATTTAAACAATTAAGATCCCAAAATCCAAATTTTTTAAAACTATGTTTAAATAGCAAACTGGCTTCAGAAATTACGTTACAGCCAATGAAAAGATTTAACCTTGATGCCGCAATAATTTTTTCAGACATATTGGTAATACCTTATGCTCTAGGCCAACCCATAGAATTTGGGAAGAAAGATGGACCAAGAAATTCAAAATTAAACATTAATAAATTTTTAGATACAAATGAAAAAAGCTTTCTCTCTACCCTACAACCTATATACAAAGCAATAAATAAAACCAAAACTATATTAAACAAAGACAAATCATTAATTGCATTTGTTGGCGCTCCTTGGACATTAATGATTTATTTATATAATTTTAAAGAACAGAATAAATCTGATAATAAAATAATAATAAAGAATAAAAACGAAATAAAATCAGTTCTAAAAAAATTAGATGAATTCTTAAAAATTCATATAATTAATCAAAAACAAGCCGGCGCAGATATAATACAAATATTTGATTCTTGGGCTGGACTAATCAAAGATGAAGATTTAGATGAATATTGTTACAAACCTAATAAAAGTCTGGTCAATTTTTGTGAAGAAAACAAGATACCATCTATTTGTTTTCCTAAGGGTTTAAAAGGAAATTATATAAATTTCTTAGAGAAGGTGAAACCAAATGCAATAAACATTGATTATGAAATAGATCCTTCATGGGCAAAAAACAATTTCGGGAAAGTTTGTATACAAGGAGGAATGAATCCAAACATTCTTCTCGAAGATGAAAAAATAGCATTGAAAGAAATGGAAAAATATTTAGAAATATTTAAGAACACCCCCTACATATTTAATCTTGGGCATGGTATTCTGCCAGAGACAAATCCCAGTATAATAAAAAAAATTGTAGATAGAGTTAATATAATAAACAGATGAACAATGATCACCCAAAAATAAACTTTGGTAAAACAGGCGTACTACTTGTAAATCTTGGAACACCGGACTCCACCAAGTGGCTAGATATAAGAAAATATTTAAAAGAATTTTTGTCAGACAGAAGAGTAATAGAAGTGAATCCATTTTTATGGAAAATTATTCTCAATCTGTTTATTCTAAATTTACGGCCATCCAAAACCGCTAAAGCATATAAAGAGATATGGATGAAAAAAGAAGACATGTCTCCATTGAGATATTTCACTATAATGCAAACAAAAAAACTATTAGATAGGATTGGCAGCAAAAACGTTATAGTTGATTATGCTATGAGATATGGGAATCCAAGCATAAAAAGCAAAATATTTAAATTACATGAAGCCGGTTGTGAAAAACTTATAGTCTTACCTCTTTATCCGCAGTATGCCGCCGCAACAACAGCGACAGTATGTGATGAGGTCTATAGAGCTCTAATGGAAATGAGATGGCAGCCGAGTCTTCAAATAATACCTCACTACGAGTCGGAACCTCTATATATTAAAGCGCTTTCTAATAGTTTGAAAATTAAAATCTCAGAGTTAGAATGGAAACCTGATTTAATTCTAGCCTCATACCACGGCATCCCTCAAAAATATTTTGATAAAGGTGATCCTTATCATTGTTACTGCCACAAAACGTCTAGATTGCTCTCGGAAACATTTAAAACTGTTGAGATAAGGACTTCATTCCAATCTAGATTTGGCCCCGAAGCTTGGTTGAAGCCTTATACTGATGTTACTTTAGAAAACTTGCCAAAAGAAGGGAAAAAAAATGTAGTTGTAATCTGCCCAGGTTTTTCTTCGGACTGTGTTGAAACTCTTGAAGAAATATCTATTCAAGGCAAAGAAAGCTTTATAAATTCTGGGGGAAACAATTTTGATGTAGTTCCTTGTTTAAATGATAGTGAGGATCACATAAACTTATTTGAACAACTAACAAAAAAATATTTATAAATGAATGCATACCTAGCGTTTAAATCTTTACACCTTATAGCAGTTATTTCTTGGATGGCGGGACTATTGTATTTACCCAGAATTTTTGTTTATCATGCAGAGACTAGAGAAAATAGAGGTCAATCAGAAACTTTCAAATTAATGGAAAAAAGATTGTATTTTTATATCATGAACCCTGCTATGATTTTGTCGTGGGTTTTTGGAATACTTTTAATTCACTCCCAAGGTATAACAAGTCTTAGTTTTCTATGGATGCAAATTAAACTTGGGCTTGTTATAATTTTGACTGGGTATCACTTTTATTTACTTGCTGTTTTGAAAGACTTTCAGATTGATAACAATACGAAAAGCTCAAAATTTTTTAGAATTATTAATGAGGTTCCTACAATTTTGTTAATTATCATCATATTTGTCGTAATTTTTAAACCATTATAATACTTGAAATTTTATCAAAAAGTCTTATATTTATATAACTTACCTCAAATTCAACCAATCAAATGAACTTACAAGAATTAAAAAAACAAAGCCCAGCTGATTTAATTTCCCAAGCGGAAAAACTTGGAATTGAAAACCCTAGTACCCTAAGAAAGCAAGAAATTCTTTTCGCGATACTAAAGAAATTAGCAGAGAAAAACGAGCAGATCAGTGCCTCAGGCGTACTTGAAGTTTTGCAAGATGGCTTTGGTTTTTTAAGAGCAATAGAGTCGAATTATTTGCCTGGTCCAGACGATATATATGTGAGCCCAAGTCAAATAAGAAGATTTGGATTAAGAACTGGCGACACAGTCGAAGGGGAAGTGCGGGCTCCTAAGGACGCAGAAAGATATTTTGCTTTGCTTAAAGTAAATAAAATTAACTTTGATGAACCAGAGAAAGGTAGAAATAAAATAGCTTTTGATAACTTGACCCCCTTATATCCTAATAAAAGAATTAAATTAGAAATCGAAAGCACGAAGGTGGAGAAAAAACCCGACAATACCGCAAGATTAATAGATTTAGTAAGTCCAATAGGTAAAGGACAAAGATCCTTGATAGTTTCACCTCCTAGAGCTGGTAAAACTATAATTTTACAAAATATTGCACAATCAATTACCGCTAATCACCCAGAGATTTATTTGATGGTTTTATTAATTGATGAGAGACCTGAAGAAGTCACTGACATGCAAAGATCTGTAAAAGGTGAAGTGGTCTCATCCACTTTTGACGAGCCAGCCTCAAGACACGTTGCAGTCGCGGAAATGGTAATTGAAAAAGCCAAAAGACTTGTAGAACATAAAAAAGATGTGGTCATATTGTTAGACTCAATTACAAGACTTGGCAGAGCATATAACGCAGTAGTACCAAGCTCTGGAAAAGTTCTTACTGGCGGTGTAGACGCTAATGCTTTACAGAGACCGAAGAGATTTTTTGGAGCAGCAAGGAATGTCGAACAGGGAGGATCACTTACAATTATCTCGACCGCTTTAATAGACACAGGAAGTAGAATGGACGAAGTCATTTTTGAAGAATTTAAAGGAACTGGAAATTCAGAATTAATATTAGACAGAAAAGTTGCAGATAAAAGAATTTACCCAGCGTTAGATGTAACAAGATCTGGAACAAGAAGAGAGGAGCTTTTATTTGAAAAAGATGATTTGTCAAAAATGAATGTTTTAAGAAGAATCATAAGCCCTATGGGCACTATGGACGGTATTGAATTTTTAATATCAAAAATTAAAGACACTAAAAATAATTCTGATTTCTTTAATTCAATGAATAAATCAAATTAAATTTTATAAGATTATAATTTATTGTATTGTTTCATTGTCTGATGAATTTTCATAAGAATAAAATTCAATAATATTTAACAGAGTACTTGTCTTTTCACTTAAGCTTATAGTTTCAAGTAGTTTTTGCTTTTCTTCATTTGAAATAGGGGCGATCATAGATAGTGTGTTTATCTTTTGTGTTTCATCAAGTTTTTCAAATTCTTTCCAATTTATCATGAGACCATTTTTTTCAAAAAATTTTTTAATTTTTTCCATAAAATTGAAATTATCATGAACAAGTACTATTTTTTCAGAATCGAGTACATCTTTATAAAATTTTTTGTAATCAACTTCGAACTCTCTATATTTCTTTTGATTTGTTATCTCTTTTGTAATTTCAAACCTAGTTATTCCGGTTAAATTTATTAACACTCTGCCATCAGAAGTTTCTTGATAGTCGCTTATTTTACCTAGACAACCAACCTTATAAACTGAACTATTTTCTTTTTTTGATTGCACCATACCCATTAGTTTATTGCTTCTAAAACAATCATTAACCAACTCCAAATATCTTTCTTCGAAAATATTTAATGGTAAATTGGTTTTTGGAAAGTAAATTACACCACTTAAAGGAAAAACAGGTATTTGTTTTGGAAATTTTTTATCCATCTTTTAATTATAAGATTAATAAAATAGAACTGTCAATTTGTAATAATATGTCGAGTTCTATCTTTAAAATGGCTTAATTTTTGCGGAAGCTCTATTCGCGGCAGAAAAGTATTTGTCTGAGCCAATAATATTTTGTCACTTGCTAAATTTCAAAAAAGCTAATACTTTCAATGCCAATAGAAGAAGCGGGCATAGCTCAGTGGTAGAGCGTCTCGTTGCCAACGAGAAGGTCGAGGGTTCAAGTCCCTTTGCCCGCTCCAAATTAAACATGGTGCAAAACTAATAAAAGATTAAAAACAGTCATGGAAGATTTAGCAGAAAAAAAATGTGTAGCTTGTGAGGGAGGTATTCCAGCTTTTGACCTCAATGAGATACACAAATATTTAAAAAAAGTAGATGGATGGGATGTATTAAAAGATAATGAAAAAAATTATTATATTGAAAAAAATTTTAAATTTAACAATTTTGTTGAAAGTGAAAAATTTGTAACTAATGTTGGTAAAATTGCAGAAATTGAAGGTCATCATCCAGACATCACTTTTGGTTGGGGGTACGCCAAAATTAAAATTTCAACACACGCCATAAAAGGTTTGGCAGAAAGTGATTTCATTTTAGCAGCTAAAATTGATAAAATTTAATTAATGATTAAAATGTCTTATTCCAGTAAACACCATTTTAATCTTAGCTTTGTTTGCGGCCTCTATAATTTCTTTATCTCTTATTGAACCACCTGGCTGAACTATCGTTTTTACTCCAGCATTTATTAAAGTTTTAATTCCATCAGCAAAGGGGAAAAAGGCATCAGATGCAGCTACTGAATTAATAAGATTTTTAGGCTGAAATTTTCTTGCTTTTTGAGTAGCTATCCTACAACTGTCTAGTCTATTTTGTTGTCCAGCACCAATACCGATAGTTGAACTATTTTTAACAATTACAATCGCATTAGATTTAACATACTTACATACTCTAAAGGCAAATTCTATATCTTTAAGCTCTTCTTTGGATGGTTTATTTTTTGTTACACATTTTAACTTTTTTTTATCAAAAACTATTTCATCTTTCTCTTGTAAAAGAAAAGAGTTATCAAAAAACTTAACTGTCGTTTTAGCTTCATTATCAAATTTTGAAATATCAATAACTCTCATATTTTTCTTTTTCTTAAATATTCTCAAAGCCCCTTGATCAAAACCTTTTGCTAAAATTACCTCAAAAAATGTTTTATTAATCTCTTTTGCAATTTTATTGTTTATCTTATAATTGCAAGCTACTATTCCTCCAAATGCACTTATAGGATCGCTAGCTTGAGCATTTAAAAAAGATTCAAGTGCAGATTTATTTGAAGATATTCCACACGGATTAGCGTGTTTAATAATTACTGTTGACGGAAAGTCTAAATTGGAAATCAATATATCTAGCCCTGCAAATACGTCATTATAATTGTTGTAACTTAAATTTTTACCGCTCAATTGTTGCAAATCAAGTTCGTTCTTCTTAAGACTGCTGATGTAAATAGAACTTCTCTGATGTGGATTTTCACCATATCTTAATTGACTAATTTTTTTTCCAAAAAAAGTCTTTCTTTCGGGAAACTTTAAACCAATATCTCTGTTAAACCATTCCGAAACAATAGCATCATAATAAGCGGTTAAACTGAAAGCTTTACTTGCCATTCTCTTTCTAAAATCAAATGTTGTTCTACCCTTAAACTTATTTAGTTCTTTAATTAATTCAGAATAGTCTTCTATATCAGTAATAACTGTTACATCTTTCGAATTTTTAGCAGCTGACCTAACCATACTAGGCCCTCCTATATCAATATTTTCAATAACTTTGTCTCTGTTTGCACTTCCCTTAATTATTTTTTCGAATGGGTAAAAATTAACTATCACCAGATCTATAGGCTCAAATTGTTTTTTTCGCATTTGTTTTTTGTGAATTTTCTTTTCTCTCTTGAAAAGAATTCCAGAGTGAATCTTAGGGTGTAAGGTCTTAACTCTTCCATCCAACATTTCTTCAAATCCAGTATATTCTGAAACTTCTTTACATTTAAAACCAAATTTTTTTATTGATTTAAATGTCCCACCAGAAGTAATTATATTTATATTATTTTTTTTTAAAGTATTTAAAACAATTTTAAGTTTTTCTTTATCAAAAACTGATATTAAAGCGTTTTTAATTTTATTCATTTATATTTTTTTATTTATTTCCCAGTAAATGTTTTTTTCATTATTTTCCATGAACCCAGAAATTAGTATACAATAGTTATCTAACACTTTCTGGGCTCCAAAAAAAATACTTTTTTCAATTTTTAAGTTTTTTTCATTTGAAGAGAATAACAAAGCTTTATTTTTATTAATTTGAATAAGTAAAGCACTTCCACCTATAGTCTGAACAGCTGTGAGACCTGGGCACAGGTGAAAACGTATATCGTACTTAATTATTGAATTTAAGTTCTTTCGTGTTAGCTTATCTTTACCAATAATTTTATTATTAATTTTATCAATACTAATTGTTCTACTGTGCAAGCAGCCAAAATTTTTAAGATAGGCGTCATGTCCAGCTTGAATTCGAATCGCATTGGAGTCGTTAGTATTTTCTAAATTAAAAATTTTAAAATCTCTTTTAATTAAAAATCCATAAGCTTTATTCATTAAGTTATTTTTTTCAAAACTCACAATGGATGTGTCATTTAAACATAATGCTGATTGAGAAGATGTAAATCGACTCAAAAGTCTGGCCTTATTAGAAATATTTACTCCAAACCCACTATTAGTAATTATTTTTTGATCATCAAAAAAATATTCAAATGACAAAGGCCCAGACTGATAACAAGATGAGTATTTTTTCCTCGGAGGATCTCCCGCTTCAAAAAAAATGGTGTCTTTTTTATTTTTAAGGACGTAAATATTTCCTGCATTAATTTTTGGTTTTTTAATTTTAATTTTAAAGTGACCAATATAATCGTAAAAATTAGTTAAATCTTCCTCTATTGAACCGTTAAATAATGGGAGTGAGTTGGCTGGCGTAGTTATCTGTTTTAAACATTCTAAATTTTTTTCAAGTGTATTTTCTAAAGTACCAGGAACATATTTTTGAGCATCTTTTATAACTTCTTTAATCAATAAAAAATATTTTGAATAAATTAATAAATCGTCTGGACTTCTAGTTAAAGGGAAACCATTATCATCAAAAAACATTTCAATTAACTTTTCCAACTCTTTCAAGCCAACTTGAAAATTTTCTTCATACTCTTTAAAAACTAAACCAGATAAAATTAAAACGGCGATAACCTCAATTTTTTTTTGAGGGTTAATCTCATATTTAAAATTTTTTTTTAAATGATTTGTTTGAATAATAATTGACTCGATAAACTCTCTTTTGAAGTCAAAATTAGAATTTTTAAGAATTATATCAGCATTTAAAATCCAACTCATTACTCTTTTACTAATTACACTTGTTTCCCAGATGTGAGATTTATATCTAAGATTATCGAGATTCCACAATGTTATAATTTTTCTAAGAGTAGAAGAGTTATCTTTACGATCGATTGAACTTAACCAAAGAAAATTGTGAAGTTCACTTTTTTCTTTATATGAATAATTCTGTTTCCAAAATTTATTCGGATCCAGATCGTTAATTTGAAAGGCAAATTTTCTGTAATTTGAGAAACAAGACATTAAAAAAGGATTTGGGAAGAAAAAAAATTGGCTTGGTACTTTTGATATTAAAGATTTTTTATAAAATCCTGTTTTGAAATAAATCTTCTTTAAAATCTTAATTATATTAATTTTAACTGCCAGAATATAATAATAAGCAGTTCTAGGACTGATCATTGTTAACTCGATCTTAATAAACTAATGTTTTTTTTTAAATCCCCGTTATTTTGTTTAAAAATAGTGGAACCTGAAACTAAAACGTTAGCACCGGCATTAATCGCATCCTTAGAATTTTCAAAATTTATACCCCCATCTATTTCAAGATCTATTTTCAAATTCTCATTTGTAATTATCTCTTTAAGCTTTTTTAATTTTGGTAAAACATCCGGCATAAATTTTTGACCAGCAAATCCTGGCTCTACACTCATGACTAATATTAAATCTATTTTTTTGAGATATTTTTCAATAAGACTAATATCAGACTTTGGTTTTAAAGATACACCAACTTTTTTGTTAAATTTTTTTATTAAATTAATTGTTTCTTCTGTACTTGGTGTTGCTTCTGGATGAAATGTAATTATATCTGCTCCTGCGTTAGCAAAGTCTTTAATATACTTATCTACTGGCTCTATCATTAAATGAACATCAAAGGTTTTTTTAGTTACAGGTCTTAATTTTTTTATAATTTCTGGTCCAATGGTAATGTTAGGAACAAAGTGTCCATCCATTACATCAACATGTATGTAATCAGCTCCAGCTTTGTCTAATGAAATTATTTCTTCCCCTAATTTGCTAAAATCAGCTGACAAGATTGAAGGTGAAATCTTTATGTTAGATGACATATGTTTTATTTATATTTTATATAATAATCTTGTCAAAAAAATTATTTGTCTGGGCTAAATATTCTGTATAGTTCTCTAGAGAATTCATGATCTATTGGAAAAGACAACATCCCCATAGACCCGTAACCTAATAACCATGGCATCAAATAAAATCTTATTAAATAGAAATAAAATGCAACATATAATGGAACAATTGGTCTAGCTAAAAACTCAGGTGTGATCTTATCAAAAATTTTGAGCACTGGATTTGTAAATTTTACGAAAATTCTCATAAAGAAGAAATTGGAGTCTTCCCTTTGAAAGATGTTCATGGCTGCTCTTCCAATTAAAGTGTACATCACTATTCCTAAAATATAATCTAAAATGTAAACCCAAATAGGCATTTCTCACATTATCATTATTGAAACAAAAAAAAAGGGGCGAATAAATCGCCCCTTTAAATAATTTAATTTTATTCCTTAGTGCGCTCTACCAAGAATAGCTTTACCGCTAGGAACCCTAACTTCATCAACCATTCTTTGAGTTGCAGCATCAGGAGCTTTGGTCATTAAACTTACAACAACCATTACTACTAAACATACTGGAGCACCAATTAGACCAAATCTTAAATGGTCGATACCTAACCAAGCTGGGTTACCCATAAACTTAGGATACACATAGATTAGATAAGCTGTTCCAGCTGCGAGACCAGATAACATACCTGCTATCGCACCTTCTCTAGTAGCTCTCTTCCACCATACTCCTAGTACAAGTGGGAAGAATAAGCCTGACATCGCAAAGTCAAACGCCCATGCAACTGCTCCAAGGATACTAGTGATACGCATTGATGCAATATATGCACCAGCTGCACCTACAACAACTAATAGAACACGCGCTACTATTAATCGTTTTCTAACATCCGCTTTTGGATCAATCATGTTGTAGTAAACATCGTGCGATAACGCATTTGAAATCGCAAGTACTAATCCATCAGCAGTTGACATCGCTGCAGCCATACCTCCCGCAGCAACCAGTCCAGAGATTACATATGGTAATCCAGCAACTTCAGGAGTTGCAAGAACTACTACACCTGTTCTCATGAACCACTCGTTTAACTGTAGTACGCCGTCACCGTTAAAGTCAGCAATAAACACTTGCTTTTGAGAAGACCATTGTTTGACCCACTCTATACTTTGTACGTCAGCAATAGATTTTCCAATAATACCTGTCGGTAAGTTTGGATCCATTAATGAAATTTTAGACAAAGTTGCAAGCATCGGAGCTGAAGAGTAAAGCAAGAAAATGAAGAATAGCGACCAAGCTACTGATTTTCTAGCTGATTTTACTGAAGGAGTTGTGAAGTATCTCATTAAGATATGAGGTAACGACGCGGTTCCTACCATCATACAGATAGCTAGCGATATGTATTTCCATACTGCCATTCCACCTGCACCTACACCAGCGTGTGCTACTGCGATAGATTTTAATCCACCAGGAACACCTGCTGCTTTTACATCAGCGGCACTGTTTTTGACTAAACCGAATTGACTTTCAAGTTGAGTTATTCTTGCTACCTCATCACCTAACATTAAGTGTGGGAATACACCCGCACCGATTTTGTTACTAATCCAGAATACTGGTATTAAGTAAGCAACAATCAATACAATGTATTGTGCTACTTGTGTCCATGTCACAGCTCTCATTCCGCCTAACATTGAACAAAGCAAGATACTAACTAAACCTACCCATACACCTGCCTCAAACGGAATACCTAATGCTCTAGCAGCAATAGTACCTGTAGCATTTATCTGAGCTGTCACGTAAGTGAAAGATGCTAATACAAGAACTAACACTGCACAGAAACGTACACCGTTTCCACCGTATCTTGTTCCTATAAAATCTGGCACTGTGTAACATCCAAATTTTCTTAAGTATGGTGCTAATAAAGTTGACACAAGCACATAACCGCCTGTCCAACCAACTAAGAAAGCCATATAACTATAGCCACCAAAATAAACACCACCTGCTAATGCTACGAACGAAGCACCTGACATCCAGTCAGCTGCTGTCGCCATTCCATTAAACACTGTTGGGACTTGTCTTCCTGCAAGATAATATGCGTCTACCTGTATCGTTCTCGATAAATAACCAATTAAGGCATATATCGCAACGGTAAATGCAACAAACAAAATACCAATTGTTTTTGCTGTTACACCAGCTTGCTCAGCTATTGCCATCATTAAGATGAAAACTAAGAAGCCTCCGGTATACAAACCATAAATCTTAGGAAGGTTTTGTATAAATCCACCTTTAAACATTAATCCTCCTTCTCTCCGAAACCAAACTCTTCATCGATTTTCTCTTGCTTGTTTGCAAACCAGAAAATAATGATAACGAACGCAAGAAGTGATCCTTGTGCCGTCATGTAATAAGCTAAAGGATATCCTAGAAAGCTCATTCCGTTGATTTCATATCCAAAAAGGAAAATCACCATTGAAAAGAAAGCCCAAAGACATAAAGTCATTATCATATGACCTTTGGTTTTCTGCCAATGTTTTTCTTTATTTGACATATTTCCCCCTATATTTACGTTAACGTAACTTATTGGTTGTGATCCTACCCATTTTGAGAGTAATTAAAAGTTAAAAAACCTATTTTGAAGTGCTATAAATCCCTAAAAACAAAGGAAAAAAAAGAGACAAAAAAGCATACAACTTGAAATTGAATCTAAAAGCAATATATGAGGTCTTGTCAGCAGTAAAAGACTATCTATTTCCTTACGAAAAAATAAGCAAAAAATTTCTGAAAATTAATAGTGAAAGTGATTTGATTAATTTTATAAAAGAAAAATCAGCTTTTGTAACTCAGTCAACTCTTTACGGTTATTTAAAAACTAGGATGGGTTTAAAACAAAATATGATGTTTACAGATGATATTTTTATCGAGTCCGTCAATAAGGCTAAGTGGAATATTTTTTCTGAGGCTGTAACAGATTTAACTTTTTTCGCCGTCTCATATTTGAATAAAAAACATAACATTGATATTTTAGATCCAAATAAAATTTATCAAACTATTTTAGAAAATGAAATTATAAATGGTTTGCCAAATGAAATGTGTGAAAAATACAAATCAAGATTTAAGGAAAAATTAAATAGTTTTAATAAATTAGAATATTGTAGTGACAAGCCTTTTTCTAATAGTTGTAACGCTTTATTTCATTGGGCACCGATAGCTGATGAATTAAAAGAATTGGACAAAGAAATTGTAATTAATTCTATTAAAAATAAATGGATGTTGGTAGTCGCTGATTTTGAAAAAATTCCTGTAAATCTAAAATAGTTAATCTTTGTTTTGTCTGTTTTCTACTAAAGACTCTACAACGGACGGGTCTGCAAGGGTAGTCGTATCACCTAATTCTTTATGTTCATTAGCAGCAATCTTTCTTAAAATTCTTCTCATTATTTTTCCTGATCTTGTTTTTGGCAAGCCAGGAGCAAACTGAATTAAATCTGGAGTAGCTATAGGTCCAATTTGTTTTCTTACCCAAAGTTTAAGCTCTCTTTCTAGGTCACCATCAGGTTGTTCACCAGCATTTAAAGTAACATAGCAATACAAACCATTTCCTTTTATATCATGAGGGTATCCTACAACTGCAGCCTCTGCTACTTTAGGATGAGCTACGAAAGCGCTTTCTATTTCAGCTGTACCTAAATTATGTCCAGAAACTATAATTACATCATCAACTCTTCCTGTTATCCAATAATAACCGTCTTTATCTCTTCTGCATCCATCTCCAGTAAAATATTTTCCATCGAATTGAGAAAAATACGTATCAATGAATCTTTTATGGTCCCCGTAAACTGTGCGCATTTGGCCTGGCCATGAGGCAGACATACATAATCTTCCTTTGCATGCTCCTTTTAGAACTTTACCAGCTTCATCCACAATTACTGGTTTAATTCCATAAAAGGGTTTCGTTGCTGACCCTGGTTTAAGGTCAATTGCACCGGGCTGTGGAGCAATTAAAATTCCTCCAGTTTCAGTCTGCCACCAAGTATCAACTATTGGACAACGCCCTTCACCTACAGTTTTATAATACCACATCCAGGCTTCTGGATTGATAGGTTCTCCAACGGTACCAAGTAATTTTAGGGATTTTCTACTTGTTTTTTTTACAGGCTGGTCGCCTTCTCTCATCAAAGCTCTGATAGCTGTGGGAGCAGTATAAAAGATATTAACTTTATATTTGTCAACTATCTGCCACCATCTAGAACTATCCGGGTAATTAGGAACTCCTTCAAACATAATTGTAGTAGCACCATTAGAAAGTGGGCCGTAGATGATATAGCTGTGCCCTGTTACCCAACCAATATCTGCGGTGCACCAATAAATATCTTTTGGTTTATAATCAAATATATATTGATGTGTCATTGATGCGTACACAAGGTATCCTCCAGATGTATGTAGAACACCTTTAGGTTTTCCTGTTGATCCTGATGTGTAAAGAATAAACAAAGGATCTTCTGCACTCATTTCTTCCGGATCACATTTAGCAGATACTTTTGAAATTAATTCTTCATAAGAAACATCTCTGTCATCATCCCAACTTACCTGATTTCCAGTTCTCTTTACTACCACGCATTTTTTTACGTTAGGGCACTGAGACAAAGCCTCATCTGCTATTTTTTTTAGAGGTATAATTTTTCCTCCACGCACACCTTCATCAGCTGTAATTAAATAATCAGACTCGCAATCATTAATTCTTGTGGCAATAGAGTCCGGTGAAAAACCTCCAAAAATTATGGAATGAACAGCACCTATTCTTGCACAAGCAAGCATTGTATATGCTAGCTCTGGTATCATTGTTAGATAAATAGTCACTCTGTCACCTTTCTGTATCCCTATACTTTTTAGGGCGTTAGCGGCTTTACTTACGTTTTTATGTAATTCTTTGTATGTTATTTTTTTTGTATCTGCGGGATCATCACCTACCCATATAATTGCAGTTTTTTTTCCATTCTTTTTTAAATGCCTATCAATACAATTTGCTGAAACATTTAAAGTACCGTCGTAAAACCATTTTATTTTTACTTCATCTTTACTATATTTTACATCCTTGATTTTGGTATATGGTTTGATCCAAGAAATTCTCTTTCCTTCTTTTTTCCAAAATTTATCATTTTCTTTAACAGATAAATTATATTTTTTTTTATATTTAGAGCTATTTATTAAAGCTTGATTAGACCAAGAGTCAGAAACTTTTATAACTGAATTTCCTTCTTCATCCTTAACAATAATATTTTTTTTTGAACTTCTACCTTTCGACCTTCTAGACTTAATCTTTCTTGTTTTTCTTCTAAGTCTTTTCGCTTTCTTAGATTTTTTTTTAAATCTAGTTTTTTTTTGTTTATTCTTTTTTTTCGATCTTTTAGCCACGATAAACCTTCTTTATTTTTTTTAGATTTTACCCATCTTACAAATTATTTTCCAGCTTTTAAAGTCGATAGGCATAACTGATAATCTGCTCTGCTTTATAAGCGGTAAATGGGAAATTTGCTTAGTTTTTTTTATATTTTCAAGAGTTACCGGTGTTTTTAACTTTTTTTCAAACCTAACCTGAACAGCAATAAATCTTTTTTTTTTATCAGTTTGATCAATAAATGCGTTTTTAATAACTGATACTATCCCTACAATTTCTTTACCCTCATTCGAGTGGTAAAAAAAACACTCATCCCCAATTTTCATTTTTCTTAAATTATTAGCTGCTTGATAATTTCTTACCCCATCCCACGTCGCACCCTTTGCACCAGCTTTTTTTTGTTGATCAATAGACCAAACATATGGCTCAGATTTAATTAACCAGTAATTTTTCAAAGTTTTAAACCTGGCCCTTTCATATAAGGAGCAGATTTATCTAGCGGCCATCTTGATTTTGGCTCTACGTTAAGATCATTTAATAACTTTCTTTTAAATCTTTGTATTCCTGCCCAAGCGATCATTGCAGCATTATCTCCACAAAATTTAAGATCAGAAAAAATTGGTTTAAAATTATTTTTTTTTGAGAGTTCTTCTAAGCTTTTTCGAATACTCTGGTTTGCAGCAACGCCACCTGCCACAACAAAAACATTATTTTTTCTATTAGAAAATTTTTTGAACTCACTAAAAGCAACTTTAGTTTTTTTATTTAAGATTTTAGTTATGGTTTCTTGAAACGATGCTGCTAAATTTAACCTAAGTTTTTTATTTTCCTTGATTTTCTTCGACTGAATTAAAACGGCTGTTTTTAATCCTGCAAAAGATAAATTGCATCCAGCTTTATTAATTATTGGTTCTGGTAATTTATAAAAATTTTTATCCCCTTGTTTAGCAAATTTTTCAACCGCAGGCCCGCCCGGGTATCCAAGATTTAACATTTTTGCAGTTTTATCAAAAGCTTCACCCAATGCATCATCTATTGTAGTTCCTAATTGCTTATAATCGTCTACATCTTTAACAATTAAGTATTGAGTATGACCTCCAGAAATTAACAAAAGTAAATAGGGAAACTTAATTTTATTACTTAAAGCTGGACTTAGCGCGTGTCCTTCAAGATGGTTAACAGCAACAAATGGTTTTTTGCTGAAACCCGCTAAAGCTTTACCAACATTTAATCCAACTGTTAAACAAACAATTAGACCTGGTCCTGCTGTGGCAGCCACACCATCAATTTTTTCAAATTTTATTCTAGCGTTTTTAAGAGCTTTTGAAATTATAAAGTCAATATTCTCAATATGAGATCTTGCCGCTAACTCCGGCACTACTCCCCCAAATTTTTTATGCTCTTTAATCTGACTAGAAACAATTGAAGACAAGACCTTAGCACTGCCATCCAAATTTTCTTGAACTATTGAGGCCGCTGTTTCGTCACAGCTAGTTTCTATACCTAAAAAAATTAGTTTTTTTCTCATAAGATTAGATATTATAAAATAAACTTTAAAATACTTAAATGAATAAAAAAATTATAATTGGTGCGCGCGGTAGCAAACTTTCACTTTCTTACGCCGAAATAGTAAAAAAGTTATTTTTTTCAGCATCATATCAAAAAATAGAAATAGAAATTAAAACTATTAAAACATCAGGAGATATATTTCATGATAAAAAAATTTCAGATATTGGCGGTAAAAATATTTTTTGTAAAGAAATTGAAAGGCAATTATCTGAAAAAAAAATTGATATTGCTGTTCATTCATTAAAGGACATGGATTCTTTTGAAGAAAATGACTTAATGATAGGTGCTTACATTAAAAGAAATGACCCAAGAGATGTAATAGTTCTTCAAAAAGGTAAATCGCTCAATAATGAGAAGCTTATTATTGGGTCAAGTTCAAAAAGAAGGGAGCTTCAATTCAAAATACATTTTAAAAATTTAAGATTTAAAAACATTAGAGGAAATATCGATAGCAGAATCTCTAAAGTTAAAAATGGTGAATATGATGGTGTAATACTTGCTTTAGCTGGTATTCGAAAGCTTAATCTGGAAGACAAAATTAAAGAAATATTTTCAGAAAAAAAAATTATTCCCTCAGCCGGACAAGGAGTTATAGCTGTTCAATGTAGAAAAAATGATCTTGAAAACAGAAAAATTTTAGAAAAAATCAATGATAAAAATACAAAAATTTGTGCCTTAACAGAAAGAAGTTTATTACAAACTATAGGAGGAGATTGTCATACAGCTGTGGGTGCTTACGCAAAAATAGATAGAGATAATATTACCATTATCTCACAGCTGTTTTCAGATGATGGTTTAAAATCATTTTCAATTCAAAAAAAAGGAGATAAAAAATTTCCTGAACAACTAGGAATTTCTGCTGGACAGGATCTATTAAAACAATCTAAGGGCAAATATAAAAAAAAAAGATGAATATAATTTTAACAAGGCCATTGAATGATGCTGAAAATTTGATGCAAGAACTTTTCAATTTAGGTCATAAAATTATACATATCCCGACCTTGAAAATTAAAAGTGCAAATTTAGAAAAAATAGATATAGAAAATTTTAATGCTTTAGTTTTTACAAGCTCAAATGCTGTGAAAAATTTGAGTATTAAAGGAGAAAAGAAAAACATAAAATGTTTTTGTGTTGGTTCTGTTACTGAAAAAATTGCTAGATTAAATGGATTTACAAAAACAATATCTGCAAGTGGAAACGTAAATGCGCTTAAGAACCTAATTCTAAATACAAAAGAGCTTAAGAAAAATGATAAATTAGCCTACATTTGTGGAGACCAAATAACACTTGAATTGGATAAAGAACTTGCAAAAGAGGGATTTAGAGTAAAGAAATTTATCAATTATTTTTCAGAGAAAATAACCTCTTTAAATGATGCAAATATTGATTTAATTAAAAAATATCCACCCAACGTAATATTCGTTTATTCCTTAAGAAGCGCAGAGAGTTTTAACAGTATAGTAGCTAATTATTCTTTAGCTCCAATGATGACACAATCAATTGTTATGTGTATAAGTAAAAAAATTGTAGATTATTTGGATAAGGCTGGGTGGAAAAAAAACAAAATTTTTAATCCTGGGAATGAAATTGTAGAACTTGAAAGAATAACATGAACGTATTTGAAAACTTTAAAAATCTATTTATTGAAATTTGGCAGCAAGGAATAGCTGGAATTAATTTTACACAAATTGGAATTGGCATTGTCATTTTTTTATTATTTCTATTATTAAGGGGTTTAATTTCAAATTTCATCTTGAAAAGATTACAAAATTACGTTGCTAAAACATCAAACAAGTTTGACGACGCTTTAGTAAAGTCTTCAACTGGTCCAATAAAATTTATTCCCATTGTTCTAGGTATATTTGTTGCAAGTTCGTATATGGAATTTGACGGTAAAATGTTGGTTTTCGTTGATAACATTAACCGATCATTAATAACAATTTTAATATTTTGGTTAATACACCAAATTGTTGAACCGCTTACTTATCTAATAAGAAGGGTAGAGGAACTTTTATCAAAAGATTTATTAAACTGGGTTGTAAAAGCTAATAAAATTTTGATTATTTTTTTTGGTTTTGCAGCGACATTAGATATTTGGGGTATAAAAATTGCACCCATAATTGCTGGATTAGGTTTATTTGGTGTTGCAGTTGCTTTAGGTGCTCAAGATTTATTTAAAAATTTAATTTCGGGCGTCTTAGTTTTAGTAGAAAAAAGATTTAAAATTGGTGATTGGATTTATGTTGAGGGAATTACAGAAGGCATTGTAGAGAGAATCGGGTTCAGATCAACAGTAATTAGAAAATTTGATAAATCAATAGCAACAATTCCTAATTCATCGTTCGCTGAAAATGCGGTAGTAAATATAAGCGAGACTACTAATTGGAGGATAAGTTGGATAATTACACTTCAGTACAACTCAACAGTAGATCAGTTGAAAAATATAAGAGATCAAATTGAGAAGTATATTGAAAATAATAAAGATTTTAAAATTGGAGGGGATACTGAGCATGCAGTTAGGATTGATAAGTTCTCTGATAGCTCAATAGATCTCTATGTACGATGTTTTACCAAAACTAACGAATGGAGTGAATGGCTCAAAGTAAAAGAAAGATTAGCTGTAGAAGTTAAAAAAATTGTTGAGAGCAATGGCGCATCATTTGCTTTTCCAAGCACATCAATTTATGTGGAGAAAAACTGATGAAATCGGCATTAATTTTGTTTGATAATATCGTTACACTTTACATATGGGTTTTAATAATTAATGCTGTTTTAAGTTGGTTAGTCGCATTTAATATTCTAAATACAGGAAATAGGTTTGTTTATGCGGTTTTAGATGTATCCTATAGATTAACTGCTCCTCCATTAAATTTCATAAGAAGATATATGCCAAATCTTGGCTCGATAGATATTTCACCCGTTATACTGATTTTGGTTTTAATATTTTTTAGGAACTTAGTTTTTGAATATTTAGCTCCGAGTTTATTTTAAATATGATTATAGATGGCAAATCACACTCTGAAAAATTAAGAAAAAAAATTAAAAATGAAATAACAAAAATATGCCAAAATACAAAAGATGTTCCTAAGCTAAGTGTAATATTAATAGGTGATTATTTACCAAGTCAGATATACGTAAAAAATAAACAAAAGAAGGCTAAAGAGGTGGGTATAAAATCTGAAGTTATAGAGTATCCTAAAACAGTTTCAGAAAAAGAAGTATTGGATAAGATAAAATCTCTTAACAATGATAAAGAGGTTACTGGTATATTGGTTCAGTTACCATTGCCAAAACAAATTAGTCAGAAAAAAATAATAAATTCAATTGATCCTAAAAAAGATGTTGATGGTTTTAACCCTTTAAATGTTGGAAAATTAGCTTCGGGCTACGATGCCATCGTGCCGTGTACACCATTAGGGTGTATTAAACTTATAAAATCTGTTCAAGAAGATCTTAAAGGTTTGCACGCTACAATAATTGGTAGATCTAATTTAAATGGAAAACCGATGGCTCAACTTTTATTAAGAGAAAATTGCACAGTCACTATACTTCATTCTAAGTCTAGAGATATTAAAGAAGAATGTAAAAGAGCTGATATATTAGTTGCTGCCGTAGGAATGGCGAATTTAGTAAAATCTGATTGGGTGAAAAAAGATTGCATTGTAATAGATGTTGGAATTAATAAAATAGGCAGTCAAATTGTAGGTGATGTCAAATTTGATGAAGTAAAAAGTAAGGCAAAAGCAATCACACCAGTGCCTGGTGGAGTTGGACCTATGACAATAGCATGCTTACTAAGTAATACTCTAGAATGTTTTAAAGTTCGTTAGATTTTGAAGAATCAAGTTTTAATATTTTACTATTTCTAAATCTTATAATGACGGTTGCTGCTGCTACTATTAAAATTGCAAGAGATATATAAATTAAATTTGTTGGATCTTGGTCTTTGTCTTGAAGAATTATAAATCGAGCCAAAGCAGTTATAGCGATGATCATAGGATACGTTATTCTAACCGATCTTGTCTCCCAATAAGATCTCACTAGTCCAATAACCTCAATATAGATAAACATAAGAAGCAGATCTGCTAAACTTATGTTCCTGTTCTGATACATTTCATGAATTTCAAGAAAGAAAGCAATAACTGTTGCAGCTAGAACGATTAATACTGCTACTAACTGAATATTCCGAATCGTTGCATTCATATCTATTCTTTTAACAAATTTTTATTGTTTATGTAATTGTTTTGAATGAAATTTAATGAATTTCTCAATTTTAGATTTTTTGAATGTTTTGTTTTCTTCAAAAGAAACTTTTTTTAACGAATAAGCTTTGTTTTTTGATCTTCTTGATACAATAGTAATATTGCCTTTATAAATTTTAAGGATTACTTCCCCATTTACTTGATTTCTTTTTTTATCAATTATTTTTTGAAGATTCAGTCTTTTTTTTGAAAACCAATAGCCGTTATAAACTAATTCAGCATACAATGGCATTATTCTTTCTTTAGCATGCATTGTAGCTTTATCTAAAGTTACAGACTCAATTGCTCTGTGCGCAAAATACAATATAGTTCCACCAGGCGTTTCATAAACCCCTCTGGATTTTATACCAATGAATCTGTTTTCCACAAGATCGACTCTACCAATGCCATTTGCTCCTCCAATGTTATTTAATTTTTCTAATAAAAACTCTGGTTTATATTTCTTTCCATTAATTGAGACAGGATCGCTATTTTTAAAACCTATTTTTATTTTAACGGCTTTATTTTTTGCTTTTTCTGGCGAAATAGTTTTTTGAAAAATAAATTCTGGAGGCGCATTTCTCGGATTTTCTAGAACCTTTCCTTCAGTCGAAACATGAAATAAATTATCGTCAACTGAAAACGGGGGAGCCCCTTTTTTGTCTTTTGGAATTGGAATTTTATATTTTTTTGCATATTTAATTAAATCTGATCTAGACTGTAGCCTCCACTCTCTCCAAGGTGCTATCACTTTTATTTCTTTACCAAAAAAAGAATATCCAAGTTCAAATCTAACTTGATCGTTTCCTTTTCCAGTAGCACCGTGTGAAACAGCAAAAGCTTTAAATTTTTTTGCAATTTTAATTTGTCTTTTCGCTATTAAAGGTCTTGCTATTGAGGTTCCAAGCAAATAAACACCTTCATAAACAGCATGAGCTCTTATCATAGGAAAAACATAGTCTTTAACAAAAATATTTTTTAAATCCTCAATTATAATTCTCTTAACTCCCAGTCTTTTTGCATTTTGAATTATTTTCTTCTTATTTAAATCTTGACCTATATTTGAAGTATAAGCGATGACTTCAGCTTTATAATTTATTTGTAACCATTTAAGAATTATTGAGGTATCTAAACCCCCAGAGTAAGCTAAAACAATTTTTTTCATTAACTACAAACTTTTTTGGCTGTGTTGTAAGCCTTAGTAAATCCCATCATAGAATAGTGGTCTGTTGTTTCAGCACCATCTTTTGTTTTACCTTTAATCATCAAATCTGTTGCTCTTTTCATTAACTTTATAAATTTTTTTTCTTCATTTTCATCAAGCAACCACGCAAAGTCTCCTTGTGAAAAAAAAGAAAAGTTACTTTTTCCTGATTTTGCAGAAACAGTTGAGTTTTTATAGGTATGACCACTTGTAATACTTATTTCGTCTTTTATATTTTCGTATGGTCTGAATGTTACAAATATCCTAGAGTCCTTTCTCTTTATCGCTGCAGGAGCTCTTTTGACTGGCTTTGTTTGTGCAAAACAAACTTTTCCTTTATCAGTCATCATAGTAAAACTTTCCCAGTTTTTATACTTACCGGAGGATTTAGGTGTATTAGCAAAACTATTTGAAGCTATAAAATAAAATAATAAAAAATATATTATGGTTTTTAATTTCATAAATGCTTTTTTATACTAAAAAAAATCTAATTCAATGGTTTGTATTATGGTGCTGGATTTGGATTATTATTGTGAATTAAATTGATTTTATCTAGCGTATCTTGATTTAGTTTAATATTAATACTCCCAATATTTTCTTTTAATTGGTTCATAGATGTAGCTCCAATTATGTTACTAGTTACAAATGGCCTTGAATTTACAAAAGCCTGTGCAAGTTGGACCATAGTAATATTATTTTCCTTTGCTAATTTCGAATACTCTTCATATGCCTTCATAGCTAAAGGATTAATCATTCTTTCCCATCCTTTAAATAAACTCATTCTCGCATTTTTTGGCATTTGGCCATTCATGTATTTTCCAGAAAGCGCACCTGCAGCCAAAGGATAATAAACTAGCAAACCACATTTTTCTCTAATCGATATTTCTGACATACCAACTTCATATGTCCTATTTACCAGACTATATGGATTTTGAACTGACATCATTCTTGGAAGGTTTTTATTTTTTGATAATTCTAAATATTTTGATAGACCGTAAGGAGTTTCATTAGACATTCCAATATATCTAATTTTTCCACTTTTAATAAATTTATCTAACGCTTTTAGAATAGACTCAAAGTCATTCCAGTTTCTCTCATTTTCATTAATAGAAAATTCTCTTCTGCCAAAACAGTTTGTAGATCTCTCTGGCCAATGCAATTGATAAAGATCTATATAATCTGTTTTTAACCTTTTTAGACTGTCGTCTATAGCTAAGCCTATTTTTTTTTCGGAGAAGTTGTTTTCACCTCCTCTTATCCATTCACAACCAGGTCCTGCAATTTTCGTTGCCAAAATTATTTTATCTCTGTTGTTTCTTTTCTTAAACCAGTTTCCTATCATTATTTCAGTTTTTCCGTATGAATCTGGTGTTGGTGGAACTGAATAAAGTTCTGCGGTATCAAAAAAATTTACTCCATTTTGAAGCGCGTAATCCATTTGCTCAAAAGCTTCCTTCTCATTGTTTTGAGTACCCCAGGTCATTGTTCCTAGACAAATAAGGCTCACTTCTAGATCGGTATTGCCTAATTTTTTGAATTTCATAATAACTGTGATGTTTTTTTAAAGGAAAATTTGCCTATTGAAAAGTCAATAAAATTTCTTATATTAACCCTATGGCTATTAATAAACAAAGTTCAGCAACAAGATCTTCAGCATCTGAAGCAATAATTGATCAGGGCTTAAGAGCTTATATGCTTAAAGTTTATAACTATATGGCCTCAGGAGTGGCTCTTACAGGTTTTGTTGCTTTGCTTTTGTTTAAGATGGCAGTAGTTAGTGGTCCGAACGGGGAAATCTTAGGACTTACACAACTAGGTAACACTTTATATAATTCAGGTTTAGCTTGGGTTGTAATGCTAGCACCACTTGGTGTGGTTTTTTATATGAGTTTCGGGATAGCAAAAATGAGTGCATCTAAAGCTCAAACAGTTTTTTGGATATTTGCAGCATTAATGGGAGCTTCACTATCTTCTATTTTTCTTGCTTATACAGGCACTAGTATCACTAGGGTCTTTTTTATTACAGCTGGTACTTTTGGAGCAATGAGTATCTACGGTTACACAACTAAAAGAGATTTAACAAAATTAGGTTCATTTTTGATGATGGGCTTAATTGGAATCATTATCGCATCTTTAGTAAATATATTTTTGAAATCTCCGATGATGTACTTTGTGATTTCAATAATTGGTGTTTTAGTATTTGTAGGTCTAACTGCTTACGATACTCAAAAAATTAAAAATATGTATTTAGCAAGTGACAGCGGAGAACTAATGGGCAAAAAAGCTGTGATGGGTGCTTTAACACTTTATCTTGATTTCATAAATCTTTTTATAATGCTTTTAAGACTTTTTGGTCAAAGAAGATAGTCTACTTAATTAATTTTATTTTTCCTAAACTGGTTCTATCAATAAGCAATTTTAAATTTTCTGATTTTTGAATAACTTTACCATTTTTATCTTTAATTAAATACTTCTCATTTTTATAGTTAGGTTTTAAATTTTTTAGAATT
>CACAAD010000001.1 GCA_902530455.1 uncultured Pelagibacteraceae bacterium | reverse complement strand
ACTGATAAAGTAGAGCCATTATCTTCGATTTTAAATACACCTCTAAGATCAAGAGAAGATAAAATAAATGATGGAAAAATAAGAGATAAAATTCTTGAAAATTCGCCAAAAAAAAATGAAGAATTTTTTGTTGTACCAAAGGTAATTGAATAATGTCAGAAATTATAAAAAAAAACTTATCAGAAATAATAGATTTAATAAAAAAAAAAGAGATTAAATCCGAAGAACTTGCCAATCTTTACATAGATAAAGTAAATAAAAGCAAAAAACTTAATTCGTATATAACTACCTGTTTTGAACATACAATTCAAAAATCAAAAGAATTCGATAAAAAACCAAATTTAAACTCTTTACTCCCAGGAGTCCCATTAGCTGTAAAAGATCTTTTTTGTACAGATGGATTTAAAACCACTGCTGGTAGTAAAATGCTTGAAAATTTTATACCTCAATATGAGTCCACTGTTACAGAAAATTTATGGAATGAGGGAGCAATCTTACTTGGTAAATTGAATTGTGATGAATATGCAATGGGATCTTCTAATGAAACAAGTTATTTTGGTAATGTTATAAATCCAATAGCTAAAGACACTGTTCCTGGAGGATCATCTGGTGGATCTGCATCTGCACTTGCAGCAGATTTAACTCCTGCAACGATAGGTACAGATACAGGTGGATCAATAAGACAGCCTGCTTCCTTCACTGGAACTGTCGGATTAAAACCCACTTATGGATTGTGTTCGCGTTGGGGGATTGTTGCATTTGCTTCATCACTTGATCAAGCTGGTCCAATGACTAAATCTGTTAAAGATTGTTCGATCATGTTGGAGGCTATGGCCGGTTTCGATAAAAAAGACTCTACATCTATAGAAAAGAGAAAAGAAAATTATTCAAAAAATTTGAAAACAGATGTTAAAGGTCTCAAAATTGGTATACCTAAGGAATATAGAGTTGAAAATATGCCAAAAGAAATTGAGGAATTGTGGAACAAGGGAAAAAGTATTTTAAAAGACTTAGGCGCTGACATAATTGATATCTCACTCCCTCATACAAAGTATGCGCTGCCAACATATTATATAGTTGCACCAGCTGAAGCTTCTTCAAATTTGGCTAGATATGATGGAGTAAAGTATGGTTATAGATCATCAAAAGGAAATGATTTAATTGAAATGTATGAGAATACAAGATCCGAAGGATTTGGAGATGAGGTAAAGAGAAGAATCTTAATTGGTACTTACGTTTTGTCATCAGGGTACTATGATGCTTATTATCTTAAGGCTCAAAAAGTTAGACAGCTTATTAAAAAAGATTTTGATGAAAATTTTGGCAAAGTAGATGCTATTTTGACACCTTCAACACCAAGTTCTGCATTTAAAATTGGTGAAAAAACTAATGATCCTATTTCTATGTATCTTAATGATATATTTACAGTACCAGTAAATTTAGCTGGTTTACCTGCAATATCGGTACCCGCAGGTTTAGACAAAAAGGGCTATCCACTAGGTTTGCAGTTAATTGGAAAGACTTTAGATGAGCAAAATATATTGAATGTGGCCTATGCTTTTGAAAAAAATTGTAATTTTAAAAATGAAATAAAAAACTGGTGGTTATGAACAAAGATGTATTTGATTATTTTATAAAAGGAGAGAAAAAGTATGAGGTAATAATTGGCTTGGAAGTTCATGCTCAAGTATCTTCAAACTCAAAACTTTTCTCAGGTTCTGCAACTAAATTTGGGGCTGAACCTAATAGCCAAGTAAGTCTCATAGATTCCGCCTTTCCTGGTATGCTTCCAGTTATAAATAAAGAGTGCGTAAAACAAGCCATTAGGACTGGTTTAGGATTAAATGCTAAGATTAATAATAATTCTGTTTTTGATAGAAAAAATTATTTTTATGCAGACCTTCCTCAAGGCTATCAGATCTCGCAGTATAAAAATCCAATAGTTGGCGAAGGAAAAGTTTTATTAGATATGCCATATGGTTCAAAAGAGGTTGGTATTGAAAGACTTCATCTAGAACAAGATGCAGGTAAAAGTATTCACGATGTGGATCCATTAAATACTTATGTCGATTTAAATCGTTCTGGAATTGCGTTAATGGAAATTGTAAGCAAACCAGATCTTAGATCTCCAGAAGAAGTTAATGCTTATATAAAAAAACTAAGAACTATAATGAGATATCTAGGAACTTGTGACGGTAATATGCAAGAGGGTTCATTAAGAGCTGATGTTAACGTATCGGTAAGACAAGTAGGAGATAAAAATTTTGGAACAAGATGTGAAATAAAAAATGTAAATTCAATAAAATTTATGCAAATGGCAATAGAGTATGAAGCTAATAGGCAAGTTAAATTATTAGATGAGGGGAAAAAGATTGACCAGGAAACAAGACTTTTTGATACGAAAAAAAATGAGACAAGATCTATGAGATCAAAAGAGGATGCTCATGATTACAGATATTTTCCAGATCCGGATCTTTTGCCTCTCAAAATTGAACAAAAATTAATAGATGATTTAAAAAAAACTTTACCAGAGTTACCTGATAATAAAAAAGAAAGATTTATGAATGATTACGGACTTAATTCATATGAAGCCAATGTGCTAGTTTCTGAAAAAGAAATTTCAAATTACTATGAAGAGGTTGCAAAATTATCCGATAAAAAACTTGCAGCCACATGGATGATGGGAGATTTATTTGCAATGTTAAATGATAAAGGACTTAATATATCTAAGTCACCTATCTCTGCTAAAAATTTTGCTGAATTGGTTCAATCAATAAAGTCAGGGGAAATTTCGGGCAGAATAGCAAAAGAAGTTTTTGAATTAATGGTAAAGAGCGGAGATAATCCTAAAAAAATAATCGAGTCAAAAGGCATGAAACAACAAAGCGATCCCAAAGAATTAGAAAAAATTGTAAATGAAATATTGACTAAGAACAAAGATAAAGTTGACCAGTATAAGTCCGGTAAAGAAAAATTATTTGGTTTTTTTGTTGGTCAAGTTATGAAACAATCAGGCGGAAAAGCCAATCCACAGTTAACAAACGAAATCTTAAAAAAACTTTTAAAAGGCTAATTATGCCTAAAAAATTAGATTTAACTGATAGTCTTGAGAAATATATTATTGATCACTCAGAAACTTTATCTGACGTTCAAAAAGAAATAATTCAGTATAATATAAGTTTAGGAGATCAGCAAAGATTACAAATATCTATATCACAAGCTCAATTTCTACAAACATTGATAAAAGTTTCAAATGTAAAAAAAATTTTAGAGATTGGTAGTTTTACTGGGTTTAGTGCTTTATCTATGGCTATGGCACTTCCTGCTGATGGAACTTTCATTAGTTTAGATAAAAATCCTGAATTTAGCAATAAGGCTAAATACTTTTATGACAAAGCTAAAGAAAAAAGGATTAAACAAATTATCAAGCCAGCTTTAGAGAGTTTGAAAGAATTAAAAGATACAAAAAAGTTATTTGATTTAATTTTTATTGACGCAGATAAAGAAAATTACCTAAATTATTATGAATCTTGTATGGATTTGATAGATAAAAAAGGTCTTATAGTTATTGATAACGTATTATGGCATGGTGAAATTGCCGATGATGCAAATAACGATAAATTTACAAATATTATCAGGGATTTTAATAATCATGTTAAACAAGATAAAAGGATTACAAAGAATATAATTCCTATTGGCGATGGATTGACTATTTGTATTAAAAAATAATGTTCACTATTTCTGGATTCTATAAGTTTAAAAAGATTAATTTCCTAAAAAAATACAAAACTTATCTTGAAAACGAAATATCTAATACCAGTATTAAGGGATCAATTATAATCTCCTCCGAAGGTATTAATGGATCTCTTGCAGGCAATAACAAAGATATTTTTAAAATTTTAAAATTACTAAAAAAAAAATTTAAATTCACAAAATTTGATAGTAGTAATATTTCTACTAGTCGTTTTCAACCATTTCACAGAGCAAAAGTTAAAGTAAAAAAAGAAGTTGTACCAATTGGGTTAAAAATTAAGGGTGAAAGCAAAAAACTTAATAGGTATTTGTCTGGAAAATCTTGGAATAAATTAATTACAAAAAAAGAAACTCTTGTGATTGACGTAAGAAAACCCTTCGAATATAGCGTTGGCACTTTTAAGAATGCAATGAATCCAAATATACAAAATTTTCGAGATTTTCCTAAATTTTTGAATAAAATCGAAAAGACAAAACCTGTTGCGATGTTCTGCACTGGAGGTATTAGATGTGAAAAGACATCAATTTTTTTAAAAAAAAAGGGTTTCAAAAACGTGTTTCAATTAAAGGGTGGAATAATTAATTATCTCAACAAAACTAAAAAAAAAGATAGCTTATGGAAAGGCGAATGTTTTGTTTTTGATAATAGAGTTTCTTTAAAACATAAATTAAAACAAGGAACTTTTTCAATTTGCGGGGGTTGTCGAAAACCTATATCACCTAAAGATAAGAAATCAAAAAAATATGAAGAGGGCGTTTCTTGTGAAAGATGTTATAATATACTATCAAGTTTGCAAAAATCAAGATTTCGAATGAGGCAAAATCAAATTAATCTTGCTAAAAAAGCAGGGAAGAAGCATAAGTTTCAAAAGGAATATTAAACATGGATTTAACAAAAGGCTCAATTTGGCAACTTTTAAGAAAAGTAACTATACCCGCTAGCACTGGATCTCTTTTTCAAACTTTTTATAATCTAGTTGATACTTATTTTGCAGGAAGAATTTCTCCAGAAGCACTAGCAGCAATAGCTAAATCTTGGCCAATTTATTTTATAGCTATAGCTGTGGCTGTTGGTATTGGTGCTGGTACTACAGCCTTAATAAGTAATTCTATAGGAGCTAAAGAAGACAAAAAAGCCTCCATGTATGTTGCTCAGTCTATAGTACTAGCAATTGTTATCTCGATTTTTGTAACTGTGTTTGGTTTAAATTTTTCCGATGAACTTTTAAGAATTATGGGATCTACTGAAGAAAGTATAATTTTAACACGTGAATACCTAGATATAATATTTTTTGGCGCTATAATTGTATTAGTTCAGTTATCTTTAAATGGAACTTTGAATGCACAAGGTGATACGAAAAGTTATAGAAACGTTTTAATATTTACTTTCTTCTTAAATATATTTCTTAATCCTTTATTTATTTTTGGTTATGGGTTTATCCCAGCATTTGGAATTGCCGGCTTAGCAATAGCCACATTAGTATCTCAGTGTATAGGTTTAATTTATTTAGCTAATAAAGTTTATTGTTGTAAGTTAAAAAAGTACTTATACTTAGAATGCTTTAAACCAAAGTTTGATTACATCAGCACACTTTTTAAACAGTCGGTTCCAATAATGTTTACTATGTTAATGATAATGTTTGGAGTATTTAATATTTTCTATTTTGTTGGTCAATTTGGCGAGCTAGCAACAGCAGGTTATGGTACGGCGGTTAGAATAGAACAAGTTTTATTACTACCTGTTATAGGCTTAAATACTGCCGTTTTATCAATCGCCGGTCAAAATTATGGAGCAAAAATGCACTTTAGGGTTAAAGAAGTTTATGGAAAAGCATTAATGTTTGGTTCTGGATTCATGGTATTAGCAGGTTTTTTTGTATTTTTGACATCTGAAATCATAATTTCATTATTTACCAATGATCTTCAAGTTATTAAAAGTGGAGCACTTTATTTACAAGTCGCAGCTTTAATTGGACCAGTGTATCCAGTATTCTTCATCACCTCAGCTTTATTTCAAGCACTTAAAAAACCTATTTATAGTTTGTATATGACTATTCTCAGATTAACATTAATACCATTTATGTCTTTGTGGTACGTTATAAATATAAAAAAAGGAGAATATCAGGACATTTTTTATACAATAATGGCAACTAATTGGTGTATGGGAATAATAGTATTAGCTTTTGTGCCGTTCTTTTTAAAAAAGGTTTTTAGAGTTTCATTTAAAAGATTATTCGTATTTTAATTTATTTTCTAATTTTCTTACAAAATAAGATACAACCAAAATTAAAACTAAATATTCTAAAATTAAAAATGTATAAATTTCAAGAGGCCTGTAAGTTGTTGTCACAAGTTCGTTTGCTTTCCTCGTTAAGTCTGCTATCCCGATAATTGATACCAATGATGACATTTTTAACACATAAACAAATTGATTACCCATAGCTGGCAAAACTACTTTGATTGCTTGAGGAAGTATAACTAATCTCATTTTTTTCCAAAAATCCATCCCAAGAGAATCTGATACTTCATGCTGACCTTTGTTTATTGAGTTTATTCCAGCCCTAAAAATTTCAGCTTGGAATGCACTTTCGCTAATCGTTAAAGCAATTATACCAGATACGAAAGGTGAAAAGCTAATTCCCAACATTATTGGTAATCCATAATATATCCAAAGGATTAAAACTAATAATGGTATTGCACGCACTATTTCAACATAAGCAATATTAAAATAACTTAAAAATTTATTATTAGATAAAGAGGGTAATGCTATTATCAATCCAATAATCATTGCCAAAAAAATAGAAACTATTGAAATATAAATAGTTGTTGTAATACCACTTATTAAAAACTTCAAATTGGTTAAACCTTCAACGTTGTCCGGACTTAATATATACCAACCCCACTCGTAGTTAGAACTACATCCTGGAAGAATAAATAATAATAAAATAAATTTACTTGCCTTCACCCATTCACTATATTAACTAATGGAAGTTATTAAAACTAAAATTATAAGCTTTTAAGATTGTATTTTGCTTCTAAGGTCATGAAAAACCCAGAAATTTGTTTTCTTTTAATCCAATTGCTGACGTAATCATTCCAAACTTTATCTCCTTTTGGAACCATCATAGCTAAAAAAGCAGGGTTCTTCCCTCCGTCTGGCACAATAGCTAATTGAGGATATTTAATGACTAATTTGTTTGCTTCTAGTGAGCTAGTAATATTTCCGTCAGCTCTTCCAGCTAAAACTTCTTGATAATCTCTTGCTGGAGCTTCTATTGATCTTAGTTTTGATTTTGGAAAAAATTCTTTAGCTTTTTCTTCTTGGGATGTACCTAAAGTAGTAGCTATTTTCACTTTCTTGTTATTTAAAGAATCCCAAGTTTGAAACTTTTTCAGATTTTTCTTTAGCACTAAAGGCACAGTTCCGTATTTAAAATATGTTTCAGTAAAGCCGGCTACTTCAGCTCTTTTCGGAGTTTTAGTTACGCTTGTAGAAATATCATATCTATCAGCTGTAATTCCAGCCACTATTGTTTTCCACTCTGCAGGCACGAATTTTACCTTTACACCCAAATCTTTTGCGAGCTCTTTCATTACATCTATGTCGAAACCTTTATACTTATTAGTTGCTGGATCTTTCATAGACATTGGATCCCAATCTCCAGTCGTTCCAACTCTTAATTCCCCATTTTTTTTAATTGTTTGAAGTTTAGACTCCGCGTTTGCTGATGCGGTCATTAGTAATAATGTAAAAACTACAATAATTTTTTTCATATTTATTCTTAACTTTTCAGTCGTTCATTTTCCAAACGCATATTGCCCCATATATAATGGTTGACTAAAGTAAAATTTTTTTCTATAAAAGAACAAAATAAGAACATTTATGGAGCTGAAAATACCTTATTACATACACAAAGTAGGAGCGGGTTTTCCCTCTCCCGCAACAGATTACATAGAGGACGATGTAGATTTAAATCATCATCTTATAAAAAATTCACCAGCAACATTTATAATTAGAGTGCAAGGCAAGTCTATGAATAGCGTAGGAATCTACGATGGTGATTTATTAATAGTAGATCGAAGTATTAACCCAAAAAACCTTTCAACAGTTATAGCCAATGTTAACGATGAATTAGTGGTGAAAACAATCCTGAAAGAAAAAGGGGAAACATTTTTAACGTCTGGATCTAAAAAAAAATCAGAAAGAATTCATTTAGCAAAAGATCAAGAAGTAATTATTTGGGGAGTAGTAACTTATGTCATCCATCAAGTACACAACTAAGAAAAATAAAATAGCCTTAGTAGATTGTAATTCATTTTACGTATCTTGTGAGAGACTTTTTAATCCTAAGATACAAAAAAAAGCTGTGGTTGTTTTGTCAAATAATGATGGATGCGTAATATCTAGATCAAGAGAAGCAAAAGATTTAGGTATTAAAATGGGAGAGCCCTACTTCAAAGTAAAAGATTTAGTAAAAAAAAATAAAGTTGAAGTGTATTCTTCAAACTACGCATTGTATGGAGATATATCGAGAAGAGTTATGAAAGTATTAAAAACTTTTTCACCAAAAGTAGAAATTTACTCGATCGATGAAGCTTTTATTGATTTATCTTTTATAGACGAAAAAGGAGCTGAAGATTATGGAAGAGAGATAAGATCAAGAGTTCTTAAGTGGACAGGTATACCAACAAGCGTAGGTATAGCCAGTACAAAAACATTAAGCAAGGTAGCCAATCATATAGCGAAAAAAGAAAAAGCAGGTGTAATTTATTTAAATACGAATATTGATGAAAAATTAAAAAACTTTCCAATCGAAGATGTTTGGGGAGTAGGCAAACAGCTATCTAAGTTTTACCATAAGAATAATATAAGTAACGCTTATGATTTAAAAAATGTTTCAAATACCTGGGTAAAAAAGGGAACAAATGTTTTAGGTGCGAAAACAGCGATGGAATTAAGAGGGATACCTTGTATTGACTTACAAATAGATCAAGAAAAAAGAAAGAATTGTTGCGTTTCAAGATCATTTGGTAGAAAAGTAAAAGATTTAAATGAATTAGAGGAATCGGTTATTACACACTGCTTGAATGCAGCAGAAAAAATTAGAGCTGATGATCAAATAGCAAAAACAATAACAGTATTTATTAGAACAAGTCCATTTGATAAAAATAGAAGATACTACTCTAATTCAAAAACAATAGATTTAGCAATCCCTACTAGTAATAGTATAGAATTAATAAAAAATGCTGTTAAAGCACTAACCGATATATACAAATACGGTTATGCTTATCAAAAAGCTGGAATAATCTTGTCAGGATTGAAAGATGCAAATCAAAATGATCAGAACCTTTTAACTCCACTTCTTGAAAACAAATCTAAGAAATTAATGAAGGCTATAGATTATACTAATACAAAATACGGAAGATATGCGATCAGTATAGCTCAAGCAGGACTGAGCAAAGGTTGGAAAATGAGAAGAGAACATTCATCTAAAATAGATACTGCTTCATTTGACTCTTTGCCTAAAATAGTAGTATAAAAAAATACGGGGTGTCAGAAAGACTGAGATTATACCCGACGAACCTGACCGGTAATTCAGTAAGGGAACTATGGATAAAATACTTTTAACGCAACAAACAACAGCAACTATCACAATATTAATTGGTCTGTTCTTTATATGGCTGGGTTACTTAAATAATAAAAAAATATTTAATAATAAAAATTATATTGTTGGTGAACGGGATGAAAATACGTTTTCATTAACTTCAAGCCTAACAGCCTCAGCACTGGGAGCTTGGATTTTATTTGGCCCTCCCTCTGCAGCTACTTGGGGAGGGATAGGTGCCGTAATCGGTTATGCATTAGGTACAGCCGCACCAATGTTATTTCTTTACAATTTTGGCCCTAAAATCCGAAGAGAATTTCCAAACGGTTTAACACTAACAGAATTTATACAAAAAAGATTTGGTCAAACTATATTAAAATTAAGTTTATTCTTAATACTATTTTATTTGATAATTTTTTTAATTGCTGAGGTTACAGCTATAGCATTTTTATTAAATTATATTTCAAAAATTCCATTATGGGTTTCGGCAGGCTTAACATTAATAATTTGTTTACTTTATATATTAAGAGGTGGATTCAAACTTTCAGTTATTACTGACAAATATCAGTTTATTTTTATAATATGCATTATTTTATTTTCTTTAATACTAATATTAAACAATTTAAATCTAACAAGTTACGAAATAATTAAAATAAATTCACCACAATTAATTAGCAAAGATTATTTACCCACTTACACAGCGGGTTTAACTTTTTTCATAGCAGTGGCTTGTACAAATTTATTTCATCAAGGAAATTGGCAAAGAGTCTTTTCAGCAAAAAATAATTTAATATTGAAAAAAAGTTTAATTAATTCTTCTATAATAATTTTTATAATAGTTTTTTGGATGGGATATTCAGGTTTAATATCTTTTTCTTTAAATTCTAAAGTAACCCCAGATCTCGCTTTTTTTGATTTAGTTCTAGATAAAAAAAATTCATTAATAGTCGTGGCTATTTTAATTTTAGCACTTTCATTAACGTTTAGTACCATTGATACATTAATAAATGCTATTTCAAGTTTGTTAATCGTAAATGGTAATCAAATAAACAAAATACTTAAAGGAAAAAAAATTAAACAGAAAACAAATTTTATTATTTTATTAATATGCTCTATAGTTTTTATTTTTGCATCAAGAGGATATAGTATATTATACTTATTTTTACTAGCTGATCTTCTATGTTGTGGGGCGGTTGTTACAATTTTCTACGGTTTTTTTAACAAAAAGATTAATCCCAAACTTGCGGCTTATTCAATATCTCTTGGTTTGATTTTCGGCCTGTTATTTTTTCCAAGTCAAAATTTTGAGACAAGTATTTTAGTCGGTAATTTAATACCAATTGATAATTTTTCAATTTTTATAAGAACAAATTTACTTTTTATATCATTTCTCGTATCTTTATTTGTTCCTTTTATAATAGTTTTTTCTCACTCTTTACGTAATTCATTAAGATAAATTATTACTGCTATCCATATAAATAAGAAACTGATTAATTTTTCTATTTCAAGTGGTTGACCAAGGTAAAATATACTTAAAAAAAATTGAGCTGTTGGGGTCAGAAAAAATATCATACTCGCAGGTCCTATTCCTATTAGTTCAAATCCTTTTATGTACATAAAGAGAGGGACTAGCGTCATTAAACCAGCAAAAAACAAATAAAAAGATAATGTAGGATTTTCAAATCCAAAGACATTTGTGCTCTTTAGAACTAGAGAACTGAATAAAATTAATGCTATTGGAGAAATTAACAATGTTTCAAAAAATAGTCCTATATCTGATGAAATATTTATTTTTTTTCTTATTAATGTATAAAAACTAAATGTGATTGCGACTGTCAACCCAATCCATGGAATACTCTTAAATTCAATTAGTAAATAAATTATTGATAAAAAGACAAGCAATATAGCGATTGATTTATTTCTATTAATTTTTTCTTTTAAAAATATTCTACCCAAAAAAACACTTAATATAGGAAAAATGTAATAACCAAGTGATGCATCTAGCATGTTGTTTACTGAGATGGAATAAAGCCATGTAAACCAATTTATAGAAACTAAAACCCCAGT
The DNA here is from genome assembly GCA_902530455.1 of uncultured Pelagibacteraceae bacterium. GTDB lineage: Bacteria > Pseudomonadota > Alphaproteobacteria > Pelagibacterales > Pelagibacteraceae > Pelagilacustribacter. The sequence continues at coordinate 64,844 of CACAAD010000001.1, read as the reverse complement.
GAGTAATAATAAACCCAAAGTACTTAGAGATTTTGATACTTTTTTAAATTCTGACCATTTTCCAAAATAAAAGGTTGTAAACACTAAAAGCAATGTAGTCCAAATAGTACGATGTATTGTCAACTCAAGAGGTGATGCAAATGACACAAATTTAAAATAAATTACACCTATGATACCCCACCAAAGAGAGGCACCAGCTGTAAACAGAGATCCTTCAAATAATTTTTTTTTCATTTCACCATTTTTTTGATTGATTTATATGGTAATAATTTAATAATTAGAACTAAATAACACTGGAAATATGGAAGAGTGGGTGAGCGGTTGAAACCAGTTGGTTGCTAACTAACCGTACGAGTAACATCGTACCGAGAGTTCGAATCTCTCCTCTTCCGCCAGTTATTTAAAAAATTCCTCAATTTTAACTGGTTCCTTACTAATCATGTATTTATATACATTAACGTTTTCTAGAACTCTTTGAACATAATTTCTAGTTTCTTTAAACCTTATTAATTCAATCCAGTCTATATAACTTAATTGATTTTTAGTTGGATCACCATTAACTCTTCTCCAAGTTTTTACCCTATTAGGGCCCGCGTTGTAGGCTGCTATTGCGAATGGATAAACTCCGTTATAATCAGTTAATAATCCGTCAAAATAATAAGACCCTAATTTTATATTATAAATAGGATCATCTGTTAAACCACTAATGCTATAAGGCAGCTTTGCTTGTTTTGCTACAATCTTGGCGGTATATTTCATTAATTGCATCATACCTCTAGCACCAGCATAACTATTTGCTTTACTATCAAATTCACTTTCTTGTCTTATAATAGCGTGTATCATTTCACTTGGGGGCATAGGCTTATTGTTAATTTCTCTTGGTGTTGAAATAATCGGATAATTATATTTCAAATAAAATCTTTTTTCATACGAAGCTTTTTTAGAAATTTGAATAGCAAAATCATATCTCTCTATCTCAGTAGATAATTTTGCTGCTAATACCTCGCTACCTTGATCAATATTTAAACTTGCTAGATGTTTAAGGACATCTTTTGAATATTTCGTGTGATCAAGTTCTTTAAGAATTTTAATGATTCTTACAAGTCTATTTTTCGAGAATTCTTTCTCATAATCTTTGGAATATAAAGAGTCTTCTTTTAAAGTAAATTCTCCCCCATAATTAATTTCTTTGAAACTAAGTTGTCCATAATATGTTGTTAAAAATTTTGAACCAGATTTAAAATATTCTTCAGCTTTTTTGATATTACCAGTTTCTTGATATGACTTTCCTAACCAGTAAGCACCTCTTGCCACACTAATAGGGTAACTTACATTATCATAAAAATTTAAAAAATGGTTTATAGCGTATTCTTGTGATTTAAGGAATGAATGAGCAATCCAACCCGCCAACCATTCAGCTTCTGCAAATTCTGGCCCAGAAGAAAGTGAGTGTTCACTTGCTACTTTATAAGCAGTTTTATACCTTTTTTTATAAATTAAACTTCTTACTATACTTTCTCTTTGTTTCCACCACAGGTCAGCTCTAACAAGTTCTTCTTCAGATCTATTTGAATTATCGTAAAGTATTTGAAGAGAGGATTCTAATCTTCCTCTTCTGTTTCTCCATTTTAATCTATCGTATTCAAGTCCAATATCTTTTTTAAATCTATCAGGAACTTTTGCAATAGCATTATCAACTCCATAAGAATTACTCATTAGTATTTGTCTAGCGTTATATAGTGCTTTAAAATCTGAAGGCAAATAGACAAGCATTCTCTTTAGGTCCCAATACTTTTTATTCCAGGCCAAATAATCTGCTCTTTTTATATGATCTTCACTATCTAATATTGATTTGAATTTTTTTCGATAAAATCTTAATTGACTCTTACTCAAATCTGCATTTATCCAACCTTCTTTTATTAATTCTCTAGAATTATTTATATCTTTAAGATCAAAGTACGCTTCACCTAATTTTAATTTTCCCGTACCACTAACAGGCGGAAAATCATCAAACCATCTAATTATATTTTTAGGGGAGGAATTTTTGAGATAAATCTTTTGTTCAGCCAAGTATTGTAATCTTCCTATTCTCGGAAAATCTAAATTATTTCTTATAAAATTTTCATATGTTGAAAAAGTTGCGTTATTTGAACTTTTCATCAAATAAAGCCACTGAACAAACAATTTAAAGTCTTTATCTTTTATTTTTTCAGAAGTTTTGTATCCAGTAATCACTTTTCCTGATTTTATTTGACTAAATGCTATTTTTGCCCTTTCAAAATCTTTTTGACTTAAAAACTTTGATTTTTTTACTGAAGCAGTTGTTTTTCTAATTGTTTTTGGCTTTTTTCGAGGCAATACGAAAGCATCAGAAGTAATTTTTTTTTCAACTTTTTTTGCTATTTTTTCTTCTGTCTTTACTTTTATTTTGACTTTCTCTTTAACCTCCTCCTTTTTTTGAGTAGTTTCAGTTTTAATAATTGGTTTTGATTGTGGTAATAAGTCTTTACTTGGTGCTCTAGGTTTTTCAATTTTTTTAAAAACTGAAGGTTTGTCTTTAGGCAATATGAAATTTTCATCAGATAAACTGATGTGATTTGTATCAATTAAAAGCAATAAAATAGCTAGACTAATTAATCGAATAAGCATAAAAATAGATAATAATTAATCTTATATTGATTTATGTTCAAAGGTTCAATCGTAGCGTTAATAACACCGTTTAAAAATAATAAATTAGACGAGGCCAATTATGGTGAAATATTACACCACCATCTTAAAAACGGCACTAATGGTGTTGTACCGGCTGGTACAACTGGCGAGTCTCCAACTTTATCTCATATTGAACATAAAAAAGTAATTGAGATAGCAATTAAAGAATGTAAAGGCAAAATACCAGTTATAGCTGGAACTGGATCCAATTCTACTTCAGAAGCGATAGAGCTTTCGAAACATGCCGAAAATGCTGGCGCAGATGGATTACTTATTGTAACACCATATTATAATAAACCAACTCAAGAAGGACTATACCAACATTATAAATCAATTAATGACTGCGTTGGTATTCCAATTATCATTTACAATATACCTTCGAGATCTGTTATTGATATGACAGTAGATACAATGGCAAGATTATATGAGTTAAAAAATATAAAAGGTGTAAAAGATGCTACAGGTGATTTAAACAGGGTGTCTATACAGCTTAACAAAATGGGAAAAGAGTTTATCCAATTAACTGGGGAGGATGATAATGCGCTCGAATTCAATAAAAGGGGAGGTGTTGGTTGTATAAGCGTTACCGCTAACGTTGCAACAAAACTTTGCGCCGATTTTCATAAAGCTTCCTTGTCGAAAGACAATGAAACTGCACAATCTATCAATAATCTTTTATCCCCATTACACAAAGCACTCTTCATTGAAAGCAATCCTTCACCAGTAAAATACGCTGCATCTCTTTTAAAACTTTCTCCGGCAGAGGTAAGACTGCCATTAGTACAAGTAACTGAAAAAACAAAAAAAGAAGTAGAAAAAGCACTTAAATTTGCAAAACTACTCTAATGAAATCAAAAAATGTTTCTCAAAAAATAATTTGCCTAAACCGCAAAGCAAGTTTTAATTATTATTTTAAAGAATTGTATGAAGCTGGAATTGTATTAAAAGGATCTGAAGTTAAATCATTACGAATAGGCAAAGGAAGTATAGCCGACTCTTATGCCGTAGACATAGGAGGTGAAATATTTTTAATTAATTCACATATTCCATTGTATAAGCAATCTTCATACAATAATCACGATCCAAAAAGAGAGAGAAAATTACTACTTTCAAAAAAACAAATTAATACTCTTATTGGTAGAATTAATCAGGAAGGAATGACTATCGTGCCAACAAAAATGTATTTTTATAAGGGAAGAGCAAAAATTCAAGTAGCCGTAGGTAAAGGAAAAAAATTATATGATAAAAGATTAGTTAAGAAAAAAAGAGATTGGCAGAGAGAAAAAGCAAAAATTTTTAGTAGAAAAAACAAATGATTTATTTAAATATAGGGTCAAATCTTCCTATCGAGGATGGAGGTAGAGAAACCAATATATTAAAAGCAATAAACCACTTAAAAAAATTAAATTTAAATATATTAAAAATATCGAGTTTTTATGAAACTCCATCGTACCCAAATAATTCAGATCCAAAATTTATAAATCTATGTGTCAAATTTGAAAGCAACCTTAAAGCAATTGAATTACTCAATGAAATAAAAAAAATTGAAAAAAAACTCGGAAGAACTCGTATTAAAAAGAATGAGCCAAGAACATGTGATATAGATATAATCGATTTTAACGGTAAAATTATTAAAAACGAAGAACTAGAAACACCACACCCGAGGCTACATTTAAGAAATTTTGTAATTTACCCTTTAAAAGAGATTGAACCTAATTGGTTTCATCCAATATATAATAAAAATATAGATAGTTTTTTTAAAGAATTAGATAAAAATTCTCATAATGAGATTACAAGACTTATTAAAAGTGATATATTGAATTAATGATTAATAACAATGAATTAATAAATGAAATTAAGTCTTATAATAAATTTCTTAATCATGACTCACTAAATAAGGCATTTAAATTTGCAATTGATGCTCATAAAAACCAAAAAAGAGATGAAGGCGTTCCATACATTATTCACCCAGTGGCTGTAGCAAAAATTCTCACAGATTTGAAACTTGATAGCGCAACTATTACTACTGGATTGTTACATGACACAATCGAAGATACTAAGGTAACTTATGAAACAGTTAAAAAAGAATTTGGCGAAGAGGTTGCAAATTTAGTTGATGGAGTTACTAAAATCTCTGCTCTTGAAGATAAAGCTTCAAGTGACTCTAAAGCTGAAAATTTTAGAAAGTTAATTTTAGCAACTTCTAAAGATATCCGTGTTTTATTAGTAAAATTAGCAGACAGACTACATAACATGAGAACTATCAAATTTGTTAAAGGTAAAGAAAAAATGGTGCGAAAAGCTAAGGAGACCATGGAAATTTATGCACCTTTAGCAGATAGAATGGGAATGAATAGGATACGAGATGAGTTGGAAGATTTATCTTTTGAAATTTTAAATAAGAAAGCAAGGGATTTGATACAAGAGAGACTTAAATTTATTAAAAACAATAGAGATGATAATTTTAAAATAATTTCAGTAGACTTAATAAATCTACTAAAAGAAAATGGAGTCACGGCTAAAATAGCAGGGAGGGAAAAAACCCCTTTTTCAATTTGGCGTAAGATGCAAAACAAAAAAATATCTTTAGAACAATTGACTGACATTGTAGGTTTTAGAATTTTATTAAATTCTGTTGAGGATTGTTATAAAACTCTTGGTATTTTACATTCTAAATACTCTGCAATTCCAGGAAAATTTAAAGATTATATCTCTACACCTAAAATCAATAAGTATAAATCTATCCATACTGCTTTAATAGGTCCATATAAACAAAGAATTGAAGTACAAATAAGAACTTATGAAATGCATGAGTTCGCTGAAAGAGGTATTGCATCTCATTGGAAATATAAATCTTCAGAAAAATTTTCAGAACTTTCTTGGAAAGAATATGATTGGCTAAGAGATTTAGTTGAAATTATTGAAACAGGAAATAGTCCTGAGCATTATTATGAATTTACAAAATTACAAATGTTTCAAGATAACGTTTTTTGTTTTACACCAAAAGGAGCAGTAATTAAATTACCTAAAAATGGTACCCCAATAGACTTTGCTTATGCTGTTCACACTAAAGTTGGCGATACAGCTATAGGATGTGAAATTAATGGAAAAGAAATGCCAGTACAAACGATACTTAAAAATGGTGATATGGTTAAAATTCTTACATCTTCGAATGTTTCACCCTCTTTACATTGGCTGTCATCTTCAAAAACTGGAAAGGCACGTGCTTCAATAAGAAGATATTGGCAAGGTAGGCGTAATAAACAACAGGACGAGGAAAAAGTTTATAATACATCTTTAATAATTGACTTGCCCCACAATCCTGGTGTTTTAGGTGAAATAAGTACTTTAATTGGTCTCAACAAAAGCAATATTGTAAATATTGAACTTTTAAAAAGAAAAGAAGATTATTTACAATTTTCTTTCGATATTCAAATTAAAGATTTGAAAAATTTTACAAACTTGATAAGTCAGATTAAGCAAAAAGATTATAAATTTAAAATAGTTAGACATAAAAATAAAAAAAATGCTTTCTTACAAAGAATCTTTGAAAATTTTAAAAGAAGCTAATGCCCTTATAGAGGGTCATTTTATATTATCTTCAGGATTACACAGCCCACAATACGTTCAATGTGCTCAATTAATGAGCAAACCAGACAAAGCAAAAAAGATTTGTGAGTCTCTCTCAGAAAAAATTAATAGTGAATTTAAAGAATTTGACATTATATTATCTCCTGCTATGGGAGGCATTGTAATTGGCTATGAGATTGGTAGATTATTAAATAAAGAGACTATTTTTTCCGAAAGAGTAAATGGAGAATTTAAACTAAGAAGAGATTTTTTAATAAAAAAAGATCAAAAAGTTTTAATTGTAGAAGATGTTATTACCACAGGAAAATCAAGTTTAGAATGTTCAAAACTAGTATTAGATAACGAAGCAAATATTGTTGGATATGCATGTTTGATTAACAGGTCCAATGGAAAATCTTCTTTAAAAGGAAAAATCGTTTCACAAGTTGATTTAAATATTCCAACATACACAGAGGAAAATTTACCAAGTAGCTTATCAGATCTTAAAGCAGTTAAACCTGGAAGTAGAAATCTTTGATGAGCAAAATCAGACTTGGAGTAAATATAGACCATGTTGCAACTGTAAGAAACGCAAGAGGTGAAGATTATCCTAGTCCTTTGAGAGCAGCTTTATTGGCTCAGAAGAGTGGGGCTGAGTCTGTTACAATACATTTAAGAGAAGATAGACGTCATATAAGAGAATTCGATCTTAAAGAAATTAAATCAAAATTAAAAATTCCACTTAATCTAGAAATAGCCGCTACGAACGAAATGCTTAAAATAGCTTTAAAAAGCAAACCAGATTTTATTTGTATCGTTCCAGAGAAAAGGCAAGAATTAACTACAGAAGGTGGTTTAAATTTAAGCTATAGGAACAGGTTTTTAAATAAATTGATAAAAAAACTAAAAAAAAATAGATTCAGAGTGAGTTTATTTATTGAACCTAGCATCCAAGATGTTAAAAAATCACAAGAATTAAATGCTGATTGTGTGGAAATTCATACAGGAAGATTTTGCAATCTTGTTAACGACAATAAAAATTTCAATTACGAACTTAATAAGATTAAAAAAGCTGTAGTATTGGGTAACAAATTAGGTTTAGAGGTACATGCAGGCCATGGTCTGACATTTAAATCTGCTAAAATACTAAAAAAAGTCAAAGGAATTAAAGAATTTAATATTGGACATTTTCTAATTGGAGAATCAATTTTTGAAGGTTTAAGCAAAACTATTATAAAATTTAAAAGGATTTTGCATAAATGAAACTATTCGGTGTTGGCACTGATATAATACAAGTAAATAGATTAAAAAAATCTCTTAACAAAAAACCATTTTTATCAAGAATATACAGCAAGGAAGAAATTTTAAAGTGTAAAAGAAGTAATTTAAATTCTAATTGTTTTGCAAAAAGATTTGCTGCTAAAGAGGCATTCTCAAAAGCTTTAGGAACAGGTATATCTAAAGGTATTAGTTTCAATGAAATCGTCGTTTTAAATGAAAAATCTGGTAAACCATATATAAAATTGATTAATAAGACAAAAAAAATTGTCGAGAGAAAACTAAAAAAAAAAATATACAAAATCTCTTTGTCTATTGCTGACGAAAAAGATTACGCTGTTGCATTTGTTACAATTTCAATATGAAAAAAAATATAAAAAATGCTGTAATAGATAATATCAAAACTCTTATCTATGCTCTTATTATTGCTGTACTTTTAAGATCTTTGTTGTATCAGCCTTTTTATATTCCATCCTCATCAATGGAACCAACTTTGCTTGTTGGCGATAGATTGTTTGTTTCTAAATTCGCTTATGGTTATAGCAAACATTCATTTCCATTTAGTCCACCCGTATATAAAAAAAGAATATTTTTTAAAGAGCCACAAAGAGGAGATCTAGTTGTCTTTAAAACACCCTCAGACAATAGAACTGATTACATTAAAAGATTAATAGGCAAGCCGGGTGATACCCTACAATTTATAAATGGAGATATTTATTTAAATAAAAAGAAAATAATAAAAAATCAAATAGATGAAAGTATGAGTATTAGATGTGGTAAAATAAATTTTCCTGTAAAAATTTATGAGGAAACATTACCAAATGGAGTAAAATATAAAGCCGTCTATAACAGTGTCGGAACACTTCAAAATACAGATGTGTATAAAGTACCAGATGACAATTATTTTTTACTAGGTGATAATAGAGACTGTTCAAAGGATAGCAGATTTTTATCCGAAGTAGGCTATGTAAATAAGTTAAATTTAGTTGGAAAAGCAGAACTAATTTTTTTTTCAAATGATACATTAAAGGGCAGTGTTTTTAAATTTTGGAATTGGAAAGACTCTTTTAGATTTAAAAGAACATTTAAAAAATTATGATAAGTAGATTAAAAGATTTAGAGGAGGCTATTAAATACAAATTTAATTCTCAAGACCTATTGACACGGTGTTTAACCCACAAAAGCTATGATGAAAATATCAATAATGAAAAACTTGAATTTTTAGGAGATAGAGTTTTGGGACTAGTAATTTCAAAAAATTTAATAACTAAATACCCTTACGAGAAAGAGGGTGTGATTGATAAAAAATATGCAAATCTCGTTAACAAAAAAAAATGTTCAGAAATTGCTAATACACTCAATTTAAAAAAATATATGTTATTAGGTTCAAATTATAAAAAAAATGAGCACAAAAATGAAAAAATTACTGGGGATTGTCTAGAGGCGCTTATCGGAGCAATTTTTGTAGATGGTAATTTAAAAAATGCAGAGAAATTTATTTTAAAGTATTGGGATTCTTCTCTCAAGCAGTCTGATTTAACAATCGTTGATTCAAAAACAAAATTACAAGAATATAGTCTTAAAAAATTTAAAAAACTTCCAACTTATACTTTAATAAAAACATCTGGGCCACATCATAAACCAATTTTTAAAGTCACAGTAAAAACACCTAATTCAAAAATGATAACTGCAAACGGATCATCAAAAAAAGACGCGCAACAAAATGCAGCAAAAAAATTAATTGAAGATTTAAAAATATGAACTGGGAAGATGAAGGTTATTTATTAAGTAAAAAAAAATTTCGGGAAAATGCTATTATAATTAGTGCTTTTACTAAAACACACGGCAAAATTTCAGGAATAGTTTATGGAGGTACATCTAGAAAAATTAAAAATTACTTGCAAGTAGGAAATAAAATTTTTTTTATACATAGTACAAAAAATCGTAATAAATTAGGTTATTTAAAAACTGAAATTATTGAAGCCATTAGTCCAAGATATTTTAATGATAAAAAAAGGTCTTACCTAATTTTATCTATTGCGGACTTACTTAATTCTTTATTACCAGATGAAGAACCACATAATAATATTTATTTATCATTAGATAATTTAATAAGAAATTTAGACAATAAAAGTTGGCCTTTAATTTATTCATTTTGGGAAGTTAATCTTATTAAGGAATTAGGTTTCGGATTTACAACTGACCAAATAAGTTCATCAAAAGATATCTTATCTATAAACATAGATAATATTTCATATAAAGTTCCAAAGTTTATAATTAATGGCAAAATACCTGAAATTTACTCAAAAGAAATTGTAAATCACGCTTTATCTTTTACCCGGAATTTGATGCTAAATAAATTTTTTTTACCTAATAATTTGTACATGCCCAAGTCCAGGGTATTTTTTGAAAATTGTTTTTCCTAATATTTGTTCATTTTTTTTACAATATCTAATGCAAAATAAGTTACTATAGCATTTGAGCCTGCTCTTTTCAGTGATATTAAACTTTCATAGACAACATTTTCATTTAGACTTTTATTTTTAATCGAATTTACAATCATAGCGTACTCCCCGGAAACTTGATATGAAAAAACTGGGATTTTAAAATTTTGTTTTATTTGGCTTATAATGTCCAGATAAGGCATTCCAGGTTTTACCATAACAAAGTCAGCTCCCTCTTTTATATCTAAACCAACTTCTCTTAAAGACTCTGTATAATTTCTCATATCCATTTGGTAAGTTTTTTTATCACCTTTTAATTTTTGTTTCGAGCCTATTGCATCCCTAAATGGCCCATAAAAATTTGAAGCGTATTTAACTGCATAAGATAGAATTTGAGTATCTTTTAATTTTTTCTTATCTAAAGACTTTCTTATAATTCCTATCCTTCCATCCATCATATCTGAAGGAGCAATAACATCAGAACCTACTGATGCTTGTAATAAAGCTTGCTTCTCTAAAATCTTTAGAGTTTCATCATTATCAATTTTACCGTTTAATATTATTCCATCATGACCATGAGATGTATATGGATCTAGAGCAACATCAGTCATAACTCCAAATTTATTATATTTTTTTTTTATTAGTTTAATAGCTCTGCAAACAAGATTATTTTCATTTAGTGCTTCAGAACCGTTATGATTTCTTTGATGATTAGAAGTATTTGGAAAAAGTGCTATCATAGGTATCTTAAATTTTTCTGCCTCATCTAAAATGGCTGATAATTTATCCAATGAATATCTGTAGATACCTGGCATTGTTTTAATTTTTTCTTTTTTATTTTTACCTTCAGTTAAAAATATTGGTAGAATTAAATCATTTGCTGATAAGTTGTTTTCTGATATTAGTCTCCTAATCCAATCAGAGTTGCGAACTCTTCTCAATCTTGTTGATGGAAATTTGCCTAAAATCTTCATTTTTTAATTTTTTTATATTATTTTTTATGCGACAAATATAATATTATACCTTATAAGCAAAGTAATTTAATAGATAAATATGTCTAACTCAGCAACATTTGAAGATTTCTATCAAGTGCCGGGCCTAACTTTCGATATTAGTAAATTAAGATCCGACCTTGAAAAAGTTTTAAAAAATTCAAAATATCAAACACTTGGAATAACAAATTTTGCCGCAATTCCAATGAATCAAATTCCTGGTGATGAAAGCTCTATTCAAGGTCACAATGTTAGAGGAATATACTATACAAAACCAGATGAGTCTGGAAAAGAAGTTGTCAGAGATGAGCCTATAGATGAGTCAAAATATTCTGAAATAACAAAAGAATTTAAAAACACTTACTTTGAAGAAGTTTATAATACGTTAAGTAAAAAATTTAAGTTAGGAAGAGTACGACTATTATTAAAAGAGCCTAGATCCACTTTAAGTTGGCACAGAGATCCTGAGCCGAGATTACACATTCCAATAATAACTAATCCTGGGTGTAAAATGGTTATAGAGGACGTTGCAAAGCACATGCCAGCTGATGGAAAAGTTTGGATTACGAATAATACAAGATATCATAATTTCTTTAATGGAGGTGAGCAAAATAGAATTCATATTGTTGCCTGCATGTTAGAAAATAGATTCAACTAATTGAATTCAATATTTAAAAAAATTTGTATTTCATCTGATCATGCAGGTTATGAGATTAAAGAATTTATCAAAGAGCACTTAATTAAATCAAAAATATCCACTATAGATTTAGGACCTTTTATGAAGAAATCAGTTGATTATCCTGATTATGCCAAAAAGGTCTCAAATAGAGTTTCTAAAAGAAAAAGTGATATAGGCATATTAGTTTGTGGTTCAGGAACAGGTATGGCGATTTCAGCCAATAAAATAAAAGGAATTAGAGCTGCCGTAGGATATAATATCAAATCAACCCAATTGTCTCGTCAGCATAATAATGCTAATGTATTGTGTTTAGGATCGAGATTGACTAAAAGGAAGGATATCAAAAAAATTATTAAAATTTTTTTGAATACAAAATTTGAAGGCGGAAGACACAAAAGGAGAATTAAAAAAATTTAAATGTCGACAGTAACTAAAATTAAAAGAATATCTAGTATTTTTTTCGAGAGAGATTTAAAAGACTCGGATAGGGATCTCTTTAACTCAATTTCACAGGAGTTTGTAAGACAAAAAAATCATATTGAATTGATTGCATCTGAAAATATTGTTTCTAGAGCTGTTTTAGAAGCTCAAGGTTCAGTTTTAACAAACAAATATGCTGAGGGTTATTCTGGCAAAAGATATTATGGAGGTTGCGAGTTTGTTGATATATCAGAAAATTTAGCGATAGAGAGAGCAAAAAAACTTTTTAATTGTAAATTTGCAAATGTTCAGCCACACTCAGGCGCACAAGCTAATGGAGCTGTATATTTAGCTTTAATTAAACCAGGAGACACTATATTAGGTATGAGTTTGAATTCTGGTGGGCATTTAACCCATGGAGCAAAACCAGCACAATCAGGAAAATGGTTTAACGCAGTACACTATGATGTCAAGGAGAACACAGGATTAATTGATTATGAAAATGTAGAAAAGTTAGCTTTAGAACATAAGCCAAAATTAATAATTGCCGGAGGCAGCGCTTACTCACGAGTCATAAACTTTAAAAAATTCAAAGATATTTGTAAAAAAGTTAACGCTTATTTGTTAGTTGATATGGCTCACTTTTCCGGATTGGTGGCTGGAGGTGCTTACCCAAATCCTTTAGAATATGCTGACGTTGTAACATCTACAACACATAAGGTACTGAGAGGACCACGTGGTGGAATAATATTAACTAATGATGAAACTCTCTATAAAAAATTTAATAGCGCTGTTTTTCCTGGTCTTCAAGGCGGACCGTTAATGCACGTTGTGGCAGCTAAAGCTGTTTGTTTCAAAGAAGCTTTGAGTGAAGAATTCAAAAAATATACTTCAGATGTTATTTTAAATGCTAAGGTTTTAAGTGAAACACTTATTGAAAATAATTTTAAAATATTTTCGGGTGGAACAGATACTCATTTAATGTTAGTTGATTTAAGACCTTACGGAGTTACAGGTAAAGATGCTGAGGAAAGTTTAGGTAGAGCAAATATAACTTGCAATAAAAACGGTATTCCGTTTGATACACAAAGTCCCATGATTACTTCAGGTATTAGATTAGGAACACCTGCAGCTACAACAAGAGGTTTTCAAGCAGAAGAATTTAAATTAGTTGGAAAACTTATAACAAAAGTTATTAAAGGGCTTTCAGAAAACCCAAAAAATAATTCAAAAATTGAAAAAGAAGTACAGAAAGAAGTTATTGAACTCTGTTCAGATTTTCCAATATATAGTGGATAATAAAAACATTCTATGATTTGTCCTTTTTGTAGAGAAAAAGATACATCCGTCGTTGATTCTAGACCAACAGAAGATGGAACAGCAATAAGAAGAAGAAGAGTATGTACTTGTGGGGGTGGTCAACGTTTTACAACTTTTGAAAGAGTACAATTCAGGGAATTAACTGTAATAAAAAAAAATGGAAGAAGATCAGCATTTGATAGAGAAAAACTAGCCAAATCACTTTTCACGGCATTAAAAAAAAGACCAATTGATTCAGACACCACTGAAAAAATTGTTTCGAAAATTTCGAGAGAACTTGAGGAAATGGGACAATCAGAAATTCAATCAAGTATAATTGGAAGAAAAGTAATGGATGAGCTCAAAGAACTTGATAAAATTGCCTATATAAGGTTTGCCTCAGTATATACAAATTTTAAAGAAATTGGTGAATTTGGTGAATATATTGATGAGTTACATGGCAAGTCAAAAAAGAAATAAATCTCAAGCAAAACATATTGAAAATTTAGCTTTAGCATTTGAACTGGCAAAGATAAATTTAGGCTCAACGAGAGAAAATCCTTCTGTAGGATGCGTAGTTGAAAAAGAAGGTAGTATAATTTCTAGTGGATATACATCAATAAATGGAAGGCCTCACGCAGAGTTTAATGCTTTGAATAAAGATATTAATTTTAAAGACACAAATGTTTATATAACTTTAGAACCATGTTCGCATTATGGTAAAACACCTCCATGTATCAATATTTTAATAAATAAAAAAGTTAAGAAAGTTTTCTATTCAATAAATGATATTGATAAAAGAAGTAAAAATAAATCTCGAAAAATATTAATAAAAAGTAATATTTCCATTGGAAAACTTTATCTCAAAAAGAAAGCTTTAAGGTTTTATGAAAGTTATCGAAGATTTAAATTGAATAAATTGCCTTTAATCGATGCTAAAATAGCTTTATCGAAGGATTATTATACAATAGACAAATCAAATAAATGGATTACAAATGAAAATTCTCGAAATCTCACTCATCTTTTCAGAACTAAGTATAACGCTTTGTTGTCAACATCAAAAAGTATAAATAATGATGACTCAATGTTAAATTGCAGAATTAAGGGCTTAGAGCATAAATCACCAAGTTTAATTATAATAGATAGAAATTTAAAAATTAAAAAAAATTTGAATATTTTTAAAAAGAAGATTAATAGAAGAATTTATGTTTACACAACTAATAACAACAAAAAAAAAATAAATTGGCTTAAAAAAAAAAATGTAAAGGTAATTTTAGTCGATAAAATGGATACAAAAGAAGACTTTATTAAAATATTTAAATCATTTTCAAAATTAAATTTTTCCCGTATTTTTATCGAAACCGGTTTAACATTTATTAATTTTTTAGTTATTAATAGATTGATAAATAATATTTATATTTTTAAAACTAATATTAATCTTAATAAAAATGGACTCAATAACTCTAGTAATAAACATATTAAAAAGATAAAACTTAAAAATAAACTTAAAGTTTATTTAAATAATGATAAAGCTTACCTTGAAAGATTAAATTAATGTTTAACGGAATTATAAAAAATACTGGTACAATAAAGTATATAAAAAAAAAGAAGAAAAGTATGTTATTAACGATTCAATCTAATTTAAAATTGAAAAAAAACTCTTTAGGTGATTCCATATCTTGTAATGGTGTATGTTTAACACTTACCTCCAAAAAAAATAAAATGTTAACTTTCTACCTGTCCAATGAAACAATTAAAAGATCAAATTTTTCTAAAGCTAAAGTTGGAAATCTTATAAATATGGAAAAATCTTTAAGATATGGGGATAGTATTTCTGGTCATTACACCCAAGGACATGTAGATACTGTTGGAAAAATATTAGATATTAAAATTATAGATAAAACTTGGATAATAAAAATTAATATTCAAAGACAATTTAACAAATATGTAACAGAGAAAGCCTCTATACATATAAATGGAGTATCTTTAACTATTTCTAAGAAAAAAAATAAATATTTTGAAATTAATATTATTCCACATACTTTAAAATTAACAAACCTTAAAAATCTAAAACCAAAAAATTTAGTTAATATTGAATTCGATATTTTTGGAAAGTACCTTCATCAAATTAATAATTAAATGACTATTAATTACTTATCACCGATAAAAGATATTATTAGAGATGCTAAAAAAGGAAAGATGTTCATTTTAGTAGATGATAAAGACAGAGAAAACGAAGGAGATTTAATAATACCCGGGTCTAAATGTAATTCCAATAATATAAATTTTATGGCAACCCATGGTAGAGGGTTGATTTGTTTAGCTCTCACAAAGAAAAAAGTGGAGGAACTAAACCTTCCACTAATGTCATCTTTAAATAAAGCTAGAATGCAAACAGCTTTTACGATTTCAATTGAAGCAAAAAAGGGAATTACGACTGGTATATCAGCATTTGACAGAGCTAAAACAATTAGAGTTGCTATAAGCAAAAAATCAAAAAAAAAAGATATAGTATCTCCTGGACATGTGTTTCCACTTGTAGCTAGATCCGGAGGAGTATTAGAGAGAGCTGGTCACACAGAGGCTTCTGTAGATATTTCAAAACTTTCTAAATTAAACCCTAGTGCAGTTATTTGTGAAGTAATGAACCAAGACGGTAGAATGGCCAGGTTAAAAGATTTAAAAATATTTGCAAAAAAACATAAATTAAAAATTGCTAGTATTGAGGATTTAATCTCTTTTAGACTTAAGAATGAAAAATTAATCAAATGTACAAGTAATAAAAATATAATATTTAAAAAACAAAAATTCGATTTTTTGACTTATGAAAACTTAGTAGATAAGTCAGAATGCTTTGTTATTAAAAAGGGAAAGATTAATAAAAATAAATCAACTCGAGTACGTGTACTATCTCAATTAATGAAAAATAATAAATTAAGCATTAAAAATAAGCAAATAGAAAATTCTTTAATATATTTATCAAAATATAATGATTTTGCATTAGTTATAATTAAAGACAAAAAGTCTCTAAAGCAAAAAATTTTTGAGGAAACAAAAAATAACAATATACTTAGATATTACGGAGTCGGTGCTCAAATAATTAAAGATTTAAATATCAAAAATATGATATTAGTATCTAGATCTAAAAAGAAAATTATAGGTTTAGATGGATTTGGTATTAAAATTATAAAACAAGAAATTATAAAATGAAAAAAAAATTTTTAATAGTTTCCTCAAATTATTACAAAGATATTACAAAGAATTTAATAGCAGGATGCTTAAAAAAACTAAACAAATCGGAAAGAAATATTGCCATCATTAAGGTTCCAGGAACTTTTGAAATCCCAGTTGTTATATCAAAAAATTTAAGGAGGTTTGATGCTTTTATAGTTTTAGGATGTGTTATAAAAGGACAGACTCCGCATTTTGATTTTATATGTAATTCTACCTTTAATTCTTTATTAAATTTATCCACTCAATCAAAAAAACCTATAGGTAACGGTATAATAACAGCATTAAATATGAGTCAAGCAAAGAAGAGATCAAATTTAAAAGGACAAGAGGCTGCTAACGCAGTTTTAGAAGTGATTAAAAATGGTTAATGTAGCTAAAAATTCAACACCAAGAGTAAAAATTATTCAAAAACTTTATGCTAAAGTTTTAAATCCAGAAGAAAAAATTATATATAACAAAAGCCAGTACAAAAAATTTATCAAAGATGTAACTGAAGGAACTCTAGAGAGAAGAGAGCTCATAGAGGAAACTGTAGTAAAATTTTTAAAGGACGATATTGATCTTAAAAGAACAGATAAATTACTTAAAATTATAATATTTGCAGCAGTTTTTGAGTTATTATACAAGCATAATAATCCAAAAAAAGTGATAATTAGTGAATACCTAAAAACTTCTCATTTTTTTTTAGAAAAAGCTCAAATTAAATATTTGAATGCTATTTTAGACAAATTATCAGATTTAATTAGAAAAAATTAATTTTTTGTACAATAAGCTGGATAATTATTAAAAGTTTAGCTTGCGTTTTTTATTATATTTTGGCATTTATCGTTAAATTATATGAATTCTTCTCTTGAACTTCTCTATTTGATAATATTTTCAGGAATATTAGCAGTTGGCTATAGCTATCTCTTATCAGGTCAAATTTTATCCTCCAGTGCTGGTAATGAAAAAATGAGAGAAATTGCAGGAGCTATACAGATTGGTGCTAAAGCTTATTTAAATAGACAATACAAAACAATAGCAATTGTAGGATTAATAGTTTTGATTATAGTAACTTATTTTTTTAATTTTTTAGTCGGGGTTGGTTATCTAGTTGGTGCAGCTTTATCAGGATTAGCAGGTTATGTTGGGATGTTAATCTCAGTACAGGCAAACGTTAGAACAGCAGAAGCATCTAGAAAAAGTTTACAATCAGGTTTAAGTATTGCTTTTAAATCAGGAGCTATAACTGGTTTACTGGTAGCGGGTTTAGCTCTTTTATCGATTGCAATTTACTATCTTATTTTAATTAATCTTAACACAGAGAGCAGAGACATTATTAATGCTTTAGTTGCCTTAGGATTTGGTGCTTCTTTAATTTCAATTTTTGCAAGATTAGGTGGAGGAATTTTTACAAAGGGAGCAGATGTTGGAGCAGATTTAGTTGGTAAAGTTGAGGCTGGTATTCCAGAAGATGATCCGCGTAACCCTGCTGTAATTGCTGATAACGTTGGTGATAATGTAGGTGATTGTGCTGGTATGGCAGCAGATTTATTCGAAACTTATGCAGTGACAATAGTTGCAACAATGGTTTTAGCTTCCATATTTTTCCCTGATTCATCTAACATGATGGTTTATCCGTTAGCAATAGGTGGATCATGTATTATTACATCGATTATAGGAACTTGGTTTGTAAGATTAGGCAAAAGTAAAAATATAATGGGAGCTTTATACAAAGGTTTTATAGCTACTGCTATTCTTTCATTAATAATCTTATACCCTTTAACAAATGCCACTCTTGGTTTGAATGAGAATTATTCCTACTCAAATATAAATTTTACTGGCTTTGATTTATACGTGTGCGCAGTAATTGGATTGATAATTACTGGTTTAATAATATGGATTACAGAATATTATACAGGTACTAACTTTAGACCTGTTAAAAGCGTTGCTCAATCTTCTACAACTGGTCACGGGACTAATGTGATACAAGGTCTAGCAATTTCTATGGAGGCTACGGCTATTCCTGCCCTTATAATTGTCATTGGAATTATCAGTACTTATAATTTTGCAGGTTTGTTTGGTATAGCAATTGCAGTAACGTCAATGCTAGCTTTAACTGGAATGGTCGTTGCTCTTGATGCATACGGGCCGGTTACAGACAATGCTGGTGGAATTGCCGAAATGTCTAAACTTCCTAAAAATGTGAGAAAAACAACTGATGCATTAGATGCCGTAGGGAATACAACAAAAGCCGTAACCAAAGGATATGCTATAGGTTCTGCAGGCTTAGGTGCTTTAGTTTTATTTGCAGCATATACTGAAGATATAAAATATTACTCAATGGACAAAACTTCTTCATTATATCAAATGGAAGTCAGTTTTGATTTATCCAATCCTTATGTAGTTATTGGTTTGTTGATAGGTGGTTTATTACCATATCTATTTGGATCAATGGGGATGCAAGCTGTTGGAAGAGCTGGAGGAGCGGTGGTTATAGAGGTAAGAAGACAATTTAAAAAAATACCTGGAATCATGAGAGGAAAAAGAAAACCAGATTATGGAAGACTAGTAGATTTACTTACTAAAGCAGCAATCAAAGAAATGATTATTCCATCTCTACTTCCAGTTTTATCTCCTATTGTTCTTTACATCATAATTTTATTTATAGCAGGAAAAATTGCAGCCTTAGCAGCGCTAGGTGCAATGTTACTAGGAGTTATAGTAACAGGTTTGTTTGTAGCAATTTCAATGACAGCTGGTGGTGGAGCATGGGACAACGCCAAAAAATATATTGAAGATGGAAATTTTGGTGGCAAAGGATCAGAAGCTCATAAAGCTGCAGTAACAGGCGACACGGTGGGAGACCCATATAAAGATACTGCTGGACCAGCAGTTAACCCGATGATTAAGATTACGAATATAGTAGCACTATTACTATTATCTATAATAGCTCACTAGAATTTTCTTTTCCCATACATTTTTTGTCTGACACTTTGCAAAAAAGACGTTACAAAGCTATCTTTAGTTACAGGATTTTCAGTTTTCATTTCTGAATACTTAATTTCTTTCATATCTTGCTTATCAAAAAATTCTTTATTTACAACAACTCCATATCTATTAAAATTTAACACTAAAACATTATTTTCTAGCAAATCAACATCTCCAAATTTTATTAATTTTCCAGAGGCAATTTTTCTATCAAAATAAAACCATAAATTTTCATCATCTACGGATGTTGTATGAGGATTCCCAAGCACATTTATCACATCGTTTTTATTGCTTTTATTTATGAGTATTTTCTCGGATCTATTTTTTAGAAAGTTTATACCGTGACCTTTTATTGGCTCTTTAAATTGACAATGAGATAATATAAATATTGTAGTAATACAAATAAATTTTTGAAAATGTTTGATTTTAAATATAAAAAACATAACTTTATTTACAATAATTTGGTAAAATTATCACGAAATATTTACTTTTACAAAGATATTCAACTTGAGGATAAACTAGAAAATAGAATTATTCTTATTTTTGCACACTTAGTTATAATCCTTATTTGTTTAAAAAAGAATAAAGTTAACAAAAATCTATCTCAAGAAATTTATGATAATATATTTCTGAATATCGAAAATAATTTAAGAGAAATGGGACATGGCGATGTAACAGTTAATAAAAAAATGAAAAATCTAAACCAAATTTTCCACGATCTTCTTCTAAAATTTTTAGACCAAAAAAAACAAAACAAAGTTAATATAAATGAAATTACTAAATTTTTATTTTTACTTAATAAAAATGATGAAATATCAGCAAAACTTAACAATTATTTTGTAAAATATTATAATTTTTGTTTTGATATTATTGATAAAAATATGATAAAAGATCTTGATAAATTTGAATACTAATTATGGCTGTACCTAAACGAAAAACAACAGTTTCTAAAAGAAACAAAAGAAGATCTCATCACAAGATTTCAAACGTTAATATTGTTGAAGACAAAAAAACAGGTGAGTACAGAAATTCCCATCATATTGATCTTAAAACTGGTTTTTATAACGGAAAAAAAATTTTAGACATATAATTTATAGTATGGATAAAAAAATTTGTATTGCAATTGATGCAATGGGAGGTGAAAACGCTCCTATTAAAAACATTGAAGGTATTAGTTTATTTTGCAAAAAATACATAAAAAAAGATGACTATTTTTTTAATATCTTTGGTGATGAAAATAAGATTAATATAGAGCTAAAAAAACATAATATTTCAAATAAACATTTTAAAATTTTTCATACGTCTTCAACAGTCTCAGATGATGAGACTACATTAACAGCAGTCAAAACCTCAAAAAATAGCAGTATGTGGAACTGTGTTTATTCTCAAGTTAAATCAGAAAGCGACATTTCTTTATCTGCTGGAAACACAGGTGTATTATTAGTTATATCCAGAATGATATTAAAAACAATCAATGGAGTAAGTAAGCCTGCTCTTGCAGGGTTATGGCCAAATATGAGAGGCATGAATATTGTTTTGGATCTTGGAGCTAATATTGAATGTGATGAAAAAAATTTAATTGAATTTTCAGAAATGGGATCCGCTTTACACAAGTCGCTTTTTCCAGAAGAAAAAACTCAAGTAGCTCTACTCAATGTTGGTTCTGAAGAAATTAAAGGAACAGAAACAATAAAAAAAGCATACTCAGCATTAAAAGAGATTAGTAAAAACGGTGACTTTATTTTTAATGGGTATATTGAAGGAAATAAGATAACAGAGGGTTTGAGCAATGTAATAATTACAGACGGTTTTACAGGTAACATAGCATTAAAGACTGCGGAAGGAACAGCAAAATTTATAACAGACAATCTAAAAATTTCATTAAAAGAAAATTTATTATCAAAATTTTCAATATTATTTTCATATTTTAGTCTTAAAAAATTCAAAGAAAAATTAGATCCAAGAAAGTTTAATGGTGCAATTTTTTTAGGTTTGAATGGGCCTGTTGTAAAAAGTCATGGTTCTACTGACTCGTTTGGATTTTACCACTCTATTGATCTATGCTATAATATTGTAAAAGGTAATTTAATGAGTCAAATAAAAGATAATTTAAGCCATCTTAATGATAATAAAAATTAAACAAAATTTAGGAAAAAAAGAAATTACTAGCAAACTCAGATCAGAAATTGGATTTTCTTCACAGAATATTAAAAAAATTACAGATGATATTATTATCATATTAACATCTAATCTCATTAAACATAGAAAAATTATTTTAAAAAATCTAGGATCCTTTAAAATTATCTTTAAAAAACAAAGAGATGGAAGAAACCCTAAAACCAAAGAAGAATTTAAAATAAATTCAAGAAATGCAGTAAGATTTAAAGCCTCAGAATCATTGAAAAAAAAATTGAATTAAAATTCTTATGGTGAAAGATTATTTAGATATATCAGAGCTTTCAATTGAGTTAAATTTAGTTAATAAAAAAACAGGAAAACCTGCAAATCATACCTTAAGATTTTGGGAAAAAGAATTTAATGAAATAAAACCTACAATTTTTAAAGGAAATAGACGCTATTATAATCAAAAACAAGTAGACAAAATTAAATATATTAAATACTTATTAAAAGATAGGGGATTGACGATAAAAGGAGCCAAAAATATTTTGAAAAAGAAAAAAAATATTGACGTTACAGATGAAAATATTATAGAAAAAGATTATTTAAAAAATAGTATTAAGAATAAATCCAATAATATTTTAAAAAAGATTAAAGGACTTAAAAATCATGGCTAAAAAAACTCATTTAAAAGTTAGAATGGTACCAGAAAGCAAACCCGACAGCGCTTTTGTATATTATGCAAAAAAACCAACTAAAGGTGAAAAAGCAAAAGTTAAATTAAAAATTAAAAAATATAATCCAAATACAAGAAAACACGAATTTTTTGTTGAAAAAAAATTACCACCACATAGTAAATAACTTTATTTCTTAAAGTTTCTAAACTCATACTTAATGTAAGCCCTTATCATTGCTTTCCATATATACCTCGTAATTTTGACGTCTATATTTCTTTTTTTAGATTTTGACTCAATATTTAAAAGTATTTTTTTTATCCTTTTTTTATCAATTATTTGATTTTTAAATTTTTTAGTTAACAAAACCTGATTTACTAATAATGTTCTTTTTTTTATTAATGACAGAAAATGATTATCAAGATTATCAAGTTTTTTTCTAATTTTTTCCAATTTTTTATTTATCATAGCGACATAAATATTATATGAGATTTCAAATAATAATTATATATTTATATAATGCAAATTTCTAAAATTAATTATAATTTAATTATCCGCACCTGGCTTTTATTAATGATAATATTAGTTTTTTTGATGATTATGGTTGGGGGATTAACTAGACTTACTGACTCTGGCTTATCAATTACAGAATGGGAATTGTTTAAAGGTATTTTACCTCCATTTACAGAGGAAACTTGGATAATTTATTTTAATTTATATAAAGAAATTCCTCAATTTAAACTTATTAATCCTTTAATGACTCTGGAAGAATTCAAAGTCATTTTTTATTGGGAATATTTTCATAGATTATTTGGTAGAGTTATTGGTTTAGTTTACCTAATTCCATTAATAATTTTTACATTCGCTAGAGTATTTAATAAAAAAACATTATTAACTTTTTACTTTATATTTTTTTTAATTTTGCTACAGGGCGTTATAGGTTGGTATATGGTTGAAAGTGGATTGACTTCAAATGTATCTGTTAGCCACTATAGACTATCTTTACATCTTTTTTTAGCATTTGTTATTATATCATTTTTAATATGGAATTACCTTAATTATAAAAATAATCAAAAAAAAATATTTTTTAATTTAAAACCAATGTTACCGAAAATTTTTTTTATGTTTATTTTATTTCAAATTATATTTGGAGCATTTGTATCAGGTTTGGATGCTGGTTTAATTTATCAAACTTGGCCAAAAATGAATCTTTCATACTTTCCAGATGACTTAAAATTAATTGATTTTAATTTAATAAATTTGCTTAACAATCAAAGTTTTGTACAGTTTTTACATAGAACAACTGCTTATTTAATTTTATTATTAGCATTGTTTATTGGTTTTAAATTATATTTTAAAAAAGAAAAATTTTTTTTATTCAACTATATTGCTGTATTTGTTGTTTTAATTATTCAGGTTTTTTTAGGTATTTTTACACTTATAAGTGGGTTAAATCTTTATCTTGCATCACTACATCAAATTACTAGTGTAATCTTAGTATATACCGTTCTAGACCTTAATTATAAATTATCATAAACAAATTGACTTTTTGTTTTTTTATTAGTAGTTATCGCGTTTAAAATGACTCCGTTTATAAAAAAAAAAGAAATTAAACAAGATTGGTATCTTATTAATGCTGAAAATGCTGCTGTTGGAAGACTTGCTGCATTTATCTCTAAAGTGTTAAGAGGAAAAAATAAATCTACCTACAACCCTCATATCGATAATGGGGATTTTGTGGTTGTTACTAATATTGATAAAATTAAATTTACTGGAAAAAAATTTACAAACAAAAAATATTACAGACATACAGGCCATCCAGGAGGAATAAAAATATCAACACCATCAACCCTGTCTGAAAAAAATAAGACACAAGATATATTGAAACTTGCAGTTAAAAGGATGCTTCCAGGTGGACCGCTAGCAAAAAAACAGATGACAAAATTAAAAATTTACAAAGGTTTAACTCACCCACATCAAAATCAAAATCCAAAATTAATTGATTTCACAAAACTCAACAAAAAAAATATTGTTAAAAATTAATGGAACAAACTCAATTAAATAAAGAAAAAACCAAAAAACTAAAACTTGACTTTAAAGATAGTAAATACTCAACTGGTAGAAGAAAAAAATCAATAGCTAAAGTATGGGTCAAAAAAGGCACAGGAAAAATTTTTGTTAATGGTAAATTAATGGGTGATTATTTTAAAAGACCTGTGCATCAACTTATAGTCACTAGACCACTTGAAATTACTAATGTAATAAATAATTATGATGTTAAATGTTCTGTAAAAGGCGGGGGACTGTCTGGTCAAGCAGGTGCAATAATTTTAGGAATATCCCGCGCTTTAATTTCTCATGATGAAAATTTGAAAAAAGATTTAAAAAAGGACAAATTAACAACTAGAGACTCCAGAGTAGTTGAAAGAAAAAAATACGGTCATAGAAAAGCTCGTAGAAGTTTTCAATTTTCTAAAAGATAATCATTTAAATTTAAAAATTTTAATTTAGTGATATAAGTTATTTATGACTAAAAATTATATTAATGTTGTTGTTGCTGGAGCCACGGGTTACGTAGGATTAGATCTTGTTTATTTATTAACAAAGCACCCAAATATAAAAATTGTTAATTTATGTGCTAGAACAAACGTTGGAAAAAAAATTACAAGTTTTGATAAAAGAATTAAGAAAAAACTTCCAAAAATTTCAAAAATTAATAATGTTAATTGGAGAAATGTTGATCTTCTTTTTTTATCTTTACCAAATGGTGAGGCACAAATATTAATTAATAAACTATATAATAAATATCAAAATTTAAAATTTATAGACTTATCAGCAGATTTTAGATTACAAAATGCGAATATATATAAAAATATTTACAACAAAAAACATAAAGCTAAAAATTTAATAAAAAAATCAATATATTCAATTGCTGAGCTCAAAAAGAAAAAAACCAAAAATTATAGGATAATTTCAAATCCAGGTTGTTATCCAACATCAATTCAAATTCCATTGGTGCCTTTATTAAAGGAAAAAATTATTGAATTAAAAAATATAACAATTGATTCAAAATCTGGTTATTCTGGTGCTGGAAAAAACTATAAATTAAAATTTAACTTTAAAAATTTTTATATATCTACATATGCTTACGCAGTAAAGAATCATAGACATATTGCAGAAATTGATCAGGAACTTAAAAAAATATCAAAAAAAATAAAATTCACATTTAATCCTCATTTGATACCCAGTTTTAGAGGTATTCTTTCATCAATTTATTTGTATAAAAAAAGTAATATTTCATTAAACAAAATAGTAAATATTTTAAAAGCCTATTATAAGAATGATTTTTTTATAAAAATTTATAAACCAAATACACAAATTGGTACTGGCAGTGTCATAGAGACAAATAATTGTGATATTTCCGTTTGTCAGACAAGACTAAAAAATAAAATTGTTATTTTTTCTTCTATAGATAATTTAATCAAAGGCGCAGCTGGTCAAGCAATTCAAAATATGAATATCTTGTATAATTTTAGAGAAACTTCTGGTTTAAAATGAGATTTTTACTTATTGCATTTTTTGTCTTATTATTTTCTTGCACAAAACCACAAACTATACTTATTTGTGGAGATCACAAATGCGTAAATAAAGCCGAAGCAGAACAACATTTTGAAGAAAATTTATCATTAGAGGTTCAAATTATTTCTAAAGATAAGCGACTTAGCTACAATTTAGTAGATCTAAATCTAGCAAATGATGAACGTAATATTAAAGTCATTAAAAACAAAAATAATAAAGTAGTTAAAAAACTTTCAAAAGAAGAAATTAAAGAAAAAAAAATAGAAATTAATAAAAAGCAAAAAAGATTAAAACATAAACAGAAAATAGTTAAAAAAGAGGAAAATTTGAAGAAAAAAATTAAAATTAATACTTCATCCTTTAATAATTCTACAGATACTTCTTCAGATATTTGTCTAAAGCTGGAAAAATGTGATATTGATTCAATAGCTAAATATTTAATTAAAAAGAGCAATGAAAAAGATTATCCTAATATTTCGTTAAGAGAATAATTATGAAAAAAAAGAAATTATATAATATTGCTATTGTTGGACTTGGAAACATTGGATGTTATTTGTTTAAATTTCTAAATAAAAACAGAGATAATATATCTAACAAGAATAATTCAAGCTTTAAAATCCTATATGTTTCAGCAAAAAATAAACATAAAAGACGAAATATCAAATTTAAAAAAAACCAGTGGGTAAACAATTTTAATAATATCTTAAAAAATAAAGAAGTAGATATAATTGTTGAATTAATAGGTGGAGCAGAAGGTCCAGCAAAAAAATTAGTTTTTGGCGCCTTATCAAATAAAAAGCACGTAGTTACAGCTAACAAAGCATTAATATCAAAATATGGTGACAAATTATCAATGATTGCTGAAAAAAATAAAGTAAATTTAGAATACGAAGCATCAGTTTGTGGGGGAGTCCCAATTATTAGATCAATTAAAGAAGGACTTATCGCAAACAAGATTAATCGTATTTATGGAATTTTAAATGGTACTTCTAATTATATTTTATCTTCAATGGAAATAAATAAAACCACTTTTAGAGAAACAATTAATAAAGCTATAAAACTTGGTTATGCGGAGTCAGATCCATCTTCTGACATCAATGGTGCTGACGTCGCTTCAAAAGTTAAAATATTGTCATGTTTAAGTTTTAATTCTTTTATTAATAAAAAAATACATGTTGAAGGGATTAAGGATGTTGATGATGAAGATATTACCAATGCAAATAAATTAGGTTATAAAATTAAACTTATGGGATTCTCTGAAATATTAAATAACAAAATTTTTCAAAGAGTACATCCTACTTTGGTTAAAAAGTCTTCATATATTGCAGGCGTAAATGGAGTTTTAAACGCAGTGATTGTTGAGGGCAATCCCATAGGTAAAAATATTATACAAGGAGAAGGTGCTGGACCTTCAGCAACAACATCAGCTTTAGTGTCTGATATTTCATCGATATTAAGAGGTAATATAAAATTTCCATTCGCTATATCTAACAAAAGAAGGAAAAATTATTCTAGTGGTAAAATACAAGATTTGTTTTTTTCATCTTACATTAGACTAAACGTAAAAGATAAATATGGCGTATTATCAGATGTGACTAAAATATTTTCTAACAATAAAGTGTCAATAAAAAGGGTTTTACAAAATCCATATAAAAATAAAAAAAAATCTTCAATAGTCATAATTACTCACAGATCAAAAGATAATGATATTCAAAAAACATTGAAAACTTTAGCCAAAAAGTCTTATATAATTCAAAAACCAAAATTATTAAGAATTGAAAATGGCTGATGTCCATAGATAAAAATTATTTAAATAAATTTATAAGAACTACCGAAAAAGCTGCGATAGGTGCATTTCCATTTATAGGTAAAGGAGATAAAAATGCAGCCGATAAGGGCTCTGTTGACATGATGAGAAATGAACTTAATAGAATAAATATGAAAGGCGAGGTAGTTATTGGTGAAGGTGAAATGGATGAAGCACCAATGCTTTATATCGGAGAAAAAGTTGGTACAAAAATTGGCTTAGAACTTGATATTGCTTTAGATCCTCTTGAAGGAACTAATTTTGTTGCTAATAATTTACCTAATGCATTTTCAATGTTAGCAGTCTGCGAAAAAGGAAATTTATTCTCAGCTCCGGACACTTATATGGAAAAGATAGCAGTTGGTCCAAATCTGCCTAAAGATCTATTAGATTTAGACAATAGCGTAGAAAAAAATATTAAACTTTTATCTGAAGCAAAAAAAAAAAACTACGATAAAATCACAGCCTGCATCTTAAAGAGACCTAGGCATGATAAAATTATTAAAAGCTTAGAAAAATTAAATATAAATATAAAATTTATAACTGATGGCGACGTATTAGGCGCAATATCTGTTGCTGATCCTAACACAAACATTGATATTTATCTGGGTACTGGTGGAGGTCCTGAAGGAGTTTTAGCGGCAGCTGCACTATCTTGTATGGGTGGTCAAATACAAACAAGACTAGTTTTGGATGATAAACAACTTCAAAGAGCGAAAAAATTAGGCATTAGAGATGAGAAAAAAAAATATAATATAGATGAAATGATAAAAGGGGACGTTATATTTTGTGCTTCAGCTATTACTAGAGGTGATATTGTAGAAGGAATTAAAGATTTGGGCGATAAATATGAAGTATCTACATTTGCCTTACATAGAGATTTTAAAATCCTTAAAAAAGTTAAAAATTTTTATTCAAAATATGAGTGAATTATCACTATCAGGAAAAAATTGGAAATATAAAATATTCGACTCATCTTATGTTGAATATTTAAAGGAAAATTTTTTTTTAGATGAAATTACAGCAAAACTTCTATCAATAAGAAACATAAAAAAAGACTCTATTGAAACTTTTTTAAAACCATCAATAAAAAATCTCATACCAAACCCTAACAATTTAAAAGATATGGAAAAAACGACACTTAGGTTATTGAAGGCAATTACTAAAAATGAGAAGATTGGAATATTTGGTGATTATGATGTAGATGGAGCAAGTTCTACGGCTATAATTGGAAATTATTTTAAAATAATAAATCAAGATTTTGAAATATATATTCCAGATAGGAGGTTAGAAGGATATGGTCCATCAATTAAAAGTTTTCAAAATTTAATTGAAAAAAAAGTAGATCTTATAATTACCGTCGATTGCGGAACCATGTCTTTTGATGCAATAGATTTTGCAAATAAAAACAAAGTCGATGTTATTGTGCTAGATCACCATCAGTCTGAAATAAATTTACCCAAAGCACATTCTATAATTAATCCCAATAGATTTGATGACGATTCAAAACTGAATTATTTATGTGCTGCTGGAGTATGTTTTATGACTTTAATTTCAATAAATTCTGCTTTAAGAAAACAAGGGTGGTTTTTAGAAAAAAAAATTAAAGAACCAAATTTACTTGAATTTTTAGACTTAGTTTCCTTAGGTACCGTTTGCGATGTAGTCCCTTTAATTGGGTTGAATAGGGCTATTGTAAAACAAGGTCTTAAAGTAATTAATTCTAAAAAAAATTTAGGATTAAAAACACTGATTGATTTGTGTAAAATTGAAACAAAAGCTTCAACTTACCATTTAGGTTATATAATTGGACCCAGGATAAATGCTGGCGGTAGAGTTGGTAAATGTTCTCATGGTGCGAATTTGTTGCTTAACAATAATCCAAAAGAAAGTTTTCAAATAGCTACTGAACTAGAACAATTTAATTTAGATAGAAAAAACCTTGAAAGAGATCTTCTTAATTTAGTTTTGAATACAGTTAATGATGATATTAATGATCCAGTATTAGTCCTATATGGAAATAACTGGCACGAAGGAGTAATTGGTATTATTGCCTCACGTATTAAAGAAAAGTTTAATAAACCTACTATAATAATTTCTTTAAAAGATGATATTGGTAAGGGATCTGCTAGATCGGTTTTAGGTTTTGATATTGGAGCAGTTATTTTGGCCGCAATACAAAATAAAATTTTAATCAAAGGAGGTGGACATAAAATGGCAGGAGGATTTTCAATTGAGGAAAATAAAATTCAAGAACTTAAAGAATTTATAATAAAAATGTTTAACAAAAAAATTGACAAAAATTCAGGAAAAAATGAAATTTATTTGGATAGTTTAATCTCTGCTTCAGCACTTAATTTGGATTTTTATAGTAGAGTTGAAAAATTATCACCTTTTGGATCTGGAAATCCTGAGCCAAAATTT
Source organism: uncultured Pelagibacteraceae bacterium (assembly GCA_902530455.1). GTDB lineage: Bacteria > Pseudomonadota > Alphaproteobacteria > Pelagibacterales > Pelagibacteraceae > Pelagilacustribacter. The sequence continues at coordinate 34,647 of CACAAD010000001.1, read as the reverse complement.
ATTATAGAAAATGTTAAAGTTTTAAAATCACTAATTATCGGTAAAAATCATATTAAGTCGATTCTATTATCAAAAGATGGTTCAACAATCACAACTATCGCCTTTAATTCTTATGATACCGATCTTGGCCAATTTTTGCTTAATAATAAGAAAAATACCTTTAACATCGTAGGAAAACTGAGTTTGAATGAATGGAAGGGTGAAAAAAATGTAGAGTTTATTATCGATGATATTTCTGTTAATAAGACTCACAAAAATAAGGTCCCATCGTCTATCGGTTAGGACACATGGTTTTCATCCATGAAAGAGGGGTTCGATTCCCCTTGGGACCGCCAAAAGCTTCTAATATAAGAGTTAATAATCACTTTTTTTTTTAAAATTTACGTTCAGTGTGATCAGATTGCGATCGTTTTGAGATCTTTTTTTTGTTAGATTTATTTATGAAAAAAAGCTTTCACTTGAAAATCAAAAAACTAGCATTATTCTTTGAAATAAATCGATTAGATAGAGGTCTCTTTCGTTTTTGGATTTTAGGCACAGGACTTTTTTATTTTTCTGTACTGATTTTGTTATTTAGTGGAGAAATAAATCAATTTAATTATTTAAAAAAAAGATTATCACAAAAAATGAGCTGTGCAACTTCTAGCCTTTTTCCAGACCTTTCCTACACAAATATTTATTCTAATAAAAAAGTCTACATAGGACCAAATAAATATTTAATCATTACCGCTGTTGAAGATGGTATTAAAGTATTAGACAAAAACGATACATATTTTGGATCATCGGTAAACGGAACTTATGTTGGTGGAAGTTTTTTTAAATTTATTATTTTTAATAAAAAAGAAAACTGTGAAAGATATATAAGTAAATCAATTATGTTATTTGAATTTATTTTAATTTTTGTATGGTTATTATTATTACCACTCTTTGTTATTCCTACATGGTTAATTTCAAAAAAAACAATATTGTGGTTAATAAGGGGATTTAAATAATTAGGATAAGGCTTTATTAAAAACTGGTTCAAAGTCAACTTCTATACCTTTTACATCACACTCTCGAAGAAAATAGTACATGTTTACACCTTCCATCGGTTGGTTTGGTATTGTAATTTCAGAGGTGAAATAATTTTTGGTGTCTATACTTATCCTCTTTAATGACGAACTTAAAAGCTCTCCTTCTTGGGAATAATTAGAATATGGCAGATAAAAAGCTTTAAAATTCTCTACACCAAGTTTTTTATCTAACTCCTTTGAAATATCATTAATCTCTCTAACAGTGTTTATAATTTTTGGAGATAATTCATAATCTGAGATAATTTCTTTATAAGTTTTTAAAAATTCGTATTTTCTATTGTCATTATTTTTGTAAAAAATTCCATTTTTTCTTATAGAAAATTTTGACTCTGGTACAACAGATAATAAAGCTGCCTCTTCATCCATATTTTCTAATGATTCTTCATAAAAAGTACCATTGACAGTTTGAACAGCGGCATAAATTGGTTTGCAAGTAAAGTTGGTTTCATCTGCTAAAGCTTTGTTAAATGTAAATATAAAAAGTAAAGCAATAATAAAAAATCTCATTTAGATAAGCTTCTAATAAATTAATGTTATAAAAATGATTAAATTTTGTTAAAATTATTTCAATTATGATCAATTCGTGATCAAACTCTTATTGTTATTAATGAAATGATTTAGTATTGTTGTTTAACAAGTGGAAAAGACCAAGGGTCAAGATCTACCAAATGGGGTTCGATTCCTCTTGGGACCGCCAAATTATGAAAAAAGTAGCAATAATTGAAAACATTCACAGTGATGGTTTAGATTTGCTCAAAAATACCCCTGGATATGAACATGAAATTATCGATGATACCTCAGAAAAAAATCTAATTAACAAATTACCAAATTTTGATGCCTGCACATTAAGAGTAAGTAAACTAAACTCAAATATTTTAAGCAAATGTGAAAATCTAAAAGTAATTTCAAGACATGGAGTTGGTTATGATAATGTCGACCTGGGATATATTAAAAAAAACAACATTGCTCTTCTAATAACAGCAACAGCAAATGCATCTGCTGTAGCAGAACATGTTATTTCGATGATCTTAACTATTTGTAAATCTTTATCCTTATATAATAAGGAGGTAAGAGATGGTAATTTCAAAAAAAATTCCAATAAAATCAAAACAATAGAGCTTTTAAATAAAACAATATTAATCGCCGGTTTTGGTAGAATAGGAAAGTCTTTAGCAAAAATGTGTTCAGGCTTCAATATGATAATTAAAGTCTATGATCCATTTGTGAGTAAGGATACAATAAATTTACATAATTGTACTAAAGTTGACTCACTGGATGACTCACTAAGAGAATGTGATTTTTTATCTGTACATATGCCATTAAATTCTAAAACTAAAAATTTAATAAATTTCCAAAATTTAAAAAAAATGAAAAAAAATTCTATTATAATAAATACTGCTCGAGGGGGGATAATTAATGAATTGGATCTACATAAAGCATTAAATGAAAATATAATATTTGGGGCTGGTTTAGATGTTTTTGAAAATGAACCAATCCAAAAAGATAATCCATTATTAAAAAATGATCGAGTTATATTAAGTCCTCACATAGCAACAAACACTGATGAATGTTTGTCTAGAATGAGCATAGAGACAACAAAAAATATTATTGATTTTTTTGAAAATAAAATAGATAAATCGATGATAGTTAAAATATGATCGAATTTAGAAAAAAACTAAAAAATTTTGGTTCACTTGAAGCTTTAGTTTTAAGTTCACTAGCTTATGTTGTAATTATGTTAATCTGGACTGCTTCTACAAGATCGGCAGTTGTACAAAAGGCTAATGATATAAAAGCAAACCATAAATTAGTTGTGGAGTTTATTAACAATCAAATTAATAAATGTAGTTCAAATGAAAAAGGTACTACTTCATGGGGTGACAATTGTAATTCAGCTTGGATCTCTTCAAAAATTGTTGAACATATTTTAAATAATATAAAACTTAATAATCCTTACAATATTGACAAACCCTTAATACAAACATCACAAGATCCTAGAATTCAAGCAGAAGGGAAGGCTGGTCAGTCGACAGATAAAGGTATTATCTTTGTCTCAGAAAGTAATTTTCAGTCTGAAGTTGGATCTGAGTGGGTGATTGGAACATGTATTAAATCACCTTGCGTAGCTGCAGGTAATAACGAGCTTGTGTCAGCTTATCGTTAACTTATTATATTCAATCCACATTCTTTAGCAGTTTTGCTTAAATAGTTATAACCAATTTTGGCGTATTTAAATGGATTTGCTTTTGCGGGATCTTGTTCAGCTTCAACTACTAGCCAACCACTATAATCTTTACTTTTTAAGAGAGTTAAGAAAGGTTTATAATCAATACATCCGTCTCCCGGGACAGTAAAAGCCCCATCAAGAAAAGCTTGTCGAAAGGTGCTATCATTTTTTAATGATTTATCTAAAATATTTTTACGAATATCTTTGCAATGAATATGGATTATTCTCTCAATAAAATCCTCTGTTATTTTAATAGAGTTTCCTCCAGCAAATAACATGTGACCAGTATCAATTAATAATTTCACGCTATCATTGGTACTTTCAATTAATCTTCTTGTCTCTGCTTCAGTTTCAATAACTGTTCCCATGTGGTGATGATAAGCAAGAGGCATATTTTCATCTATCATCATTTTACTAATTTCATTAATTCTAGAAATTAATAATTTCCATTCTTCTTCAGAAAGTTTTGGTTTCTTTGATAGCGGTGTCTTCGGATCGCTTTGAACTGAATTTGTTACTTCTGCAAATACCATGCATGGAGATTTGCAATCTTTAAATAAATCCATTTGTTCACGCATTAATTTGAATTCTTCTTTTGGAGTATTCTTTAAAAGTGATGCACCGTACCAACCAGAACAAAGCTGTAGATTTTCTTTTTTTAGTTTTGGTATTAATTCTTTTGAATTTTTAGGAAACTTTCCACCTGACTCTATTCCGGTAAACCCAGCTTTACTTGCTTCAGATAAGCATTGTTCTAATGTAGTATCACCACCCAATTCAGGCATATCATCATTACTCCAAGCTATGGGTGCTATACCTAATTTTATAGACATAATTTAAATAAAGTACTAAGTTTATATTACAAATATCAACTTAATACAAAAAATATGATTAATGTAGCTTTATTCGGATTTGGACGCATAGGTCAAATGCATGCAGAAAATCTTACTAAAAATAAAGAAATAAAATTATTATACGTTCATGAAAAAATTGATCAACTAAGCAAAAAAGCTAAAAAAATTTATGGATGTAAAATTGAAAAAAATTATAAAAAGATTTTTAATGATAAGAATGTAGATATTATTTTTATCTCAAGCTCTACAAATACTCACATAAAATTTATCGACGAAGGGATGAAGAGAAAAAAAACAATTTTTTGTGAAAAACCTTTAGATTTAGATATTAACAAAATAATTAAAAGTTTAAGAAAAGTTAAAAAAATTAAGCCTAAAATTCAATTAGGATTTAATAGAAGATATGATCCAGGACATTTTTCAATTAAAAAAGACTTGATCAAAAATAAAATAGGGAAGCTAGAGAAAATAATTATTACAAGTAGAGATCCATCGCCACCAGCAATTTCTTATTTGAAATCATCAGGAGGAATTTTTAGAGATATGATGATACACGATTTTGATTTATGTAGATTTTACCTAGGAAATGATGAAATTAATGAAATCCATGCTTTTACGTCATCATTTATGCCTTTTTATAAAAGAATAAAAGATCATGAGTTAGCTGTTGTTACAATGAAATCAAAAAAAGGAGTGATTTGCGTTATTACTAATTCAAGACATTGTTCTTTTGGTTACGATCAAAGAGTTGAATTATTTGGTAAAAAGGGAATGTTAATTTCAGGTAATAAAAAAGAAAATTCGACTGAGTTATTCAACTCGTTTCAAACTAACTCTCAAAAACCTTTTTTAAATTTTTTTATTGAGCGATATAATGATGCGTACAAAATTCAACTGAAAGAATTAATCTCGCTTCATAAAAATAAAATTAAATCAAGATCAACGTTTGAAGATGGTTACTTTGCTTTAAAATTAGCAAATGCAGCTTACAAATCATTAAGGTTGAAGAGAACCATTAAGGTTTAAATAAAATATAAGCTTTTTAGATATACTACAGGTTGTATAGAAATTATTTTTTTTTGATATTGCGTCTATAATTTGTTTTAATGCGATCAAATTAATTAACAAAAAGAGGATAATAATGAAAAAAGTATACTTAACAATTGCTGCTCTTTTAACATGGGCGATGACATCTGTTGCTGCATTAGCAGTAGATATTATCGTTGTGTCACACGGGCAAGCTAATGACCCTTTCTGGTCAGTTGCAAAAAATGGTGTAGATAAAGCTTGTAAAGATATGAAAGTATCTTGCAAATATACTGCTCCAGCAACATTCGATATGGTTGAAATGGCTAAACTAATTGATAACGCCGTTTCTCAAAAACCAAAAGGTATCGTTATAACTTTGCCAGATGCTGCCGCTTTAGGTAAATCTGTTAAAGCTGCAATATCTGCTGGTATTCCAGTAATCTCTATGAACTCTGGTTCAGATGACTACATGAAACTTGGTATTAGTGCTCACGTAGGTCAAACCGAATTTGAAGCAGGAGTAGGTGGCGGACAAAAAATGAAAGCCGCTGGTGGAAAAAAAGCATTATGTGTTAACCATGAGGTTGGTAACGTTGCTTTAGATAGAAGATGTGCTGGTTTCAAAAAAGGTTTTGGAGGTTCTGTAGATATATTAGGAACGTCTAATGACCCAACTGAAATTCAAAAAGCTGTTGCTGCTAAGTTAGGTGGTGGATATGACACTATTCTTACTTTAGGAGCTGGTCTAGCAGGTGAAGCTGCTCTTAAAGCATTAGAGTCAGCTGGTAAAGTTGGAAGCATTAAGCTTGGAACATTTGATATGTCTCCAGGTATGCTAAAAGCTGCTGCCGCTGGAAAAGTTGAGTTCTTAATTGACCAACAACAGTACTTACAAGGTTATTTACCTATAGCAATCTTTTCTCAATATATGAGATACGGAACTATGCCAGCTGGTGTAGTTATGACAGGACCTGGTTTTGTTACACCTAAAAATGCTAAGAGTGTAATTAAATGGGCTGCTCAAGGTTATAGATAAAATATATCAAAAAGGCCTGGTGAATTTTCACTAGGCCTTTTTTTTTAGTTTTTATTATGTCTACAAAGTCAAAAAGTATAGAAAGTAAAACTGATTTCAATCAGGACGATAGGCTTAAAAAGGTTTCAAAGTTCAAAGTTTTATTAAACAGACCTGAATTAGGTGCTTTAGGTGGTGCAATTTTAGTCTTTATTTTTTTTGGTATTGTTGCAGGCGATACTGGAATGTTTAGTGCTTATGGAATTCTAAATTTTTTAGATGTATCTGCTAATCTTGGGATTATTGCTATCGCTGCAGCGATGCTAATGATTGGTGGAGAGTTTGACTTATCTATAGGTTCAATGATTGGTTTCGCAGGGATTTGTATAGCTATTCCAGCTATCTATTGGGGGTGGCCTTTATGGATGAGTATTATATTTGCTTTTTCGATGGCAGTTTTAGTCGGTTATTTTAATGGAATACTCGTTGTTAGAACAGGTTTGCCCTCCTTTATAGTTACTCTTGCAATGTTATTTATCTTAAGGGGAGCAACATTAGCATTAACAAGATTGATTACTGGGCGTACTCAAGTACCCGGACTAAGAGTTTTAATTGAAAATGATCCAATAGCTTGGATTTTTGCTACAGACTCATTTAAGTGGCTCTTTACATGGCTTGGTTCAATGAATTTAATAGCTTTAAGAACTGATGGAACTCCTTTAGCAACTGGTATACCTCCATCGGTTATTTGGTTTATAGCTCTTGCAATTTTAACTACTTGGATACTTATGAAAACAAGATATGGAAATTGGATATTTGCTTCTGGTGGAGATAAAAATGGAGCAAATAATGTAGGTGTTCCAGTTGGAAGAGTAAAAATAAGTTTGTTCATTGGCACAGCTGTAGCAGCAACAATATTTGCAACTATTCAAGTTTTAGATGCTGGTTCTGCAGATACTATGCGAGGAACCTTAAAAGAGTTAGAGGCTATTGCGGCTGCAGTTGTAGGTGGATGTTTACTAACAGGTGGATACGGATCTGCCATTGGTGCTGCATTTGGCGCTATAATTTTTGGAACTGTATCTATGGGAATTTTTTATACTGACGTTGATACAGATTGGTTTAAAGTATTTTTAGGTGCAATGATGTTAATAGCCGTAATATTTAATAATTATATAAGGAAAAAGGTAACAGAAAGCAAATAATGTCTGAATATTTAGTTCAATTTAATAATATCAGTAAATTTTTTGGCAAAGTAATTGCGCTTAAAAACGTTACTATGAAACTTCGTAAGGGTGAAATTATGTGTTTGCTAGGAGATAATGGAGCAGGTAAATCCACTTTAATCAAAACACTTGCAGGGGTCCACAAACCTGACGAGGGAGAAATTATATTTGAAGGAGAAAAAATAATTTTTGATAGTCCGAAAGAAGCTTTGGATATAGGTATTGCTACGGTTTATCAAGATTTAGCTTTGGTTTCCTTAATGAGTGTTACAAGAAATTTCTTTATGGGCAGGGAACCTTTAAAAGGACCTCCTTTTTTTAAAACTTTTGACATAAAAAAGGCAAATAAAATTGCTGCAGAAAGAATGGGACAAATAGGTATCGATATAAGGGACCCATCACAAGCAGTTGGAACTATGTCTGGTGGAGAAAGACAATGTCTTGCTATTAGTAGAGCTATATACTTTGGGGCTAAGGTCTTAATTCTCGATGAGCCTACTTCTGCATTAGGAGTTCATCAAGCATCAGTAGTGTTAAAATATATAGTTAAAGCTGCATCACAAGGTTTAGCGGTAATTTTAATAACACATAACGTACATCACGCTTATCCAGTAGGAAATAGTTTTACAGTTCTCAATCGAGGTAAAAGTTTAGGAACATATGAAAAGAAAGATATTTCCAGAGAAAAACTTCTGAGTATGATGGCTGGCGGAGAAGAGCTTGATAAATTAGAAGTTGAACTTAAAGAAATGAATAGAATTTCTACGTAGAAATGCAAATAGGTATAGATTTAGGTGCTACTAAGATTGAATATATTATTCTAGATAGTAATAATTCAGAAATAGTTAGACAAAGAGAAATTACACCAAGTAATTATAAAAAACTCTTAGAAACAATTTCATCTATCATTAAAAGTTTATCAACGAAATATAATCAAAATTTAAATGTAGGTATCTGCCACCCAGGGTCCATAGACTCAAAAGGTAAAGTTTTTAATACATATAACTTAAAATGTATTAAAAATAAAAAGATTAAGCACGACTTATCAGCATTGATTCCAAATAAATTAAAATTCGAAAACGATGCAAACTGTTTTGCTTTATCGGAGTCAATTGATGGTGTAGCAAAAGATTATAGTTCAGTTTTTGGAATAATTCTTGGTTCTGGTACAGGTGGTGGATATGTAATAAATAAAAAAATAATACGTGGGGCAAATCATATAGCTGGTGAATGGGGTCATAATTTTTTACCTGGTTATGGATTAGATGAAAAAAAAACTAAGGTTAAATATGATTATAAATTTACATCTCAACAATTTATATCAGGAAAGGGACTAGAAAATTTATATAAAAGCAAAAAAAATTCTAAAAAAAGTGCTCATCAAATTTTAAATGATAAGAATAATAAAAAATTTATATTATCTTTTAAAAATAGACTCGCACGCTCTTTAGCCTCATTAATAAATATTATTGATCCTGAAATAATTGTTTTTGGTGGTGGTTTATCAAACGAAATTAAAAATTTAGACGAAATTAAAAATATTGTATTAAAATATCTTGAAGTTAAAAAATTGCATACAATATTTAGTCATCCTGCTCATGGTGATGCGAGTGGAGTTAGAGGTGCAGCGTTTTTAGCAAGAGATAATCTTATTTAATAATATTTTTAATCTCTTTCTTAGAGAAAACACTAGGTCTATCGCATAACTGATTTATTTTAACTTTTTTTCCTTTTTTTGCAGAATTGTGTATTGCATCTATGATGCTTAACACATGTAAAGATAGATTTCCGTTACATTTATGCAATTTCTTTTTTTGAATAGAACTTATCATCTCAGACAATCCTACACCTCTATAATTAGCATTAGTCGGTGACTCATTAGCTCGTGAACTTTGTGTTCTAATATTAATTTTTCCAAGAGTCATTTGATTTGTCTTAAAATTTTTCCATGAACTTCCTAATTTTTTACTAATTAAAACTGATCCACCAAACATATTTGGGTCAGGAACAATCATTGATCCCTTATTACCATATAATTCAATATGATTTCTTAAATGTGAAATTACATCGAAAGAAAGTGTTAGTCTGATAATAGTTCCATTTAAAAATTTAATTGTTGAAAAATAAGTTGTTGGGCATTGCACTTTAAACTTTTTACCTTTCTTAGGGCCAATGCCAATAACTCTTTTTGATTTACCTTTTTCGGATTGACTAAAAACTTCTTTTGCCGGGCCTAATAAGTTTACTAAAGCAGTTAAATAATATGGGCCCATATCTATTACAGGACCACCACCTTTTTTTGCAAACCACGGTTCAGGGTTTGGATGATAAGATTGGACACCTGGGTACGCAAAAATTGCATTTCCAAATTTAACCTTACCAATAGTTTTTTTATCTAAAAGCTCTCTTGATTTCTGAATGCCGCCACCCAAAAATGTATCTGGTGCATTTCCAACATACAATTTCTTTTTTCTTGCTAATTTAATTAATTTTATTCCATCAGATAGATTTATTGCTAAAGGTTTTTCTGAGTAAACATGCTTACCATGTGTAAGAGCAAGTTTTGCAACAGAATAATGAGCTGTTGGAACTGTTAAATTTAAAATTACTTTTATATTTTTATCATTTAATAACTCTTTTATTGAAACAGCTTTAATTCTATTCTCTTTAGCACATTTAATTGCAGCTTTGTTGTTGATATCAGCACATTTTATTATTTTAAAATTATTAAAATATTTATGTGCCCTAAAATATGTCTCGGCTATATGACCGCAGCCTATCAGGCCTACATTAAAAATTTTCTTCATCTATTTTAAACACCTTTTCTTTGTTTTTTTTTACCCTCAAGGTGTTCTTTTAAAGCTTTTTCATTTTCTTTTGTTGTGGGCAAAGATAAGGTTGGGCTTTCCCAATAGGCTGATCCTTCTAACCATTGATAACCATCTGTATGTATACTTATTACATATGTCTTTTTAGATTTTTTAGCTCTTTTAAAAGCTTCTTCAAGATCTGAGATAGATTTTACATGCTCACCATTCGCACCCATGCTTTTAGCATGTTCTGAGAAGTTTACAGGAACTAAATTTGGAGTTTTCGAGCTTTTTAAAAGACAATTAAATTCTTTACCACCTTTATACAACTGAAGCCTATTAATAACAGCGTGTCCTCCATTATCACAAACAATAATAATCAGTTTGTTGTTAGTTATTACGGAGCTATAAATATCAGAATTGAAGAGCAAATAAGATCCATCACCAACAAATGCTATAACTTCTTTTTCGGGGTTGGCCATTTTTATTCCAAGAGCGCCTGATATCTCGTAACTCATACAACTAAAACCCCATTCAGTTTCATGAGTATTAAGTTCTCTGGGTCTCCATACTTGAACAACTTCACCAACTAAACCTCCGGCTGCTGTGACTGCTATGTCAGATGGTTCAGAATTTCTATATATTGCCCCAACAGCTTGTGCGTAGCTAGGTAATTTTTGATTAGTTGGTCCACTTTCTTTATCTACATATTCATTCCAACTTTTTAATTCCGCTTGAGCTTTTTTATTCCAACTTTCATCTGCTTTCCAGTTGCCAAGGGCTATGGATAAATCGTTTAAAGAAACTTTTGCATCACCAACTATAGCTTGAGCCATATGTTTATTGGCGTCAAATCTAGCTGTGTTAATTGTTACTAATTTAAAATTTTGATTTTCGAAATTTGCCCAGGATCCTGTTGTAAAGTCTGCGAGCTTGGTTCCGATTGCTATAGCTAAATCTGTTTTTTTTGCCATATTATTAGCTGCCTTGCCGCCTAGACCTCCTATGGGACCAAGGAAATGAGTGTGATCTCTTTTCATCGTCGAATAACCCATCACAGTTTGTGTTACGGGAATATTATGCTTCTTTGCAAAATTTGATAATTCGTCCATGGCATCTGAATAAAAAACACCACCACCTGAAATAATTAAAGGTGATTTGGATTTTTTAATAACATCTACAGCTTTTTTTATTTGAAAATCATCAGGTCTAGGTCTTCTAATTGCATGAATTCTCTCATTAAAAAACTCCTCGGGGTAGTCAAAAGTTTCACCTTGGACATCCTGGCTTAATGAAATACATGCAGGGCCACAATCAGCAGGATCGAGCATAACTTCAATAGCCTGGGGAAAGGTTGAAATAATTTGTTCAGGTCTGGTTATTCTATCAAAATATCTTACTACAGATTTAAATCCATCGTTTTGTGTAGTCCCAGGGTTTCCAAAATGTTCAACTTGCTGCAAAACAGGGTCCGGCATTCTATTTGCAAAAGTATCACCTGGTAAAAATAAAATTGGAAGTCTATTGCTCATTGCAACTGCGGCTGCTGTAATCATATTTGTAGAACCTGGGCCAACCGAACTAGTAGCGATAAAAATTTGCTGTCTTCTTTTAGCTCTAGAATAAGCAATACCTGTTAATGCCATATTTTGTTCATGATGACCTCTCCAAGTAGGAAGTGTTTTTTGATTTTCTTCTAATGCTTGACCTAAACAAGCTACATTCCCATGTCCAAAAATTCCAAATACACCTGGAAATAAGGGCTCTTTTTTTCCATTAATCAATATTTTTTGTTTGATGAGAAACTTAACTATTGCTTGAGCGCAAGTAAGTTGAATATTTTTCATAAATTCTTTATAACCTAATTAAATATACTCTCGTTTTCAACGAATTTATTATGTACGAAAAATTTGGTCAATTTATAGATGGCAAATGGCAAAAATCCTCTAGCGGTGAAACATACGAAGTTTTAAATCCGGCAACAGAGGAAATAATTGGAAAAGCATCTAAAGCCGACAATAAAGATATTGAACTTGCATTAAAATCTGCTGAAAAAGGTCTTGAAATTTGGAAAAACACATCACCTTGGGAAAGAGCAAAAATTATAAGAAAAATTTCAGAATTAATTAGAAAAAATGTAGATATTTTATCAAAATGGTTAACATTAGAAGTTGGCAAACCGTTAACTGAAGGAGCGGGTGAGGTTGGAGGAGCTGCTGATATTTTTGAATGGAATTCAGAAGAAACAAAAAGAATTTATGGTGAAACTTTACAAAGCAGATTTCCAAATACTAGAATACATGTTTACTATCAACCAGTTGGTGTAGTAGCAGCATTAGTTCCATGGAATTTCCCAATAATTTTAGCATCGCGAAAAATTTCTACAGCGTTAGCTGCGGGGTGCTCGGTAATTGTTAAACCTGATGTAATAACTCCAGGTTCAGTAATGCAATTGGTTGAGATTTGTAAAGAAGCTGGTGTACCTCCAGGTGTAATTAATTTATTATCTGGTGATCCTGCGTACATTTCAGATAAGTTATTATCTTCTGATATCATAAAAAAAGTTTCGATAACAGGATCTACTAGAGTTGGTAAACTTATTTTAAAAAAAGCTGCTGATAAGGTTCAGAGAGTAACAATGGAATTAAGCGGACATTCACCTTTTATTGTTTTTGATGATGTAGATATTAATAAAGTTACTGATATGGCGATCACAGCAAAATTTAGAAATAATGGTCAAGTTTGTATATCCCCTGGAAGATTTTATATTCACGAAAGCAAAAAAACTGATTTTACTAAATTGATGTTAGAAAAAACGAAAAAACTTAAAATTGGAAATGGTATGGACAAAGGGACAGTTTTAGGACCTTTAACCACGAAAAAAAGACTAGAGGAAATTGAAAGCCTTGTTGAAACAACAAAAAAAGAAGGTGCAAATGTATTGTGTGGTGGAAAAAGACCTGCAGGATTTAATAAAGGGTATTTTTATGAACCAACAATATTTGACAATGTGAAAGATGATTACACAATTATGAAGCAAGAGCCTTTTGGACCACTCGTTCCAATTTTAACTTTTAAAAATTTTGACGAAATTGTTGAAAGGGCAAATAATAATGAACTTGGTCTAGCAAGCTATATTTATACAAATGATATGAAGAAAGCTAACAAAGCTTCAGAATTAATGGAAAGTGGAACTGTTGCTGTGAATACTCCCGTTGTTGCAGTAGCAGAGGCTCCATTCGGAGGTATAAAACAAACTGGTTACGGAAGAGAAGGTGGTTCAATGGCAATTAAGGATTATCTAAATATCAAGTACACTCACTTAGGTGTTCATTACGAGTAATGAGAGAAAACAAAATAAAAAAAATGATGAAAAAAGGTCGACCCGTTGTCAATGGTTGGCTACAAATTCCAAGCTCATTTTCAGCAGAAGTAATGGCTCAACAAGGCTGGGACTCTCTCACTTTGGATATGCAGCATGGTGTAATTGATTATCCAAACGCTTTACAAATGTTACAAGCAATTTCAACTACCGAAACAACACCTCTCGCTAGAGTCAATTGGAACGAACCTGGGCAAATAATGAAAATTCTTGACGCAGGCTGTTATGGAATTATTTGTCCAATGGTAAGCAATAGAAAAGAAGCTGAAAATTTTGTTCAAGCCTGTTTATACCCTCCTAAAGGTTACAGAAGTTTTGGACCGATAAGAGGATTATTATATGGCGGACAAGACTATGGATCACATGCTAATGATGAGATACTTAAATTAGCAATGATTGAAACCAGCGAGGCTTTGAAAAATTTAGATGAAATTATGTCTACTCCAAATTTAGATGGCATTTATATCGGACCAGCTGACCTAAGCTTAGCTATTGGCCAAAAACCAGGTTTCGATAACCCTAAGGGATCCAAAACACATTCAGAAATTTTAAACATCCTTAAACACGCCAAAAAACACAAATTATTTGCGGGAGTACATAATGCTTCACCTGAATATGCAAAAGAAATGATTGAGACGGGATTTAATTTTGTAACAATTGGGTCAGACCAGAGGCACATGAGTGCGGGTGCCAAATCCACAATAGAAAAAATGAAAGGTTCTAAAAAAGGTCCAGACAATAAAGGATATTAAAAACCCATAAATGAACTTTTACGTTTATATGCTTAAAAGTTCAGATCTTAAACCAATTACGTATGTAGGTTATACTAATAATCTTTACAAAAGAATCAAACAACACAACTCAGGTAAAGGTGCTAAATTCACTAGAGGCCGCAAATGGAAGCTAATTTATAAAGAAAAATATAAAACAAAAAAAGAGGCAATTTCTAGAGAATATTATATAAAGAAGAATAGATCTTTTAGAAACTTTATAAAAAATAAAAAATGAAAATATCGATACTACTACCTTATAAAGAAAATTTCTCACCAATATATCCAGGAGCAGTTTCATTATTTGTTAAAGATACAGCCAATTTAAGCAAGTATAAAAAAAATATAGTAGTTTACGGAAATACAGATTATAAAAAAATTTTTCCAATTAAATACTATAATATTTCATTATCAAAATTTAAATTTCAAAGTAAAAGTAAGCAATATGTTGATAAATTTATTAAAATAGAAAAAGATAATCCATCTGATTTAATTGAAGTTCATAATCGTCCAAACTATCTATCAGATATTGTAAAATCTCTAGGTAAAAGGAATTTGGTTTTATATTTTCACAATGATCCACTAACAATGACGGGATCAAAATCAATTAATGAAAGAAAATTTCTTTTAAAAAATTGTTATAAAATTATTTTCAATAGTAATTGGTCAAAAAAAAGATTTTTAGAAGGAATGCATGATAAATTTGTTAACAGTGAAAAATTATTGGTAGTTTTTCAATCTGCAAAAAGAATTACAGTAAACTTAAAGAAAAAAATGAAGCAAATTACTTTTGTTGGCAAATTAAATAGGTCAAAAGGTTATGATATTTTTGGAAAAGCCGTAATAAAAATTTTGACCAAATACCCCAATTGGAAAGCAAATGTTGTTGGTGATGAGCAAAGAGATAAAATTGAATTTAAACATAAGAATTTAAAGAATTATGGTTTTATTCCTCACAACAAAGTAATCAATATTTATAAAAAAACTAGCATTGCTATAGTATGTTCCAGATGGGAAGAGCCATTTGGAAGAACAAGTCTAGAAGCTTCTTCTGCAGGATGTGCAGTAATCATTAGTAATAGAGGTGGTCTTCCTGAAACTATTACCAATGGTTTAATTCTTAAAAATTTAAATGTAAAAACTTTATATAAGAATATTGATTATCTAATTAAAAATAAAATACAAAGAATAAATTACCAAAAAAAATCTATAAAAAATTTTTATTTAACACATAAATTTGTTTCTTCTAATATTGACTCTTATAGAGATGAGAAATTTAAATATTCTAAAATATTTAATATCAAAAAAAATGTTTCTTTAAGAATACTGCATGTTACAAATTTTAATGAGAGACATGATGGTAGATTATTTTTTAATACAGGTAGAAGAATAAATAATGGTTTAATAAGATTAGGGCATAGTATTTTAGAGTTTAGTGATAGAGATATACAAAAATATTATAAAAATTATAGTGATTTATCAGGATCTAAAAATTTAAATAATAAATTAAAAAAAACTTGTTATAATTTTAAACCTGATTTGATAATATTTGGACATGCTGACTTAGTATCCCCAGATACTTTAGGCGAACTTAAAGATGATTATCCTAATTTAAAAATGTCCCAGTGGTTCCTTGATCCTCTTAACAAAAGAGGTCCGGATTTTACAAGAAATAAGAACAGAATTTTAGATAAATCTAATTATATGGAGGCAAATTTTTTAACAACTAGTCCTGATGTATTAAGTTTTTTATCTAAGAAAACAAGGAATTACTTTATACCAAATCCATCTGATAGTTCTTTTGAAACATTAAAAAATTATAATAAAAATTGCAACATGGATGTTTTTTTTGCACTTAGTCATGGTGTTCATAGAGGTATTTTAAAATCAGGAAAATATGATGATAGAGCTATGTTTGTAAAAAGATTAATTGATAAAACTAAAAATGTTAAATTTGATATATATGGAATTGATAAAGTACAGCCTATTTGGGCAGATCATTACTTTAAAACTATTTCAAATTCAAAAATGGGATTAAATCTTAGCAGAGGTGAGCCCATAAAATACTATAGTAGTGATAGAATAACTCAAATTATTGGCAATGGCTTAGTAACTCTTATCGATGAAAAAACGGGTTACCAGGATTTTTTCAGCAAAAATGAAATGGTATTTTATAAAAATATAGATGATCTTTCGGAAAAAATATCGAAAATATCTCAAGATGAAAAGTTAAGAAAGAAGATAGGAAAAAATGGTAGGAATAAATATTTAAAATATTTTAATTCTACATTAGTAGCTGATTTCATTATAAATAAAACTTTTGATGTTAAAAGTAAAAACAAACATATATGGCATAATGAATGAAAAAATTATCATCTTCAAGAATGATAAAATTGGTGACTTGATCCATGCTTATAATGCAATAAAGAATATTATAGATAATAATTTAAATAAAGAAGTATTTATTTTTTTATCACAATATAATTCTGAAATGAAGTTTCTATTTAAGTCGAAAAACGTAAATTTTAAAGTTATCACAGAAAAAATTAATGTAAAAGACAAAATAAAGTTATTTTTCTTTTTTCTTAAAAATAATATTAAAGAAGTTTTTATTTTTAAACCTAGTAATTTTTTATTTTATTTGCCACTTATATTTTATTTTAAAAGGATAAATTTTTTTGGAATTTGTATAGACAAGAATAATTATAGAAGACCAGCTTTATTTTTAAGAAACTTTTTAAATAAGTTGGTAATCAATGATCGTGGCTCAAAAAAAATTAGAAAATCAATACACGAGCTACACATGAATTTATTAAAAAAAGATAATAGCTCAGAACATAAATTTGGTATTGTTAAAGAAAAATATTTCAATAATCAAAAAAAACGGGACTATATTTTAATTCATTATAATAAATTTAAATTCAACAAATTAAATTTGGATTTACAAGATTTAGAAGTACTAATAGACAAATTAAAAAACTTTGGAATGAAAATTTCATTAACTAATGATTTAAATGATCATCAAACAAACAATTTATTATTAAAAAAATATAAAAGCAAAGGCGAGCAAATTGTTGAATATTATCCTAATATTAAAGGAGAACACTTATTCAATTTAATTGGGGAAGCAAAGATTGTTATTTCTTTTCATGGCACCATTACCTCAATGGCTGCTATACAAAAGATAAAAGTTATTGATTTATTTAATTGTGAAATTAAATCTATTGAAGACTTTTACAAGTATAAAAATGCATTTCATGAGTTTGTCCCTAAACAAAAAAACTACCAATTTATAATTCCAAAAAAAAATTTCAGTATAACAATAAGAAGAATAGAAAATTTACTAGCTAATGGCAGGAAAATTAATTATTAGATTGTCAAATAATATAGGTAATCAAATGTTTATGTATGCTGCGGGATATGCTGCATCAAAAAAATTGAAGAGAAGTTTTTATTACGATAAAATTTCATCCTACAACTCTTTTAAAAACATATCCAAATTTGGTTTAGAGAAATTTAATTTGAACGAAAAACCTGCTGAGAGCAAATATCTATTTAACGGATTATCAGGTTATTTAAAAAGAAAACTATTAAAAAAAATTGACGTTTACAGATCAAATAAATATTTTTTATTGGAAAAGAGAAATTCTGATAAAACAACTTTTTACGATGAAAAACTTTTTGACAAAACATATGCTAAAACTGTTTACATGGAAGGTTATTTTGAGTCAGAAAAATATTTTTCAGACTATAAAGATGAAATTAGAAAACAATTTACACCAAATCAATATAATGATTTTATTAACAATGAGTATTTATCAAAAATAAAAAAAACAGAGTCTGTTTCTTTGTGTATTAGACAAAATAGATTTTCAGAAAAATATGGTAAACCGAGTATATATGACAAAGAAAAATCAAATAAATTTTTATCTGATCAAATTAGCTATATACACAAAGCTATATCCTATTTTAAAATGAGATTAAAAAAACCTGTTTTTTATTTGTGGTCTAACGATTTTAAAAACTTAGACAACAAATTTAACATAAAAGATATAATATTTATTAATAACGAACATATAAAAGATGATCTAGATAGAGTTCATTGTGATCTTTTTTTAATGACAAATTGCAAACATTTTGTTGTAATACCTTCTGCATTTAATTGGTGGGGTTGTTGGCTGTCAAATTACAAAGATAGCATAGTTTTGAGACCCAATAACAAACATTTTTCGAATTTTGATATAAAAAATAAAGATTATTGGCCTTTTAAATGGAAGGAAATTTAGAATGCTTAGTTTAAAAGAAATAGGTTTAAAATATCCAACTAACAAAAATGATTATGGTTTTTTGGATATTTATGAAAAATATTTTAAAGATTTGAGGGAAAAAAAACTCAACATTTTAGAAATCGGTGTAGACAAGGGTGATAGCCTTAGATTATGGAAAGAGTATTTTTTTAACTCTGAAATTTGTGGAATAGACATCGATAAAAAAGATTTTACAATTCAGGATGTCAAAATCTATCAGGGTGATCAAAATGATAAAACGCTGTTGGATAAAATAGCAAAAAAACACGGTAAATTTGATATTATAATTGATGATGGTTCACATGTTTCTAAACATATTATAAATTCTTTTAATTATTTATTTGATCATTTAAGTAAAAACGGTATTTATATTGTTGAGGATTTGCAAACTTCTTATATACCCAGATATGGCGGAAGTAGAATAAATTTAATTAAAAAAAACTCCTCAATGAATTTTTTTAAAAGTTTATCAGACTCAGTAAATTATGAAAATTTTGATAGACCTTTTTTCAAAAAAAAACGTTTTGATGGTTTAATTGAGTCGGTGCATTTTTACCAAAATATTGTATTTATTTTTAAGGGTGAAAGTAAAAAATATTTTCATCCTAATGTAAAAAAAAAACTTTTAGATCGCTTAAAAAAAATTATCTCATTTTTATTTAGGTAAAAAAATAAAGTTATTTTCTAAGACTTTGCTATGATTATTTTCTATATTTATTAATTCATCATTAACCAAATGAAAACATTCATAGTTCATTTCTCTAATAAAGTTTATAGTATCCTTAACTGGTATTTTTGTATGTCTTTCCTCAATCTCAATTAGCATTACAGGCTTATCTTTTATAATTAAAGATTTTCCACCAACTATCACATTTTTTTCGTGGCCCTCCACATCTATTTTTATAAATCCTACATTGTTATCTATTTGTATTTCGTCTAATCTTCGTGTATTTATTGGCACTTTTTTAAATTTATTGATATTGTTGTTTGGGTGCATAGTTGCTGCCCCTAATTGAAAAAGTTCTTCTATATTATCTTTAAATATTGATTTTGATCTTAGAGGCAATTTTAGTTCTGTTTTGCCATTAATATCTGATAACGCAAAATTATATAGTTTTATATTCTTTATAAT
Source organism: uncultured Pelagibacteraceae bacterium (assembly GCA_902530455.1). GTDB lineage: Bacteria > Pseudomonadota > Alphaproteobacteria > Pelagibacterales > Pelagibacteraceae > Pelagilacustribacter. The sequence continues at coordinate 14,822 of CACAAD010000001.1, read as the reverse complement.
TTTTTTTAAGTTTTTATCTAAATAAGGAAATAGAAGGGGGTTAGGTTCAAAGGAGTGAATATTCTTAAAGCTTTGAGACAGTTTATATGAATATACACCCCTATAAACACCGATATCCAAAGCATCTTTAGATTTATTCGCAAATTTATCAATTATTTTTAGTTCTTTTTCATATCCTTTTTTAATTGCTCTTTTTAATCTTTTTTTTAGTAGGTAACTTTCAGAAAAAAATAATTTTTTAATTAAAAATTCTATATCTTTTTTCATATTTTAACTTTATTAAGAGCATTATTTTTAAACAAATTTGCCTCTTTTATATATCTTCGAACCATTTGCGTAGTTTTATGACCTGTCATTGCCATTATGCTTCTTTCATCGGCGCCAGCTTCTGCAGCTACTGTCGCAAAACCAGATCTTAAACTATGTCCTGAAAAATTATTATTTTCTATACCAGCTAATTTTAAACAGTTTTTTATAATTAGAACCACTGACTGATCTGTTAATCTATATTCTGTTAATGCAGATCCTTTTGCAAATCTTCTAAAAATCGGCCCAGTTTTAATTTTTGATATTTTAAGCCAATTTTTAAGACTTGTTACTGGACAATAATCTTCTTTGCTAAAGTAAGGTAGACCTTTTATCATTCCTTCACCAAATTGATCTGTTTTAGACCTTTTGAGAGTTATTTTTACGCCCTCACTAACGAATTCTAAATCTTCATAATCGGTAGATATTAACTCAGTACGCCTAAAACCACCTCCAAAGCCTACTAATATTAAAGCCTTATTTCTTAATTTAACAATTTCCTCAATATTTTGTTCATTTATCACATTAATTATTTTCGTTAAATGACTGATTAATATAGGTTTTTTACCTACTTGTTTGCTCCCTTTTGCTCTTTTTATACCCATTAAATTTTCTATAATTACTGGATGTTTAGTATCTAAATAATGACCTTTTAATTTATGAATAACACTTATTGATACTAACCTACGTCTTAAAGTGCTAAATTTTGATTTTTTTGATAGGTGAGTTAAATATAATGATACGATTTTTGGATCAGAGGGCATTGATTTAAAACCATGTTTTACGCAAAAAACCGTAAAATCTCTAAAATCAGACCTATATGCCCTTAAAGTATTATGTGCTTTCGAGGCTTTAAGATTATTTAAAGTTTTCTCATGTAAAGCTTTTATGGCAGTTGTCAGCTCATTCATATCATTACTAATGATAACAATTAATTATCATTAGTAATATAATAACTCATTTTAGAAGTCAAGCAAATAAGATAAAATAATTTTATGCTTAAATATATAATTTTAGGTTTATCAGTTCCGATCGTAGCTTTTTTTTTAATGTATCGTTGGGAAAAATTAAAAAACAAAAGTAGAAATTTAACTTTAACAACAGGTGTAGCTATTTTAATTGTTGGAATTCTATTAATTATAGCCTTATTAATTGATTAAATCATGTTTGAGAGCAGAAAAAGAGTTGTTCTAGATAGAGGGCCAAGCTGGCCAGATTACGACAAAGCAGAGCCATTTATGATTAGATATTATGTTTTATTTCGTAAAAGGCCCAAATGGTTTCCGTTCAATATACTAGTTCATAAAATACTTAAAGATGACAATGGCAGTTTACATGATCATTATTGGTCATATATCACAATCATATTAAAAGGCGGTTATTGGGAAACTACTGATAAAGGTACTTTTTGGAGAGGTCCTGGATACATTGGTTTCAGAAAAAACACGGACAAACATAGCCTTAAACTAAAGTATAATAAGCCTGCGTGGACTATTATGCTGGTTGGTCCCCACCACTCTAGCAAAACAAGTTCAAAATATCAAAATGAAGCTGAAAGGCACTGATTTTCAGATTAAAGTTTGGAAGTATTTGCTTAAAATACCAAAAGGCAAGGTCAAAACCTATAAAGAGGTAGCTGTGGCCATTAAAAGCCCCTACTCAGCTCGTGCTGTGGGCAATGCAGTAGGTAAAAACCCCTACGCTCCCAAAATACCTTGTCATAGGGTGATTAAGTCAGACGGTTCACTAGGAGGATATTCAGGTAAAGGTGGCATTAAAACTAAAAGAAAACTGCTAAAAAAGGAGGGTATAACGCTCTAGAATTGTTGTTTGACGGGCGTTTTAGCATAATTCTCAATTTTTGGTTGCTTCTTTTGTTTACTCGCGGTCCAGTTGTACCATAGAATATAAAATCGCAAAAAAAATGCTATCTATGGCCTTTTAAACGCTATATTCCCTTTATGCATTGCTCTAGAATTCGCAGTATTAGCTGCTTCTAGAGGAGCTGAAAATGATTGGTTTTGGGGTTATTTTTAAGGTCTGATTTGATGTATTTTACTTAATATAATTTAATTTTTTCACAATATTGATTAAATATGTCAATAATACCAATGCTTTTTTAATTATTATTACATTAAGGTAAGTATTATTTACTTATATATTAATAATTTACTTTAATAATTATCTATAACCCACTGTATTTATTGAAAAAAACGTAGACTTATATAAACAATAATAGGAGCAGAAATAAAAGACATTAAAGTCGAAGTAACTATAACACTTGCTACGTTATCTACTGCCCTCTTTTTTGAATACATGGATCCAACTAAATAAGTTAAAACTGCACTTGGCATAGCTGATTGAATAAGTAGTACACCAGCTGCCAAACCATCTAAATTTAGTATTCTTATCAGAGCATATCCTATAATAGGCCCTATAATCACTCTAACGCCTCCAAGTATAGAAGCATGAGACCAGGAGACAACCTTTAGTCTAGTTAATGCGATACCCAAGGACATTAAAACTAAAAATATTGTTGTGTAGGTTAATAAGAAGGTAGTGTTCTCAATATAACCAGGGACTTCCCATTCAAAATATAAAAAAATTACTGATAAAATAATTGCATAGATAGGAACATTTTTAATAAGTATATCCAAAGAAAAACTTTTCTTTGCCAGCAAAACTCCAATAGTAAAGTGAAATAAAATAATAACTGAGGCAATGGCTGAGGCAACACCTAATCCTTCTGTACCATAAGCAAAAAGACATATAGGAACTCCCATGTTTCCCGTATTCGGCAATATCAAAGGGGGTAATTCAGTAATAGCATCCTTTTTAAGAAATAATAAAAATAAAACACCTACAACTGCAAAACCGCAAATAATTATTACAGCATAAATAAAGTATTCAATAAAAATATCTAGTGTGACACCTGTCGTGGTAATTGTATAAAAAATCATAGCGGGTGTACCTATGTTACCCGCAAAATTAGTTATAAAAGTAGTATCGAATTTTCGATCTTTTTTGCCTAAATAATAACCTACTCCTATTACAAAAAAGACGGGAAAAAGAACATCAATTAACTTTAGATAGAGCTCCATTAAGCTCTTACATCAGATTTTCGGGGTTTTCTCAACTTATTTCCAAAGTTAATTGCAGACTCAAATTCATTAAGACGTTTATATATAGATCTTAATTCTGTAATTCTTGTCCAATTTTGCAGAAATAAAGAAAAACTACTTTGAACTTCCCTAAAAGCCGAAGACGTTTGAATTAAAACTCCTAATGTCATTGCGCCAGTAAACAATCCAGGACCCATTAAAAGATAAGGTACTATTATCATTGTTTGGTTGTACATAATAATCCAAAGATCAAAATAACCATAATGTAAAAATAATCTATGATAATTAAATTTTATTCCTGTAAATAATTGAAATATTGTTGGCGCTTGAACATAGTTTTTTCTATCATCTTCACCATAGACAAGTTCTTTTCTGAATGCGGCTTCTACTTTTTGATTATTATATTCTAGACCGGGAAGCTTAATTCCAACTAACCAACTTATTACTAAACCTCCCAAACTAGCTGTTAAAGAAACCCAAACTAGAGATCCTGTGATATCTTTAAAAAAAGGTATCACTACATTTGATGATAAGCCCCATAAAATGGGAATAAAGGCTATCAAAAGCATTATAGCTCTTACTATTTGTAAGCCTAAACTCTCAACTATTTTGGCAAAATTCATAGCATCTTCTTGGATTCTTTGAGAGGCACCTTCTACTTTAGCATCCACTGCTCTCCAATATGGCATATAAGAAAATGTCATAGCCTCTCGCCATCTAAAAGCCCAAAGTCTAGTAAAATAATTTGTAACTGTATAAATAATGACGTAAGGAATAGCTAATTTCATAAATAGGTAAATACCGTCATAAAATTCTGATAATTCACGTTCTGGGGCTTTTTGTAGAAGGTCGTAAAATCCCTTATACCACTCGTTTATTTTAACATCTATATAGGTCTGAGCTAAGAGAGATAGTATTATAAAAGCGAAACCACCCCAGGACCACAAAAGCCATTTTTTATCTGTAAAAAAACTACGCCACATAATTAATTCTTAGTAAAATTCTCCGCATAAGATTTGATAATAAATTTTCTTTTATTAGGCTCAATGACTTTGTAAGAAATATTGTTATTTTTAGCATATTCTATGGCTTTATCTTTTGTTGAAAATTCAAGTTTTACCTCTCCCATTGTATCATTTGAGGACTCCCACCCCATTAATGGATTTTTGGTTGTATCTTTAGAGTCAAACTCCAAAATCCACTTATCCTCTTTCCCCAAACCTGATTGAGTTGCAGTTTTAGAAGGAATATAAATTTTTGCTTTTTTCATATTAAATTATTGGTAATTCACAAACTTCACCATCAATTAAATTATCATTTAAATTGATATTAAAAATCTCATTATTTTTACAATATTCTTTATTAATCATAGCTATTCCAACTATCTTCTTGAAAGTTGGAGAAAAAGCTGCAGATCTCAAATTACCTATTATTTGTTTTTTTTTATTTAACAAATCCTCGCTGGTTAAGTTTAATGTATCTGAATTAATCTTTACACCCATTAGTTTTCTTTTAATACCATTTTTCAAGATCTTTTTTAAACTGTCTTTCCCTAAAAATTCTAAATTGTCGTTTAGATGAACTAGTTTTTCAAAACCACATTCAAACGGATTATCGCTTATAAGCATATCGTTTCCATATGACAATAAGCCTCCTTCAATTCTTTCAGCATGATTAGGTGCTCCTGGTTTAATATTATATTTTTTTCCCACCTCAAAAAAATAATCATATAATTCTAAACCAGCTTTTACATTTTCTACATGAATTTCATAACCTCCTTGTTTAGAAAACCCTGATCTAGAAATCAAAAACTTGTTATTTTTAAATTTAAAAAAATCATATTTAAAAAATTTTAACTTACTAATTTCTTCTCCAAACACATCCTCCATTAATTTAAATGACTTAGGACCTTGTACAGCCAAAGTATCTATATTCGCCTCAAATATTTTTACATTTAGTTTTTTTCCTGCTGCAATTCCTTTAGCATACAAAAGAACATCTGAGTCAGCTATACATACTCTCCAAATATTATCCTCTAACTTATAAATTAAAGGATCATTTACCATTCCACCATTTGAGTCAATTAACGGTACATAATAACAACTGCCTACTTTTGATTTAGAAAGATCTCTACATGTCATTAATTGCACTAGTTGATGTGCGTCTTTACCAGAAATTTCTATTTCTCTTTGCACTGAAACATCCCAAATTTGAACATCTTTTTTTAAATGCAAATATTCTTCATCAACATTGGAAAAAGAGGTTGGCAATAACATATGGTTGTAAACTGTATAGCTTTTGACACCCTGCTCTTCTATTTTTTTTGTAAAAGGTGTAGACCTTACTCTTCTTGATTTACTTATGTAAAAATTCTTCATTTGTTTAAAAACTCTAAAATCTTTTCTCTCATCTCAAATGCATTTTCCAAAATTATCATATGACCACAATTTTTAATTATATGAACTTTAGATTTGTTAATCATTTTTGCAAATTTTTCTCCTGATTCTAATCTAATCATCTTATCAATTTCACCAAAAATAAAAAACGTTGGACACGTTATGCTTTTTACCGCATCAGCACCATTTTTGTAATTATTACAAGCAATTAAGTCTACAGCTAGAACCTCTCTTACCTCTCTAGAAGAATTAAGTATTTTTTGTAATGGATTGCCTCCAATAAATTGTTTTGAAGATCCGTATCCCCATTTCATCATTAAATTTATAGCTTCCATATCACCAGATAAAGCTAGATCAATTAAACTTTTGTTAACAGGTATAGAATAGGACCCTGCAATAAAGACTATTTTTTCTACTTTTTTTGGAAAGCTTTTCGCAAATTCAAGAGCCTCTAAGCATCCTTGAGAATGAGCAACCAATATAGATTTTTCAATACCAACATGATCAACAAAATCATTTATCCAATTTGATATTTCTTCTATTGATTTTAAACAAGGTCCTTCGGAATTACCATGTCCTGGAAGATCTAAGGTAAATACATTAAAACCTTTATCAGCTAAAAATTGATCAGTTAAAGACCAAACAACATGAGATTGGCCGCTGCCATGTAATAGAATGATAGTCGGTTTTTTTTTATCAAAAGGATGCCCAACATCATTTGAAAATATTTTTTTCTTTTTAATTTCTGTAATCAATTTAAAGCCTTAATTAAAAATTATTTATCTTTCCAGTTAGGTTCTCGTTTATCAATAAAAGCATCGATACCCTCTTTTGCATCCAGTTTGAGCATATTTTGAACCATTATCTTTGAAGCATAATCATAAGCATCAGAAAGTTTCATGTCTAATTGCTTGTAAAAAGCTTCTTTACCAATTTTCAAAGTTACTGAGGATTTTTTTGAAATTTTTTTGGCTTTATCTAATACAAAGTCTTTAAGTTCATTTATTTCAATAACATCATTGATTAAACCAATTTTAGCAGCTTTATCTGATGAAATTAATTCTCCAGTTAAAAGCATTTCCATAGAGTGTTTATTGGATAAGTTTCTCGAAATAGCAACCATGGGTGTAGAACAAAATAGACCAATATTTACTCCAGGCGTTGCAAATTTAGCTGAACTACTTGCGTATGCTAAATCACAACTTGCAACTAATTGACACCCAGCGGCGGTAGCTGTTCCAGAGACTTCTGCGATTATTGGTTTTGGACATTTAATTATTGTTTGCATCATTTTTGAACATTTTTTCATTATCTTTAAAAAATATTTTTTTCCTTTATCTGCGCCTTTTCTTGCAGCTTTTAGCTCTTTTAAGTCATGTCCAGATGAAAATGTTGATCCTTCTCCTGAAATTATTATTACTCTTACATTTTTATTAATACTTGCCTTGTCTAAAGCATTTTGTAATAAATTCATCATATTTTCAGAAAGAGCATTTAAGTTCTCTGGGCTATTTAAGTTAAAACGTATTACTCCATTTTCGTTTAAATAAGTTTCTAAAACTTTGCTATTTTTTCTATAATTCATGGTTTAATTAATCTTTACCTTTACTTCATCTGACAAAGAGTTAGCTATAAAACAATATCGATGGGCTCTCTCTTGAACCTCTTTCATTTTGCTTTCATCTACAGAAAATTCTTTAGAAAATGCTATTTTTGGATTTAGCTCAATATTTGTTACCGACATTTTACCTTTGGAATTTTTTCCTAAAGTAGCTATTGCGTTATCTGTATATTCCGATACTGGCCAATTCATTTTGGCAGCAAGAGCTAAAAAAGTCATCATATGACAACTGCTTAAAGCTGCTGCAAGCGCTTGTTCTGGATTGCTATTTTGTTTGTTTCCGTTCCAGTCTGGAGCCGCATCACCAATAATAACGATCTCATCGTTAAATTTTATTTGATGTTTATTTGAATATTTACCAGGTGATAATTCTTCACCATCAAGACTCCACTTAAGATTAATTGAAATTTTTTCCATTATTATAATTAAATTAGTTTAATTCTTTAGCTTTTTTTCTTAACTCGAACTTTTGTATTTTTCCTGTAGATGTTTTTGGTAGATCGCAAAATTCCACTTTTTTAGGAACTTTAAATCCTGCTAAAGTTTCTTTACAAAAAGAGATTAGTTCATTTTCTGTGACCGGTTTGTCCTTTACCATTTCTATGAAAGCACAGGGTACCTCTCCCCACTTTTCATCAGGTTTCGCAACAACAGCAGCAATAGATACTGATGGATGTTTTGCTAAAGTATTTTCAATTTCTATAGACGAAATATTTTCACCTCCAGAAATAATTATATCTTTTGATCTATCTTGAATTTTTACATAACCATCAGGATGCATTACTGCTAAATCTCCAGTGTGGAACCAACCGCCCTTCATAGCTTTATCAGTTGCATTTTTATCCTTGAAATATCCTTTCATTACAATATTACCTTTGATCATTATCTCGCCAATAGTTTTGCCATCTTTAGGTACCTCTTTCATGGTTTCAGGATCCATTATAGCTACACCTTCAGTGTTTGGATATCGAACTCCTTGCCTAGCTTTAATTTCATTTTGTTTCTCCTCATTAAGTTCATTCCAAGACTCATTCCAAGCACATTGTGTTACGTGACCGTATGTTTCTGTTAATCCATATACGTGCATAACTTCGAAACCTAGACTTTTCATTTTTTTAAAAATAATACTTGGAGGTGGCGCACCGGCAGTTAAAACATAAACTTTTTGTTTTAATTTTTTCCTATTTTTTTCAGGAGCACCCGTTATCATATTTAAAACTATAGGAGCACCTCCAAAATGTGTAACATTGTATTTATCTATTAATTCAAAAATTTTTTTAACGTCAATATTTCTCAAACAAATTGTTCGACCTATTAACATTGGCACAGTCCATGGATAACCCCATCCATTACAATGAAACATAGGAACAATAGTTAGAAAATTTAACCTATTAGGCATGTTCCATGCAGTAGCACTACCAGTAGACATTAAGTAAGAACCTCTATGATGATATACAACTCCTTTTGGATTTCCTGTTGTGCCAGAAGTATAACTTAATGAAAGAGCCTGCCATTCATCATCGGGCATTTTCCATTGAAAATTCTCATCACCAGTTTTTAAAAATTCTTCATATTCTCTATCACCGATCTTTTCACACTTTGACTGATCTGCATGCTTATCGTTAATATCAACAATGGTAATTTTTCTTTTTATAGTGCTTAAAGCTTTTTTTACTTCTACATGAAGCTGGCGGTCTACAACTAATACTTTTGCCTCTCCATGTTCCAAAATATATGAAATTGTTTTTGCATCTAAACGAATATTAATTGTATTTAGCACTGCTCCAGTCATGGGCACAGAATAATGTGCTTCGAAAATTTCGGGTGTATTAAAAGCTAAAAAAGAAACAGTGTCCCCTTTTTTAATACCAATCTTTGAAAGCGCACTGGCAAATTTTACACATCTTTTATAAACCTCTGACCATGTATAATTTCTATCTTCATAAATTACTGCTTCATAATTTGGGTAGATTTCTTTTGCTCTAACTAAGAAAGTAAGTGGTGTTAATGGAACGAAATTAGCTTTATTTTTCTCTAAATTTTTTTCGTATACACTCATTTTCAGTTAAATTTAGCTTTCATCAAGCTTTCACTGCCAGCTATTGCTGAGTGATAATGACTGTCTATCCTTGGTAAAATTTTATCAAAAAAGTATTTTGCAGTATTTATTTTCTCTTCATAAAATTCTTTATTTTTATTTGAGTTTTCATAGCTCACTTTAGTCATTTTGAGCCATGAATATCCTAAAGCTACATAACCAAGAACTTTTAAAAAGTCATTGCATGCCGCGCTGACATCATCTTTTTGATTTTTTAATTTAATATCTAACCAATTTGAAAAATCTAATAAAATTTTTATTTTTTCTTCAAGAATATTTGAAAGTCTTTTTAATTCATCATTATTCTTATAATTTTTAATCTCATTTTGAACTAGGGACGTAAATTTTTCTAATGTTCTATTAGTTAGTACTTTTCTAAATACAAGATCAATTGCTTGCACAGAATTTGTACCCTCATAAATTGGTGTTATTCTATTATCTCTATAGAGTTGTTCGATACCTTGATCTCTTGTGTAGCCATAACCACCAAAAACTTGAATAGCTTCATTTGTTATTTCCATTCCCATATCTGAAAAAAAAGATTTTACTACAGGTGTCATGAGAGATACCATTTCATCAGCTTCTTTTCTGATATTTTCATTTGAGTGATTTAAACTTACATCAACTTGTTGAGATAACCAAAAAGCAAGTGATCTTTGGCCTTCAATTATTGACTTCATATTCATCAGACTTCTTCTTATATCAGCGTGTTTAAGTATTAAGTCTGTTTCACCATTTTTATTATCGTTTGATTTACCTTGTTTTCTCTCTCTCGTGTAAGCTAATGAATTTTGATATGCTGTTTCTGAAATACCTAATCCTTGTATTCCAACTATAATTCTTTCTAAATTCATCATTGTAAACATTGAACTTAATCCTTTATTTTCTTTACCAATTAAAAAGCCCTTAGCATTATCGAAGTTAAGAACACAAGTTGGTGAACCTTTGATTCCCATTTTGGTTTCAATAGATAAAGTGCTAACACCATTTCTAGACCCCACCGAACCATTTTCATTTACATTAAATTTTGGAACTAAAAAAAGACTAATTCCTTTAGTTCCTTCAGGCCCACCTGGTATTTTTGCTAAAACTAAATGTATGATATTTTCTGTTAAGTCGTGATCACCAGATGTAATAAATATTTTTTGTCCAGTTAAAGAAAATGATCCATCTGAATTTTTTATTGCTTTTGTTTTTATTAAGCCTAAATCAGTTCCACATTGAGACTCGGTCAAACACATAGTCCCACTCCATTTTCCCTCTACTATTTTTGGTAAAAACTTATCTTTAATCTTATCATCTGCGTGATGCAGAATACAATTATAAGCTCCAATACTTAGTTCACTATATAATTTAAATGATAAACTTGCTGAGGATAACATTTCTTCAAAAAAAGTACTAACAGTCTTTGGCATTCCTTGACCACCATATTTTGGATCACAAGATAAAGATGTCCATCCGTCAGTAATAAATTTTTTATAAGCTTCTTTATAACCTGGCGGAGATCTTACGATTCCATTTTCATAAACACATGGACTGTCATCGCCTATTTTGGCTAGAGGATGTACAATTTCTTGATTTATTTTAGCTGCTTGATCTAAAACATCTTTTACTAAGTCAGAGCTTATTTCTTTAAATTTATCAATCTCTTTATAATTCTTATTATCTTTAAGATTATCAAAAAGAAACATCATATCTTCAACTGGAGCATTATAAGTAGTCATTTAATTTATTAATGGTTTCCCTGTTTTTAATGTATGAACAATTCTTTCTTGTGTTTTTTTATTTTCTACTAATTTCATAAAGCTGTTTAATTCCAATTTATACATTTGATCTTCTGTAACTTCTTTACTTATATCTGTATCTCCACCACTTAAAACATATGCTAATTCTTTGCCAACTTCCATACCGTGATCTAGAATCTTTTTATCATTATATAATGCTTCGAGTATTTTGTGCATTTTTTCTCTAGCATTTTTACCCGATAATTTAAATTTACATTCCTCAGATGGAGACATATCTACACTATTATTGAGTAATTTTCTTGCCGCAGGTAATAATTCATTTCTATTAATTATAACATCATGATTTTTATCCAAAAATAACAAAGGTTTTGCTTCTTGAGGCGAAGAAGCAGTTTTAGCATAACCAATTATATCAAAAACTTTTAATGGTGCATAATCTGGATCTGTTTTAGACTCATTGGTTTGACACCATCTCCAGAGTAGTTCTTTACAACCACCTCCAGCAGGCACTAAACCAACAATTGTTTCAACTAAACCCATTACTATATTAGTATGTGTAACTACATAATTACTTTGTAACACAACTTCTTCTCCACCTCCTAAGGCTAAACCAGACGGAGCAGATATAACTGGGTATTTACAATATTTAAGATGCTTGCAAGTTTCTTGAAAATACTTAATAAATTTTTCAACAGACTTTATATCGTTATTCTTTATAAATTCCATTACATAATTTAGATTTACACCTGCAGAAAATTGCATACTTTCATTTATTATAATTAGAGGTTTATCTGTAGCCTTTTTCAAAGCATCCATTGAATCATTATCTAAAGCATTTGCTTTAGTATTAAACTCAACAATATTAAAATCTTTAAATCTAAATATTTCTGCTGAGTCATTTTTATCTAATTTAATGACTGTTTTTTTAATCTTTCCTAATGTTTGTAAGTTAGTATATTTTTGTCGCTCATCATAAAAACTTTCTACTTTTTTTTCTTTTAAATCTTTTAAAAATTCATTGTGATTAATGTCTCCAATTTTTGAAAAGAAATTTTTCAAACCTATAGACTCTAACATTTCAAACGGGCCCATAGACCAATTAAAACCCAGTCTCAAAGCTTCATCTATGTCATTGTATTCATCAGTTATAGCTGGCACCAGTGAAGATGAGTACAAGATTATTTTTGAAATTACTGACCATGCATATTTACCATACTTATCATTTCTGTTAATTAATTCTAAAAGATTTATCTTATCTATTTTTAAATCTATCTTTTTAACTGGAAAGTATTCATTTTTATTTAAATTAAGAGCTTCAAGAGTTTTTTTATTCTCAGACTTATTCATCCTATAAAACCCTCCCTTACCTTTTCTACCCGTATAACCAGTTTCAATTAGTTTTTTGATAATCGGTAAACCTGAAACAACTTTTTGAAACTCATCTTCTTTAGATAATTCTTTTTCAAAACTTTTAAGAACATCTAACATTAGATCAATACCGATTAAGTCATATAAAGCAAAAACTCCTGTTTTAGGTATTCCCATAGGTCTACCAAATACAGCATCAGCTTCTTCAATAGAAAGATCCATATTAACCGCTTCTGTCATCGCTACTTGCATAGCATATACTCCTATTCTGTTTCCTAAAAAACCGGGAGTGTCACCACAAACAATTACACCTTTACCTAATTTTTCTTCACTAAAATCTTTTAAATAATTAATTTTATTTTGATCGTTCAGCTTATCTCTAACTATTTCTAGTAATCCCATATATCTAACTGGATTGAAAAAGTGTGTAATACAAAAATCTTTTTTGTCTTCTGCTTTTAATTTTTCTGATAATACTTTTAAAGGAATAGTTGATGTATTTGATGAAACAATTGAGTCTTTTTTTCTTTTATCAAATATTTTTTTGTAAATATCATGTTTTATATCAATTCTTTCAACAACTGCCTCCACAATCCAGTCTGCATCAGAAACATTTTCAAAATCATCAGTAATATTACCAACCTTCAAATTTTTAATTTTATCTTTTTCAAATAATAACGGCGGTCTAGATTTTAGAATTCTTTCTTTAGCTTTTTCAGAAATTTCAGTTTTTAAATCTAATAATATAACTGGTATATTAGCATTGCATAATTGAGCAGCTATCCCACTTCCCATTGTTCCAGATCCTATTACAACTACTTTTTTAATATTCATATGATTTTGGTCGGAGCGGAAGGATTTGAACCTTCGACCCTCTGGTCCCAAACCAGATGCGCTACCAGGCTGCGCTACGCTCCGAAAGTCTATTTATATAGGTTATATATGACTTTTTGGCAATTGAAAGATTTTTGTTATATAAGTAAGAAATAACTAAATGATCCAATATATTTCAAAACCTTTTAAATATTTCTTTAAACTAGAGTCAGCATCAGGTTTGGTTCTACTTTTTGCAGCGGTGATAGCTTTGTTTATTAGTAATAGTAGTTTTGGTGAAAATTATTTTAAAATATTAGAAAGTTATTTTACACTTGGAACTGAGGATTTTGGATTAAAATTAAGTGTTCTTCATTGGATTAATGATGTTTTGATGGCTATCTTTTTTTTTTTAGTGTCTTTGGAAATTAAAAGAGAATTTGTTAAAGGTGAACTTTCAAATCCAAAACAGGCAATGCTGCCAATTATTGGAGCTGTTGGTGGAATGGTAGTTCCAGCTGCTATTTATATAATAATTAATATTGATGACAGCACAAGACTTAACGGTTGGGCAATACCGTCAGCAACTGATATCGCCTTTTCATTAGGTGTATTATCATTACTTGGAAAAAGAGTTCCTATATCTTTAAAAGTTTTTCTAACTGCTTTAGCAATTATTGATGATCTTGGAGCAATAATAATAATAGCCTTCTTTTATTCAGGAAATATACAAACAACTTACTTAATACTAATGGCTGTAGCGATGTTATTACTAATAATTTTAAATAGACTAAATGTAAAATCATTTATTCCTTATTTAATAGTTGGCATATTTTTATGGGAATTTACACATCAATCAGGAATTCATGCTACAATTGCGGGAGTTTTATTAGCTTTAACTATTCCTCACGATACTAAAAAAGAAAAAAACTCTTTATTATTAAGGCTAGAACATGCGATCTCTCCTTACGTAGCATTTGGTATTATGCCAATATTTGCTTTTGCAAACGCAGGAGTATCTTTGGAGGGATTATCTTTTGCAACATTGTTAAATCCAGTGCCTTTAGGAATAGTTTGTGGATTATTTTTTGGAAAACAAATCGGAGTATTTTTATTTTCCTATTTGTCTATTTACTTTAAGTTTGCAGATAAACCGAATAACTCAAACTGGATGTCACTTTATGCGGTCTCGATATTAACAGGTATCGGTTTTACTATGAGTTTATTCGTGGGCAATCTTGCTTTTGCAAATAACTTTGAATTTAGTGACGGTGTAAAGATTGGTGTACTTACTGGTTCATTATTATCTACTTTATGTGGTTACTTCTTGTTATTATTCGCTAGTAGAAAATG